>JBJKQK010000164.1:0-6896 GCA_046705285.1 Terriglobia bacterium
GTCCGCCAGTTGCCCTCTGATTCACCATTCCACCAAGTAGGCCCCCAATTGCCATGCTGAGCCGGCCTGTTAAACTTACCGGGTCGGTTCCTTCCACGGCCGAAGATATCGGTAGCCACCTCAGCTGGTGCAAGCTGGTCGAGCTTCCCAGCAAAACCCTCTCTAAGATCCATTTGCAACTGGGCTTTGATCCAACCGGCTGGTTTCACGTGACCGAGAGTCAACCAGCTAAATCGAGAGAGTGAAGTCTGATGCAATCCGGGTGGCATCGAAGATGCCCCCAACATATCAGCTAATCCTCCGGCCGCAGTGACACTACCTATGGTTTGAACGAACTGCCTGCGAGTAAACTTCCGCTTTCCCATGACTCGTCAACCTCCCGTCTCGATTTAAAAATGTGAGTAATAACCCTCAGTCAGTGCGGGGAATCTTGTGACCGCATTGGCCGGGTAATATCACGTCGTCGCTCGCCGTTGGAGTGGGCTAGCCAGTGGAACGAGTAGCGTCGATGGGCAGCGATATATCAAGGTTATTCCACTGTGTCAAGTGCGGATTCCGGGTCTTACTACTCGTCTGAGCTCCTAAAAAACTTGGGCCAACAACCAGATCATGAGCGAAAATTCTTGAGGAAAAGGGTAACACTCCAAAACAGAGTGTGGTCCGTCTGTGTCGCGGAAGCGAGACGGCGAGTGCAGCGCAATAAAATTAGTGGGCAATTACGGGTGGGATGGAGCTATTCAATTACGACTTCCTCGAAATAGGAGAAAAGGAGAACACATGGGTTCATCGGAAGAAGTCAGTATCAGCCGGCGTAAGTTTCTGAAGAAGACTACCTTGGCAGGCGTAGGTGGACTTGCCGCTACACATGTCGCTTTGGCGGCGGAGGGGCGTGATATTTCGATCATTATCAGTCCCGACGACCACCTTGTTATGCAGGGCCCCGTGCGGTGGGCGACGGAAAAGCTGAAGCGGGCGCTTGTTTCGCGGGGAGCTGACGTGCGGTCGCATGACAGAGTCGAACAAGCAACTGCCGGAGACTTTTGCCTTGTAGTTGCAGGCGCTGAATCCAGGCTGGCCCAGGCAATTCTTAAGAGTGCAAAAGTCTCCATTTCGAGGATCCGCGAATCATTGGCAATTGTGCCCGGCGAGGTGTCCGGAAGAAGAGTCTTGCTTGTAACGGGTACCGATTCCAGAGGATTGGTCTACGCCTTATTGGAGCTTGTCGATCGTCTCATTGATGCTAACGATCCCGTGGCAGCGATCAGTCCCAGAGAGCCCATTGTTGAAAACCCTTTGAACGTAGTTCGTTCCGCTGACCGATGTTTTGTGAGTGTTGTCGAAGATAAGCCCTGGTACAACGACCGCACGATGTGGCCTCCCTACCTTAACATGTTAACGACCAACCGCTTCAATCGCTTCACCCTCAGCTTCGGGATTGGGTACGACTATCCCCATCCTATCGAGGATGCGTATTTCTATTTTGCCTATCCATTCCTCCTTTCTGTACCCGGATACAACGTGCGTGCTGTTGGACTTCCAGATGCTGAACGTGACCAAAATATGAAGAACCTTCAATATATCAGCGATGAGGCTGCGCGCCGGGGGCTGGACTTTCAGCTGGGTCTTTGGAATCACGCTTACCAGTGGCCGAAGGGATCGGATGCAAATTACACAATAGAAGGTCTCACTCCTAAGACACACGCTCCTTACTGCCGCGATGCGCTTTACGCAGTGCTCAAGGCGTGCCCCGGCATCAATGGAGTGGCATTACGTGTTCATGGTGAAAGTGGCATTCCGGAACAAGACTTTGCTTTCTGGCAGACCCTCTTTGAGGGCATCGTGAAAACGGGTCGACGAATTGAAATCAACATGCATGCAAAAGGTATGAGTCAAAAGATGATCGACATTGCCGTCGCGACGGATCTGCCGGTAACCCTTTCGCCGAAGTACTGGGCAGAGCATCGTGGCTTGCCTTATCAGCCCTCATCGATCCGACAGTTGGAGATGCCACCCCGGCACAAGGTGAAAGGTGGCTTCTTCGATTTGAGCGAGGGTTCCAGGAGATTCCTTCGCTATAGCTACGGTGATTTACTCAAGCACGACCGTCGCTATGGAGTCATTTTCAGAATCTGGCCGGGCAGTCAGCGATGTCTGTTGTGGGGTGATCCCGCAACCGCCGCTGGCGATGCGCGAGCGGGAAAATTCTGTGGAAGTCTGGGAATCGACCTTTTTGAACCACTCTCGTTCAAAGGGCGGCACGGATCGGGCTTGCCGGGGGGGCGGTGTGCTTATGAGGATGCTTCTCTCAAGCCGAAGCGCGATTGGGAGAAATTCGAGTACTCTTACTGTGTTTACGGTCGCAATCTTTACAATCCGAAGACAGACCCGTCTGCGTGGCGACGCCTCCTGCGGAGACAGTTCCGATCAGCAGCGCCCGCGGTAGGAAAAGCATTGGGAAGTGCCAGCCGCATTTTGCGACTGGTTACAACGGACCGAGGGCCTTCTGCGGCAAACAATGTTTACTGGCCCGAGATCTATACGAACATGCCGATTGTCGATGCGGCGAGGAATCATTTGTATCAGGACACGATGAAACCGAAGATCTTCAACAACGTGAGTTCATTCGATCCGGAAATATTTTCACAGATTAATGATTTTGTCGGAGAGATGCTGAAAGGAAATCGCAGCGGTAAATATTCACCACTGGAGGTGGCGCAATGGCTTGAAGACCTATCCAATGCGGCAACGACTCATCTGGCTGGAGCCGAGAAAAGCACAGGTGACCATCAGTCTCCGGTTTTCCGGCGCATGGCTCTTGACGTTTACATTCAAAGTAATCTCGGGCATTTCTTTGCATGGAAGATTCGTAGCGGAATGCTTTATGCCCTGTATGAGCAAACTGGTAGCTACTCTGCCTTGCAGGAGGCTGTGAACGCCTACCTTCGCGCGCGCGGCTATTGGGCAGATGCTGCAAATCGCGCAAAAGGCGCCTACATGGCTGATATCACATATGGTATCGAAAAGAACCTGCGCGGTGATTGGCTGGATCGGTTGGCTGCAATCAATGATGACATCTCCGATATGAAGAAGCAACTTGCTCAAACTGAAAAAAGCCCGGGTGGGGAGGCCGAAAAGGCGGGGCATTTAGTTCGCGAAGTCCTGTCTCGGCCAAAACGTTTGTGGATTCCGTGTCGTCACACTCCACCACTCCATTTCAAATCTGGTGAAGAAATACCGATCGAATTGTCGGTGGAAGAAGACGCAAAGCTGCGCCCCACTCAGATTCGGCTGAATTATCGGCACGTCAATCAGGGGGAATACTATGAAGCAGTG
Organism: Terriglobia bacterium; assembly: GCA_046705285.1. Classification (GTDB taxonomy): domain Bacteria; phylum Acidobacteriota; class Terriglobia; order UBA7540; family UBA7540; genus SCRD01. The sequence continues at coordinate 3,334 of JBJKQK010000164.1, forward strand.
TCGATGGGTGGCCACGGAAGGCACTTCCGTTCAAACATCCCCGGCGCTTACACTCGGTCTCCTTACGCGCTGCAGTATTTCTTTGAACTGCACGCGGGCCCCGAAGAAGCCTGGATTTACCCGGGCTTGGGCCCTTCTCTCTCTCGGCAACCTTATTTTGTCGTGCTCCAAGCATGAATCGCCCGGGGAGAATCTCTGAGCTAGAATGGCTTCTTGCTGCGCCGAATCAAACTTGCCCAAGGCGACGATAGAAAACACCCGTTCTCCTGGTCTGGCAGATGCATATTCAGTCCCCGGGTCAATGCATCGGTCAGCCCATCATATACCGCCAGAACGGGAGGCTTGGTGAACGAGAATTGACCTGACGGGGGTTATTGGTACCATCGATAAGGGCGAAGGCAGGTAAGGACAAGCCGACCCATGGCTGAGATTTTTTGATGTCCAGTTCGGGAGAACCCTGAGAGCGCAGCATCGGCCGAACAGAAGAAAGTGAAAAAGCGCGCGATTTTACCTCTGGCATCGGTTGTGTAATTGGATAATGTGACAAAAACATCCTGGATAATGTAGGAAGAGCCCTAATGGAACTGGAATCCAAACCTGACATCGAAGAGGCACTTAATCGCGTTGAAGCATGGTTCAACCACGAGCCTCTCGATCGCCCATTGGTACGCTTCTCTGAACATAATGCCGACTTTGCAAGTGCGCACATGCTCGCCGGTCGGTCATGGCCGAATTTGAAAGCCCGTTGGTTCGATGCGGAATTTCAGGTGGACTACTTTCTGGAAACGATCCGCGGGCACCGTTTTTATGGGGAGACGTTCCCGGTCTTCTGTCCCAATTTGGGCCCCAATGTCTATGCTGCCTTCCATGGTCTCAAGCTGGAATTTGGCAAGGTGACTTCCTGGATTGAGCACAGCGTGCGCACTTGGGACGACCTCGCACGGCTGAAGTTCAGCACCGAGAATGAGTATTACAAGGGGATCGAAAAACTGACCGAGGTGGCGTTAGGAAGATGCGCTGGTAAATTCTTGGTGGGTTACACGGACCTACATGGCAGTCTCGATTGCGTTATGGACTGGAGGGACTCGCAGCAGCTTTGCATCGACACTGTGGACAATCCGGAAATGGTTCACGCCATGTTGCGAATAGCCAATCAGAATTTCCTACCCCTTCTTGATTATTATGACGAGGTCCTCAAGGCCCACGGCCAGCTTTCGGTCAACTGGATGGGCATCCCTTCCCGCGGCAAGATGCACATTGCGAGCTGCGATTTCAGTGCGTTGATTTCCTCGGATGCTTTTTGCGAATTCTACTTTCCTTCCCTCCAGGAAGAAGTGCGGCACACCACCCACAACATCTTCCACGTGGATGGCATCGGCGTTCTTCGCCATCTCGACATCATTCTGAGCCTTCCCCAAATCCAGGCCATTCAATGGGTGCAAGGCGTGGGCGACGATTTGCCGATCATGCAATGGCTGCACGTGATCAGAAAGATTCAGGCCGCCGGCAGGGGCGTGGTGGTGGACCTGCAAGTGAGCGAGTTGGAGCCCTTCATCACGGCCATGAAGCCGGATGGCCTTTATCTCTGCATTGCCGCGGATGAGACAATTCAACCGGACATTCTCAGGCGGATTGAGAAGTGGTGACGGAAAGGACGCACAACGACGCCGACTTTACCATGCAATGCCTCAGCAAGCAGCCTCAAATCAGATTGTTAAGTACTCCGGTCGATGCCAGACCGACGTGATTTTGCTTCCACCTCATAGACAACAAGTGTCTTGCCAGTATGCCCAATAACTGCCTTGCCGTCTCGTACTTCTACTAGCCCCGCCGACAAGTAAACGAACACAACCGGACTACTGATGGTTCTAAGAGTGACACCCGTTTCCTTAGGGACAAAGCTTCGCAGACTTATGGCGATCCGCTTCTGAAAACCACCGTCCAGGTCGACATCCCCATTGGCGACTTTGACCATTTAAAGTTGAGGTTTCAGCATGTCACCCGGTGATTTAGCATATTGAGTTTCGCAGTTTTGACGATTTGGCGGCGAGTTCACGAACTCCGGAGTCGAGAGATATCTTTCCGTGGAGTTGCACTGGCGGAAAGCCTTGTCGCATACTAATCGCGTAAGCCATATGCGGCTGGCCACCTGAGCGCATGGGGCTCAGCGTTATGCTTCTGCGAAGAGCGAAAATGGTTTCCGTCGTCTATAGGTGCATCGTCGGTGTTGGAGACATCCTGATTAGTGTCGTCCCGCCGGATTAGTGGATAGGGAAGAACGCGCCCGAGGGTATCTGGAAGGGACTTCCGGGGTCGGCCATCACGAGGGAAGGACATTCGATGGATGGAGGAGAGTAACAACCGGCCGGAGTCTAATCGCGTGAGCTAAATATGACAAGTAAAAGTATAAAGTCCACCACGGAATCAGCGGCCTGGACGTCGTTGCCACTGAGCGAAAAACAAGCTGTCGTCTCGCGGTTTGAAGAGAAGATTGACCAGGCGCAAAAGGATACCCCGCCCACCCAGGAGTGGGTGAAGAAGACGATTCGCCGGCGCGGAACGGGCCGCTGTCCGGTGCGCCTCAAACGGCTTTCATATGACGTCATCCTTCAATATGGCGACCGGTTGGCCGATCTCTTCTGCCAGTTCCCTGACGACGTTATTTATGCGCAGCCGTATGACTTTTCCGTGGGCTATCAGCCTCCAGAGCGGAGCGACCGCGTCAATGAGCTTCAGGTCCTCACCGAGTCCGCCGAGTGGGTTGACGAGTGGGGAACGCGTTGGGGGCATCGTACGGGAGGAGTCGGCGCGACCCCGGTGGATGTCCCGATCAAGGATTGGTCGCAGTTGGATGATTTTCTGGCTCACAACATCCCCGACCCCAGCGCTCCCGGCAGGCTGGCAAGGGTCGCTCCTTTGCTCGCAATGCACGGTGAGCGGAAATACTGCGTGGGGGTCCTGCACCTTGCGTTGTTTGAGCGCCTGCATTGTGTGCGCGGCATGGGAAACACCTTTGTGGACTTGTGCACGCATGAGCGGGAGATTTCCCGGCTCTGTGAGGCCCTGGCGGATTATCTTCTTGGATACGCCCGCCACTGGTGCAGGACCCCGGTTTCTGGAATCTTCCTGACCGACGACTGGGGTTCGCAAACGGGCCTGATGATATCCCTGAACATGTGGCGGAAATTCTTCAAGCCGCACTACCGCCGGGTCTTTGATGAAATACATCGCCTGGGCCGGGACATCATCTTTCACAGTTGCGGCAACGTGATGGACATCATTCCGGATCTGATTGAGCTCGGCGTCGATGTTTTGGACCCGGTTCAGCCGGGAGCGATGAATCTCCGGGAAGTGGCCCGGCAGTTCGGGGGGCATATCAGTTTTTGTGGTGCCATTGACGACCAGCGTCTGGAGGGTTACAGCCCTGGGGAGGTCAAGAAAATTGTGCGCGAAGTGATCTCTGTGCTGGGGTCTCCCTTTGGCAACGGATATATCGGGGCCCCGGCAAATATAGTTCAACCGACTGTGCCTTTTGAGAACCTGCAAGCGCTGCTCCAGACCTT
>JBJKQK010000165.1:0-12590 GCA_046705285.1 Terriglobia bacterium
CGGGGCTGAATTCTCTGTGTTCGGAAGCCTTCCCGCAGTAATCCCTGAGGGGGCGAGAGCTGCCGCACCAACCGCCTGCATCAACCTTCTGCGTGATATAGATGGACCCATAGGACGAAGCTCCTCCGCATAGGTCGCCAGCTTCTTTCCTGCCGGGATGGCACCTGGCGGCCAGAAGTATGAGCCCTGGTGGAGAGGCGGGAGTCCACCAGGGCCCTATATGAGGTGGCGTTCAAAATATCAGCTTCGCGGCAACGTCGATAATCCGAGAGCCGCTCGCACTAGTGACAAAACCGAAATTCGACGTTCCGAGCGTGGTTCCGGGGTTGGAAAACTGAGGATTGTTCAAGGCGTGAAACCACTCGCTGCGAAGTTGCAAATTGAAACGTTCTGTTAGCTTTATCGTGCGAAAAATGGAGGCGTCCAAGTCAAATATGTTTGGGCCTGCCGAAAGAAAATAGCCCGCATTCCCTTGCGTTCCGGCGGTGGGGAAGGAGAAGTTACTGGTATCAAACCAAGGCTGGTTTTGGATTCCGTACAGTTTCCTGATTGGTCCGGTAATGTTAGGGGAGGCTGTATTGCCAGGAGTGTTGAAACCCGCACAGTCGCATGTGATATTCAGAGGGAATCCACTAGTAAACTCCCAGATGCCAGAAAGCTCCCAGCCACCAAGGAGCTTGCTGCCGATGCCCGAGGTAACAAAGTGCTGCCCCTTCCCCAGGGGAAGTCTCCACATAAAGCTCTGATTGAGGATCTGAGTCTGATTGAAATCGGTGGCAGCCCAATTGCGCCGCTGGTTCACATAATCCCTAAGGCCGTTAGGGTAATCGCCGGACTCACTGACATACCCAATGGCTTTGCCATAAGTGTAAGCAGTCGTAACTGCGAGACTGCTAGAAAAACGGTGGTCAAACTTCACCTGGAGTGAGTTGTAGCTGGAGCTGTATCCGGCAAAATACATGGAAGTTCCTGAGGTGCGGCCGAAGGGGTTGTACTCTGGCTGACCCGCTGCGCCAGCGCCGTACACTGTGGCAGCGTTAAGGTTATAGAGAATAGGGCTGTGCACGCCCTTGTTGCCAACATAAGCAACGTCAAGTACCCAGTGCTTGGGAAGATCACGTTCATAGGCAAAGTTCCAGCTCTCGACGTAAGGGCTTTTGTAGTTTAGGTTGACGTAAGTCATGCTTTGATTCAGCAGATAGGGCGTGTTGGCCGGAATGATTCCGCTTGAGGGGAGAACGTAAGGAGCCCCCGCAGGGAAACCGCCACCGAAGGTTCCCGGTGTTCCGGGAGACAGCAATGCCGGGCCGAAGCTGCTCACACTATTGTAGGTAACTTCCGGCTCAAGCGGGTAATTGTAGGCGTAGAGGTCGATAGGAAACGTCATGTAGCTTATGCCGAAGCCGGCACGAACCACGCTATTATGGGTCATGCGATAGGCCACGCCGACGCGCGGCGAGAAATTGGTGTATTGTGCATTCATACCCAAGTTGCGTGGAACCTTGCCAAGGCCCGCCAGCTCAAGCGTGTTGTTGTTCGGGTTGTAATTGGAAAATCCGCCGGCGAAGTGCGGGGTCGGCGGACCAAAATAGTCCCAACGCAGTCCCAAGTTCAGCGTCAACTTCGGAGAAAACTGCCACTTGTCACCAAAGTAAGGGAAGATCTGGTTCTGACGGTAAGCAGGAAAAATGTTCGCAACACCGCGATCCAACAAACTTGGGTCACCCAGCAAAAAGCTTGCAAACGAGTTCGCAAAGCCTGATGCCGGGCCGCCGTTAAGAGCAGTCGTTCCAGGCGAGAATCCGAATACCCCTCCGCCCGAGCTTGCATTAACCAACTGTAAATCGTCGCGGATGCGGTAGTATTCCAGGCCCCACTCGAGATTGTGGTTACCAAGCATTTTTGTCCAATTATTCATGAGTTCAATGTTGTCTCCTGCCCGGGCCCAAGGAAGGTTGCTCTCAGTTCCTACGAACGGGTCGGAGAAACCCTCCCCGGTCACTCCAACTATGCCACTGTGATATATATCTGTATTCGCGCCCGGAATCCCAACTGCCGTGGAGAGGTTTTGGCCATAGCCCGTCCCAAAGGCTAGGTTATGCCAGCGGCTCAAGCCTATCCGGGTCTCGACGAGCAGAGTCGGCGAAAAGATGTGGGTCCAATTGATGCCGGTAGACCACGTTGCCTGACTTCCCGTTCCCTCAAGGCCCGAGATCCCACCACCCGATATGGGCCCTCCATACGCGCCATAGAGGCCCGGCTGATCCAGAGTGGGTTTCGTGTAACTGAGGCGACCAGAAATATGGTCGTCCTTGCCCTGGTAGCGGTCGATCTTGATGTCAATGTCAGGCGTGTTCTGAATGAACTCACTCGTAGTCAGCAGATTGTTCTGGTACTTCAGCAGCCCTGATGCGTTCTGGTTGGCGTTCGGAAGAGGAACAACCGACATCAGCTTTTGGGCAACGGGATCAATTCGGCTGGCAGGAATTATGTTGTTCGTAAACTCCTGGCGCCCTGTCCCGCACAAACTGGCATTCCCGCCGCTGAGGCCGAGGCAATCTGCAGTGTCCCCCGTGGCCGGATCAAAGATCGGGGTGAGTGCAGGGTCGCTGAAGTCACCATTGCGCATGGCTGCCGTTGGAACACTTACCTCCTCGAACTCGCCCTGACGGATACGGTGTTCAAGGAAATTGACAAAGAAGAACGTCTTGCCCTTCTGGATTGGACCGCCCACGTTGAAGCCAAAGTAATTGTCGACAAAGTGAGGCGTCTGAAATGGCTTGCCGTTTGTTCCTACCTCAAAGAAGTTCCTCGCATTCATAGAGTTGCCGCGGTAATACTCGTAAGCTTCGCCGTGAAACTGGTTGGTGCCGGACTTGATAATCACGTTGGTCACGGCACCCAAGGCTGTCCCCTGAGAAGGGTCGTAGTTGCTTGTGGTGATACTGACTTCCTGAATCGCCTCGGCAGGAGGGATGTACATCTGTAACAGAGCACTGCGCTCATTATCGTTGATGCCGTCGATGTTGAAAATGTTGGCGAGGCTGGAATTTCCGTTGACAGTTGAGGACATGCTGTTCTGAGGATTGAAGGCCAGCGAATGTTGTCGCACCGCAACGCCGGCCCCAGGAGCCAGATTCAGCAGACTCTGGAAATTATGGCCGTTGATCAGTGGCAGATGTTCCACCGCGACATTGGAGATCGTCACTCCGGTCTTCGCACTCTCCGTCTGAAGTAAAGGTGACACCCCCCCCTTGACAGTCACGCTCTGCGTCACCGACCCGGGCTTAATCCTCAAGTTGACCCGGACAGTACTTGCTGCAGACACCCGAATATCGGTATGAACCCCTGTAGCAAATCCCACCTTCACGGCCGAGACGCTATAAATTCCCGGAGGGAGAGTGGTTACAGAATAATTCCCGCTTGAGTCCGTCGTAATAACCCGGCTCACGCCAGTTGCGACGTTGGTAACAGTCACCTTGGCCTGCGGCACGACCGCACCCGAGATGTCGGTGACGGTTCCGACGATATCTCCAGTTACCACTTGCCCGTACACAGGCAATACGAAAGCCAATAGGCATGCAGCCAACAACAACAAGACACCCTTAGGGATCCTCATTGAACTCTCGTCCACGCTTATCCTCCTCTATGATTGCTATGCCCGACGCTCAAAAAAGAATGGGAACTTGGCCCCCAGCCCCGCCCTGCAGTGACAACAACCATGACCGTTCCGTGGGCCTGTCAAAGGAATATTTTTCACCTGTAGAAATGCAATTTCGTCGTCAACCTAACAGTCCACCAGGGAAGAGGACACCTCATTGAACTCTCGTCCACGGTTATCCTCCGCTATGATTGCTGTGCCCGACGCGTAAATAGAATGGGAACTTAGCCCCTAGCCCCGCCCTTGCAGTGACAACAACTATCACCGTTCCACGAGCCTGTCAAGAAAAACTTTTTCACTTGCAGAAATGCTTTTTCATCCATTACCTAATAGTCCCCGCAGGGGAAAGGGACCCCTCTCGCACTCGAGCTACCCCCTAATCCTCATTCCAGAGAGGCGTAAAGAGCTGAGTTACATCCGAAATCAATCCGCAGCCTGAGTTTGGTACCCCTTGAGTGCGAAATGGCGTTTCGTTTCGAACAAAACATTGTTGTATAATGCCTCCGGCAGGTAGTCACGCATTTAAGGGGTCACATCAACTGGAGGTTACAAGTCAATTCAGGCTCCCCGGCAAACTGGCAGGAAAGAAACAGAATGCGGAAGCGAAGGGCTGAATACACAGTAGAATCGGTCGATCGTGCCCTGCAGATCCTCGATTGCATTGCTGACTACGGAGGTTCGCTCGGCGTCACCGCAATTGGCAATAAGGTAAGCCTGCATCCCACTACAGTTTTCCGGCTTATGGACACGCTGGTTCGGCGTGGCTACCTCCAGAGAACCCAGGCGGTTGGGCACGTAGCGCTCGGCGTCAAATGCGTTGAATTGGGCGCATGCTATTTGAAGGGGCTCGAATTGAGGCAAGTGGCGCTGCCCTTTCTACAAACCTTGAACAAGCGGACAGGCGAGGCAGTACACCTCGCCATTTGCGACGGTGAGGCCGCAGTGTATGTTGAAAAGCTGGAAAGCCCCAAGGCGCTTTCTGTCCAGTCGAGGGTCGGCTTCCGAGTACCACTGTATTGTAGTGCCCTGGGAAAGATCTTCCTTGCCTTCACGGGAGATGACTTCAGGCGCGACGCGTTTGCCCATATGAAGTTAGTTCGTTACACTGCAAATACTCACCGGAACAAGCGGTCCCTGCTGGCCGATTTGAAGCAGATTCAAAGCCGTGGGTATGCACTGGATAACGGCGAATATGAAAAGGGCGTGCATTGCCTGGCCGCTCCCGTTTGGGACCACAATAACCAGCTGCGAGCAGCAGTCAGCGTGACTTTTCCCGCCGTACGCAACTCAGCTGGCCGTCAGAAAAAAATTCTTGAGTTGGTGGTCGAGACTGCGCGGGGAATCTCTTTGCAGCTTGGGCAATTTCCGGCCGATCCGAAGGCTGCAACGAAAATGACTCGATTCTGACGGCATAGCTCGCTAACCGTCCTCATCTGACTTTGAGATATCAAGTCGAAACGGAATTCGCCTAAGCCGAGACGCAATCGGTTCAGCTTGAACAGGCCGGGTACAGGTCCGTGTTGTTGTTGCAATGTACGGACGCAGGCTGAACTCGGGCCCTCTCTACGGCGCCGCATCAGGTTTCTTGCGCTATAGTTCGGGCAAAACAGGGCTCTGACCAGCGGGAGATACAGAGATTTGATTCGGCGAATGGGACCTGAAATCCTGTTGCGGTGGAAGCTGGGATGTTGTCAAAAACAGCTCCCGGTGGGTGTATTTCAGCATTACTCAAATTGGGCAGTCGCTTCACAAACACAGCCTCAGGCGCGGGCGACATGCAGGCACAACCATCAGACTTTGGTTTGCGTCGTTGAGAATAGCAATCTGGCTCCCTGCAGCACCGCAGTAGTATTGCTTTTCTTGCTTTGGAAACGAAGACCCACAGTTGGGGTGATCGCATGAATCATGAGGGTGCGCAGCCGGGCCATTTCCGCTGGGTCCTGGTGTTTTGGATCTCTGTCATTGGGGCTATCAGTTATCTGGACCGCGTGAACATCTCCATAGCAGGCCATATCATCTCAGAGGAGTTCCATTTAACAAATCCAGAACTGGGCTGGATCTTCAGTGCTTTTACTTTGGGCTATATGCTCTTCCAGATCCCGGGAGGATGGTTGGCCGACCGTTTTGGACCTCGCAAGGTTCTCACTTTCGGAGCGGTCTGGTGGGCCGTCTTCACCAGCTTGACCGCCTCCGTCCCGGAAGGGATCGCCGGGGCGTTGCTGATGTTCTGGTCAGTAAGATTTCTGCTGGGCGTCGGAGAGTCGGTAATGTATCCCAGTTCGAACCGCTGGCTTGCCAACTGGATACCCAAATCCGAACGCGGAGTTGCAAACGGTATTATATTCGCCGGAGTGGGAGCTGGAGCGGCGTTCACTCCGCCTATTATCGCCACCGTCATGCTTCGTTATGGGTGGCGCTCTTCTTTCCACCTTTGCGCTCTGCTCGGAATTGTGGGCGGGATCACCTGGCTGCTGCTAGCCCGGAACCGTCCTGAGCATCATCCGTGGGTGAACAAGGCTGAAGTGGATTTCATTGCCACAGGTATTAGTGCGACAAATACCCCAGATGAAGTGCCTCTGCGGTGGTCTGTGCTGTTTACAAGCAAAGATGTTTGGGGCTTGACGTTGAGCTATTTCTGTTACGGGTACACATCTTTCATTTTTTTCGCGTGGTTCTTCATTTACCTGACAACCGTGCGTGGCGTCAACATCAAAACCGGCTCTTATTACACCATGCTCCCGTTTGTGGCGATGTCAATCGGCTCGGCGCTGGGAGGCGTCTTGAGCGACGCGGTGACCCGACGGCTGGGACGCCGGTGGGGGCGGTGCGGGGTTGGCACGCTCGGGCTGACCGGGGCAGCAGTCTTTGTGGCCATGGGATCCCTGGCACACGCCGCTGGCACAGCTAGCCTCATTCTGGCAGGTGGCGCAGGAGCACTTTATATCTCTCAGAGTTCATATTGGTCGGTTTCGGCGAATCTGGGCGGCAGCTCATCTGGCTCACTCTCGGGCATGATGAATATGGGTGCGCAAGCCGGCAGCGCGGTCACAGCGGTACTCACTCCCGTGATTGCGGTTCATGCGGGGTGGACGGCATCTTTCCTGGTAGCCGCCAGTTTATGCCTTCTTGGGGGCATCATCTGGCTGTTGATAGATCCCGATCGTAAGCTGATGCCTGGCAGTCAACTCTCCAGCAACTCTTGATGATGCCGGTGACTACGCTTATCCTTGCTACGTGACTGCCGCAGAGGAACTTTAAATGAACCTCACTCCCCCTAAGGGCAATGCCGCTGGCGTTGGGCAGGAATACAGCACAGCCTATGTCTGGATCATCTCACTCGTGGCGGGGCTGGGCGGGCTGCTGTTCGGATACGACTGGGTCGTGATCGGAGGAGCCAAGCCGTTCTACGAGGCCTTCTTCCACCTGAATGACGCGTCGCTGCAGGGCTGGGCGATGAGTTGCGCCCTGGTCGGCTGCCTGCTGGGTGCGGCGATTTCCGGCAACCTCAGTGACCGCTTTGGCCGCAAGCGCTTGTTGATTTTCGCGGCCTCCCTGTTCGCCATTTCTTCATTGGGCACGGCCTCAGCGGAGAGCTTCAATGCTTTTGTAGGCTGGCGAATCAGCGGAGGCATGGCGATCGGTCTGGCGTCAAATCTGTCACCCATGTACATCGCCGAAGTTTCTCCCGCGGAACTGCGCGGCAAGCTGGTTTCGCTCAATCAGTTGAATATCGTGATTGGCATTCTGCTGGCTCAGTGCGTCAACTGGCTGATCGCAAGGCCCGTGCCGGCAAGCGCCACCGCGCTGGACATCCTGCATTCCTGGAACGGCCAGCACGGGTGGCGCTGGATGTTCGGGGTGACGGCGATACCGGCGGCTCTGTTCTTCATCGGCATGCTGGTTGTTCCCGAAAGTCCCCGGTGGCTGGCGAAGGCCGGCCAGCGCGCCCGGGCCCGCCGGGTTCTGGTAAGAATCGGCGGAGAGGAGCACTGTGCACGCGCACTGGAAGAGATCGAGGCAACCCTGCAAGGTGAAATGCGAGCGCCGAACCTGAGAGACCTGCTCGATCCGACCCTGCTGAAGATTCTTCTGCTGGGCGTTGTTCTGGCCGTCTTTCAGCAATGGTGTGGCATTAACGTGATTTTCAACTACGCCGAAGAAGTGTTTGCCGCGGCCGGCTACAAGGTGTCCGACCTGCTGTTGAACATCGTGGTTACGGGAGCCGTAAACCTTATCTTCACAATTGTCGCTATTGGCTTCGTCGACAGGGTCGGACGCCGGAAGCTGATGCTCGTAGGCTCAGCCGGCCTTGCGATCGTCTATACAGTTCTGGGAGCAGGCTATTACGAACACAGCCACGGGATTCATATGCTGATCCTGGTGGTGGCGGCCATCGCTTGTTACGCCATGTCGCTGGCCCCGGTCACCTGGGTGGTGATTTCCGAAATCTTCCCCAACCGTATTCGTGGCACGGCGATGTCAATTGCCGTGATGTCGCTTTGGGCCGCTTCCTTTGTCCTGACCTATACTTTTCCCCTGTTGAATCACGGCTTCGGCGCCGCGACAACATTCTGGATCTATGCTGCCATCTGTGTTGCCGGTTTTGCATTCATCAAGCGCCGTCTTCCAGAAACAAAGGGCAAGACGCTGGAGGAGATCGAGCGATTCTGGAAGAACTAGGCGCTGATTTCGGCTTCGGCCAAAGAGGTTCCTGCTATGAAGCAAACGCGTCGCGAATTTCTGTTGTGCGGAATCAGTGCGCCTTTTGCCGCGGTCCTTGCTGGGCCTGAACGAGCATTCTCCATCCCCTTGCGCAGTGAGGACCCGGTCTGGAAGCGCTTCAGCCGGCCTGAGATTATTCGTTATGATTCGAAATGTTTCACGATCAACGGCCGGGACGTCTTTCTGTTCGGGGCAGCATTTCACTACCCGCGCTGCCCCCGAGAACTCTGGGCGGATCGTTTTCTGAAGCTCAAGCGTGCAGGATTCACGCAGGTCCAGACGATGGTTTTCTGGAATTACCACGAGCACGAGAAGGGGCACTTTGACTTCACGGAGCTTGAGGACTATCTCAAAATGGCCCAGGCGATGGGATTCTGGGTCATCGTTCGCCCCGGCCCATACATCTGCGCGGAATTTGAGCGTGGCGGCTTCCCGCAATGGGTGATTGCTGAGCATTTCCCTCTTCGCGGCACGAATCCCCGGAGCCTCGCGACGTCCAAGTATTGGTATGATCATGTTCTCCCCGTCATCCGGCCCTATCAGATTACGAACGGCGGGCCGATCATCCTGATGCAACTGGAGAACGAATACGATTTCTGGCCTTTGCCGGATTCGGAAAAGCGCGAGTACATCCGATTTCTGGCGCACCTGGCGTGGGATGCCGGCATTGAGGTGCCGCTGTTCACCAACTGGACTGGCGTGGTTCGCGACCCGGCTGATCCGGACATGGCCCGGATCATGGATACCTGCGACTTCTACCCGCGGTGGAATTTTGTGAAAGAGATTCCCCCGGCTCTTGCGAAGCTGCGAAAGGAACAGCCGGCGGACTTGCTGGGCATCACCGAACTCCAGGGCGGGTGGTTCTCGCAGATCGGCGGAAAGCTCTCGGTGGACCAGGTGGGCGTGGACGCAGCGCAGTTGAATGCACTGACCAAATCGGTGCTGGGAATGGGCGTGACCTATTTCAACTACTACATGGGGTTCGGCGGAACAAACTTCGAATGGGCGGCGGAAAAGCTCACAACTACTTACGATTATGCGGCGCCCGTGCGCGAACCCGGAGGCCTGTGGGACAAGTATTACGCGGCAAGGGGCATTGGCGAGTCTCTGAAGATGTTCGGAGGCTTGCTCACTCGAGCGCAGCCTCCCAAGGAAAAGTGCAAGTCGACGAACTCCGATGTCTGGGTCGGCGAGCGGGTAAACAAAAGGAGCGGTATCCTGTTTGTTCGTGCCAATACCGGCTCTGAACATCACTTTAAGATGACCTTCCCTGATCCGGCCACGAAAGGACGCACGTTCACCGTGCCGCGCGAGGGCGAACTCTTTCTGGGACCACGGGGAATGAAGGTGCTGCCGTTGCGAGTCCGCGTTGGCAACCGTGAGCTGATTTATACGACCGCGGAGGTTTTATCCCAAGGCGAGAACAACGGCAGGCATTTCCTGGTTCTCTATGATGAACCTGATCGGGTCGCGGAATTTGCACTGGAGTCAATCCAGAAGCCTCACATCATGGGCGAAACGCTCTATCTTTGCTGGGAGGAGGACACCCGGGCCGCAGTCGTCGGAATTCAGGTTGAAGACAAGGCCCAATTCCTCCTGGTTGATGGAACTCTTCAGGTTATCGTGCTTCCCAGGAAGCTGGCGCTTCGAACGTGGGTGGAGGAAATTACGTCGATCGCCGGGGTGAATGGCGGCAGCCATCTTGCTGTCCCCTGTATGACAGATGCGTATTTCCTTCGCCGGAGCGGTTCCGAGGAAAGGCGTCTTTGGGCGGACCTTGATTATCTTCCGGGCGTACACCCACTTCAATGGCTACTCTCCTCCCAACCAGCCCGGTGCAGCGTCAATGGATCGGCTCAAACCTTTCACTACGATTCTCAATTCCGGACCGCCACACTGCAGGTCTTGACTCCCGAACTCCCGATCCAGGGAATTGACTTGAAGACAGTGCAATCCTCCGTAGAGGCCTTTGACCCCGATTCCGGACAATGGCAGAGGACATCGGCAGTGCCGCTCGAAAAGCTCGGGCCTGTGCCCTACGGCTATGTCAAGTACCGGGGCCGGTTGAACTACAACGGCGAGCCCAGTCTCTACGTGGCCGCGCTTTCTGACGACGAGAAGAAAGTCTTCCTCAACGGCAACCTGCTGAAGGAAGCGTCCAATTCGAAGAAGTTCATTCAAGTGGAAGCCTCCCATTACCTGAAGAGCGGCGACAACACCGTCGAGATCTCTTATGAACTGTTCGGAGCGCCTAATTTTGGTCCCAAGCTTGGGGAGCTCAAGGGCATTGATTTCGTGCGGGTCGGGAGCAATCCGCAAACAGGAACTACGGTGGAAACCTGGCAGATTCAAACCTTCAGTGCAGCCGCGCGCGGGCGCGAGGTGAATCCCGATTTCGCCTTTGGACAATGGAAGGAGGAGGCTCTTGGGAGCGCACATGCCGATGAGGCGCTCGTTCCGGCCTTTACCTGGTGTCGTGCCGAGTTTTCACTGCCCGCAGTAACAGAAGGGTGGACCGCACCGTGGAAGCTAATCTTCGATGCCGAGCATGATGCCTTGATTTACCTGAACGGACGCTTCGTCGGGCGCTACTCTACTTCCGGCCCTCAGGATGAGTTTTTCCTTCCCGAGCCTTATTTCAAACCACAAGGTCAGAAGAATGTTCTCACCATAGTGCTCGCTTACACACGACAGGCAGGGCTGATTCGCGCCCTGCACGTCGAACCGTACAGGGAGTATTCCGTCTTCCGGACAAGGGTTGAGTTCGAATGGTAACGGCCGACCGATTGGATGTTCGTTCTTTGCAGGCTACCAGTCGAGGATGGCGCCGTCAGCAGCGCGGACGGATGGGCGCCTTACTTCCTGTTGGTAGGGATGCCGGGCGGCTTCTTTCTCGTTGACGCTGATTCCGAGTCCCGGACTCTCCGTTTTCAGCCAGTAACCATCGCGGGTTTCGAGCGAGTGCTGCACGACGTCGAACCGCCAGGGCACGTCGGTCAGCATGTCTTCCTGGATCAGAAAATTCGGCGTGGAAAGAGCAAAGTGCAGGGCCGCCGCGTTGGCCACCGGCCCCAGCGGATTGTGCGGCGCAACACCCATCATATAGGCCTCCGCCATGGCCGCGATCTTTTTCCCTTCCAGCAGCCCACCGCAGTGACACAGGTCCGGTTGGACCACGTGGCAGGCGTGCTGCTCGAAAATGGGGCGAAACTGGTGGCGCGTGATCAGGCGCTCCCCGGTGGCAATCGGAACCGAAACGGCTCGCTTCACTTCCACCAGGGCCTCAACGTTTTCCGGAAGCACCGGCTCTTCGCAGAAGAAGGGGCTGAACTCCGCTACGGCATTGATGTACTGCACCGCCATAGCCGGGCTGCTGCGCCCGTGGAAATCAATCATAATGTCCACAGCATCACCCACCGCATCGCGAAGCTTCCCTATCACCTCCGCAAAGTGTTTGATCGTGGAAACGCTCATCAGGGGTTCCGAGTATGGAACGCAGACCACTTTGACCGCCGTGTACCCCCGGCTCACAACCTCTTGCGCAAGCTCAATGACGGGCCCGGGATCGAGGCTCTCGTAAACGGCCTTCATACTGCCGCCCCCCAGATGCGTGTACATCCTCACCCTCTCGCGCACCGCCCCGCCCAGCAACCTGTATACCGGCACATTGAGCGACTTGCCCAGAATGTCCCAGCACGCCTGCTCGATGCCGCTGATGGCGCTCATCCCGATCACCCCCAGCCGCCAGAACGACTCCCGGTAAAGCTTCTGGTAAAGGTGCTCGATTCGGGTCGGATCCTCGCCCACGGCCAGCGGAGCAAGGTCCTCAATCGCTCCCACCACAGCACGGGGTTTCCATTCCAGTGAGGCTTCACCCCAGCCAAACAATCCTGCCTCGTCAGTTTCAACCTTCACAAAGACCCAGTTGCGCATCTCCGCGTTGACCACTACGCTTTTGATTGCTGTGATTTTCATAGGCTTAGTCCATGGGGTAGAGGCTGCAACCACCGTCTACCAGCAGCGTCGCTCCCGTCATGTAATCCGAAGCATCAGAACAGAGAAAGATCATGGCGTCGGCCACGGATTCCGGAGTCTGCAAGGTCCCAAGCGGAATCGCCTTCTCCGCCCGGCGCCGGTAATCAGGCTCCCTGTCCCACTGCCGCCTGGCCATACCCACGCCCACAATTCCGGGCGCAACCGAGTTTAC
>JBJKQK010000166.1:0-14796 GCA_046705285.1 Terriglobia bacterium
GCGCGCGGGGCTATTCAGAAGGAATTGGTCGCTGCGCTCCGGTCCGACCAGTACGACGGGACAGACGAACCCCTCGGCGAAATCCTCAATCGGACGACGGCCGAACATTACGCCCTTATAGAGGTAGGCAAGAACCAGCACTTGAAATTCGTGTACGACCAGGCACCGGTGCATCTCCGTCCATTCGGTGCGCTCGCAGAGGCGAAAACCGACATCGAGGTAATCGCCGGCGCGCTCATCGTAGTAAAGCCGGAGTTCCTTCTCCCGCTCAGCCGCGAGTTTCTCCCGGGCCGCCTTCGTAAGCAAATCGGCTCGATGGTTGCCCGGGTCGTACGGATCGTCTAGAAAGTGAAATACGTTGAGTTGTATCCCGTGCATGCGGGCCAAACGCAGCGCGTAATCAAAGGCCCAATCACCGGGGGTGGAGTAATGGGCACAGAAACCGACTGCATTAAGCGTTGAAATTGCCATAGTCACCTTCCACTGTTGAATATTGTGCAACAACCAGCAGTTATCACTTCAGCGGAACACCAGCTCCGCGCCAAGTGCTTTCGGTTGCCTCTTTCAGGTAATAATCGGAGTACACGGCACCGATCGGGTTATTGGCCAGGGACTTGTCCTTGACGAAGAGCGTTGTTACCGGCGCTTCGCTGAACCGGGAGAAGATGCAGTCCGCCCCAATGCACAGGCCCATAACCACGTTAAAATCGGTCGCAACCCGGTTCAGCACCTCCGCTTGACCCTGGGGATTGCAGGCGACTTGCCTCGCCAGAATCTCCCCTTTCTCTGCGTACAGTCCGCTAAGCGGATCAGGCACGACAATCCCACCGACTTTACAGCACACCGGGTATACAGTGAAGAACCGCCGGAACACCCGTGCCACAATCTCGGCAGGCTCCAGCAGGTCGGTACAGTAGGCCAGTCCAATCCGTTGGTACCGCATTTCCAGGCAGTAATAAACCAACTCGGACAGCCGGCAAAGGGTTCTCTCTTTTTCATTGGCAACATCCAACGATGCTTCCAGCATGCGAATCGTTGTTGAATCCCTGTCAGCATGCGAGCTCGATGCTTTCGCGGCCTCGCAGATCTCTCCCCTCAGGCATTCGTGATTCCGGCATGCCAGGCAGTCAACTCGACCGCAATCTGCCAGCTCTTCTGAGAGTCCGCCGTCAAGCGATTCGTTGAGTGTTGGTAGATCATCTCGCTCCGGTGGATAGTTGTCCTCGCGAGGAACCAACCCAAAGCCGCTATGCAACATTCCAGTTTGCAGAGCATCAAGGAGTTCGCGAATCGACCCTGCGACATTGTAGATCTCATCGATGTGGCGGCCGGTGAGTAACTCGCGTTCTTCACGGCTGATGCCACCACAAACTAAAGCATCGATTCGCGACTGCAGAAGGACTTTTGCCAATTCAAGGAGTCCGCGACGCTCCAGCAGCATTGTTGCCGCCGGAGTGGCGTGATTTCTCCGTCTGACGACCACCAGAACCGATTCGGCAAAAATGCAGCGGGGCGCGACACGATCGCCAATCAGAGTGATGCCGTATCGCATTCGCAACCTCTCCTCACGTGCAACTAGCAACTGGGATGCCAAAGGCAAGCTCTTCCGGAAATTCGACCAGGAAGGAGAGCCGCAGAAGGCAAAACACTTGCGAAGGAACGAAAGACGAGTGGTCCTTCATGGCAAGAGAGAAGTAGCTCGGGCGTGTCGCACGATGTTGCACCTGCAACGGCATGTTGCAACACCTGCGACAGTTTACAGCGCTCGCATTGACCCGTTCACCCTCCGTCATATGTCAATACGGATCAGTCATGGGTGCCAACAACTGGCTGCTTTCGCGGCCAGTTAAGCACAACGCGTGATAAGTGCGACTTGTGAAGGGTAGCGCAGTCGCGTGTTGGCATGGACATTGCATGTCAGGGTGGAGAATTTCGAACGTACAGGAATTTTCTATGAGTGAAACGATAAGTTTGGCGCCGATTACCAAGACGGCTGTTCCCGAGCCAAAAAAATATCTGTACCACGTTGAAATGCCAGTGGCCGAGAATCGGGTCGAACGCTTCCTGGAGGCTTTCGCTGCGGTTCTCCGATACAGCGACTACAAGCCGCTGCTCGATTCCTACTCTCGGTCGAGACCGAAGTGCAGCCGCTGCGCAGTGGCGTGTCCCGTCTTCCTGGCAACGAACGACGACCGCGATATCCCCTGTTATCGCTCCAGCCTGCTTCTGGACACCTACGAGCGTTATTTTACGATCGGCGGCTGGCGGAAATCCCAGCTCGCAGGTGGCTTCGAACTGACCGAGGAAATCATCGATGAAATGGCGGATAGCTTCTACCGTTGTACGGCTTGCCGGCGCTGCACCCGCGAGTGCCCATTAGGAATTGACCACGCCCTGGTCACTCACCTGGGCCGGTACATATTGAGTTTGATCGGTATCGTGCCGAAGGCGTTGCGAGTCAGCGTACGGGAGCAACTGGAAGGCGAGACCCACAACACCTCAAAAATTCCCAAGGTGGCTTTGCTGGACACGCTGGAATTTCTCTCCGAAGAGATGGAGGAGAATCTGGGGGTGAAAGTAGCTTTTCCGGTTGATGAGCGCAACCGGGATTTTGTCTTCTTCACGGCCGTAAGTGATTACCTTCTCGAGCCGGACACTCTCATGGGCAATGCGGCAGTACTCTATGCCGCTGGCGACTGGGATCGCTGGACGATTGGTACCGAAAACTTTGATGGCATCAATTACGGCCTGTTCTATAGCGACTGGCATCTCGAGCGGATCATCAAGCAACTGGTTGCAGAGGTCACACGCCTGAACGGGAAGTCTCTTCTGATCGGAGAGTGCGGCCATGCTTCCCGCTCGGCTCACGACTTCGTCCCCGTGTTCGGCGGAGAAGAGTCCTACCCGGTGGTGAATTTTATGGAGTACACGCTGGACTGCATCCGCAAAGGGAGAATCAGCCTTGATCCCAACATTGTCACGGAGCGAGTGACTTACCACGATCCGTGCAACATCGCCCGCTCCGGTTGGATTGTCGACCAGCCGAGGGAGATCCTGCGGTCATTTGTAAAGGATTTTGTGGATATGGACCCCTGCGGTCGCGACAACTACTGTTGCGGGGGCGGAGGCGGACTCGTCTCGGTGGACGAGTTGCACGATTTCCGCATGAGCGTCGCCGGCAGGGTTAAAGCGGAGCAGATCCGACAGACGGGTGCTGACATCTGTATTGCGCCGTGCGCGAACTGCAAAAAGCAGTTGAAAGAACTGGTCGAGTATTACCAGGTCCCGTGCAAGGTCATGGGACTGCATGACCTGATCCTCAGAGCAATTTACCTGCCCAATGGCAAAACACCGGCTGAGCGCAAAGAACAAGCGGCGCTTCTGGAGGCATGACGGTCCCCTCGCCGGCACCGGGAACAGACACCAATGCAACTCTGGATTAATTTTGCTAAAGGTCCGCTATTCGCATTCACCATCATGGTCATGATTCTAGGCCTTACGCGGCTCGTCCTCGTTCATACGCACTTGATTGTGAGGAGCAAGGGCTGGCGCCTTCTTCGCGCGCCATGGCGGAGGATCGCTGCAGAGATGGCGGAGTGGGCCGTGCCGGCGCGACATCTAGTTCCTGGGACAAGACTGTATTCGGCTATTTCGTACTTGTTTCATATAGGTGTGCTTGTAGTGGCCCTGTTTCTGGCGGACCATGTCGGACTTTGGGAGCGGTTTTTCAATGTGAAACTGCCGGAGATCGGCCCCGGAGTCGCCGATGCCCTGACCTTGCTCACGATTGCCTGCGGACTGCTCTTGTTGGGATTCCGCATCTTCTCCCGCGGGCATCGTTCGACGAGCAGCGCGTCCGATTATGCGCTCTTGGTGGCCGTGATGGTTCCCTTTGCCACCGGCTACATGGCGATGCATCCGCGGTGCGACCCGTTACCGTGGTCGGTCATGATGTTGGCTCATCTGCTGAGCGCTGATCTACTGTTTGTTCTGGTTCCCTTCACGAAGCTGTCGCATATCGTTCTTTTCTTTTTCGACCGGATTTCCGTACTGCATTGGCAGCTACGTCCCGGGGCGGGCGACAAGGTTGCAGAGGTTCTATACGGTGAGGAGGCCCGGGTCTGATGTACGGAATCCTTGTAGACGTCACAAAGTGTATTGATTGCGAAAGATGCGCGGCGGCATGCGTTAAGCATTTTGGCTTCAATCAGTGGCAAGCCACGCACGACCTGGCGGTTACAGCTGACGGTCTCTCTGCGCACCGGGCATGCACAGTCCTCGAAGTTGGTGACGGTCAATTCGCCCGCAAGAGCTGCATGCACTGTCTCGATCCGAGTTGTGCCGCCGCTTGTCCGGTGAAGGCATTGACCAAGACTCCTGAGGGCCCGGTCGTCTACGATCGCAGCAAGTGTATTGGCTGCCGTTATTGCATGCTAGCTTGCCCATTCCATGTGCCCAGATACCAATGGGGCAAGACGCTCCCGTATATGGTGAAGTGCAATATGTGCGCCGACCGCCTCGCGCGCAATGAGTTGCCCGCTTGCGTGGAGGCCTGTCCCCAGAAGGCCCTGACGTTCGGTGACCGCGACAGGTTGCTCAAAAAAGCACGCGCGTCGATCCGGCAACACCCACGTCGATACTTAAACCATATTTGGGGCGAGCGAGAGTTTGGCGGCACCTGCGTGATGTACATCAGCGACGTCGATCTCGCCGCGCTGGGTTGGCCCGCCGGGCAGGCGGCGCCCATCCCCTCCCTGACCGAACCTTTGCTCCATAAGACACCCTTCTTCGCCCTGGGAATTGCGTCCGGCTTTTTGGGGCTCCACTGGATTGTCCAGAGGCGGAATGAGCTGGCGGCACATCCGGAAGAGGATTCAAAACCCGGGGTGAAACGCGATGAATAGCCGGACCCGCACCATCAAAGACGTTCTCTGGGTTATCGCGCTTGCCGGCCTGGTCGGGGCTTGCCTCCGTCTATGGTTCGGACTTGGTGCCACGACCAACCTTTCTGACGCCGTGCCCTGGGGATTATGGAAGATTCTCAACATGGTGGCAGGAGTGGCCCTTTCTACCAGCGGGTTCACTGTCGGGTTCCTTGTCTACGTGTTGGGACTGAAGCGATTTCAATCGTTCATGAAGCCGGCGATCCTGATCGCGTTTCTCGGCTACGGCTGCTCATCGACGGCCTTGCTACTGGATATCGGAATGCCGCAAAGATTCTGGCACCCGATCTTTATGTGGAACGACAACTCGTTTTTGTTCGAAGTCTTCTGGTGCGTTCTGTTGTATTTTACGGTCACTGCCATTGAGCTGTCCCCCCTTATCTTCGAGCGCTTTCGCGCCCAAAAAGTCGCTCACTTCCTCCATCGCGTCGCTTTTTTCGTGGTTGTGATCGGAATTACGCTGTCCTGCCTGCACCATTCTTCGCTGGGTTCACTTTTTCTGGTAACACCTCAGAGGCTTTACTCCCTCTGGTATACGCCGTGGCTGCCCCTTCTCTTCGTGACCTCCGCGATGGGTGCAGGGTTGATGGTCATCGTCCTGGTAAAGATTCTCTGGGCTAATTGGTATGATCCGGCCTCAGTTTTCGCCGCCGACGCTAAGCCTTCAGGCGGATTGAATCCATTTGCTGACAGCAACCTCGCTCGAGTCTCTTCCCAAAGCCCCGAGGGACCGGAGATGCCGCAGATTCGTTCCCTGGCGGCCATCGCGGCTGGTGTCCTAAGTGTCTACCTTGCTCTGAGGCTTGGCGATTTGTTCTTGCATGGCAGTTGGACGCTGCTTCTGGCAGGGAACTGGGAAAGCTGGTTGTATATCATCGACCTGCTTCTCATCGGGGTTCTGCCCATACTGCTTGTGTTCCTGCCGCGTTCGCGTTACTCAGTGGCCGGGATCGGCGTTGCTGCCGCTTCGGCGGCGGCTGGGCTGGTGCTGAACCGACTGGATGTCGGTATCTTCGGCTATTTCCACAGCGCTGGCGTAGTGTACTTCCCGTCGTTCGTCGAGTGGATGGTCAGCCTTGGCGTAGTAGCCGCGGCAGGCCTAGTTTTCTTCTTTGTGGCTGAGAATCTGCCAATATTCAGCGAACAGTCCACGATCCCGCGCAGCGCAGAGGATCTTTTCAGGCTTTGGTCCGGCCACGTACGCCGACTCTGGGGGCCAGCTTTCTACGACAGCCTGTCGCGGGTCACTCTCATCGCGACTTTCGTAATTCCCGCTGCATTCGTGCTGATGTATCCCCCATTCTTCCATCACCGGGCATCGGGTCCTCGGATTGGCCCTACAATCGGCCTCAATGCCGAAAGGACCAAACTGGAGCTCGCCGGGGACAACGGTGGCGTCGTAACCATCTTTCCCCATGCAGCTTTGGAAAAACGGCTTGGCGGCCCCAAGTCTTGTGTGCTATGCCACCATGTTTCTCTTCCCGGCGACAACGCAACCCCTTGCTCAGAGTGCCATCGCCGGATGAATGCCCCAACGGACATATTCAACCACGAATACCACATCGCGGCGGTGGCCAGAAAGGACCGGCTGTCAGGAACCTATCCAGGCAACTACTCCTGTGCGAAGTGCCATGCGCCGGGGCATGAAACGACGGCTTCCGACGTCAAGGACTGCTGGAGCTGCCACAAGAAGGACATGTTTCCGACGGGCACACCTGCCAAGCGGGTGGACCTGAGATGGGCAATCTCGTTTCGTGAAGCTATGCATCGGACCTGCGTTGACTGCCACAAACGCGAGGCAGTGAAACTGCACAAACCTCACCTGGCGGACTGTGGGACTTGCCATCGGTCGTTACGAGCCCGGCCAAAACCGGAGCCGGCCTTGGTTGGACTTTCGGCTGAAGCAGAACCCCGGCAGGCTGAAAACCAGTATGCACCGGCGAGCCAATCCGGCGAGCGCGAAGGCGATTACGTGAAAGACGAATTCATCAAGAAAGGCAAATAGGTGGCAAAAATGGGTACGACACTCAAGCCACAAACGGTTGATCCTGATTTTCGAAATGCGCTGACGCGCTTCGGCGCCGGCAACTTGAACGACTGCTTCAACTGCGGCAATTGCACAGCGGTTTGTCCGCTGTCGGAGGGCAATACACCGTTCCCCAGGAAATTGATCCGCTACGCACAGTTAGGCTCGAAGGAGAAAGTGGCGGAATCGCTCGAGCCATGGCTCTGCTTCTATTGCGGTGAATGTTCAAAAACTTGCCCGCGAAAGGCCAATCCGGGAGAAACGATGATGGCTCTGCGCCGGTATCTGACTTCCGAATATGACTGGACCGGCCTGTCCCGGCTGATGTACCGCTCGGCGTTCTGGGAGATCGGCCTCCTGGCACTGGTTTCCGCAATCATTGTGGCGCTGTTCACATTGCCGCAAAACTTTGGCTTCGGCCTGCTCAGTCGATCGGGAGCGGCGCCGCTTTCCACGGTAATGCTCAATAAGTTTGCGCCGGTTGGAATGGTGGATATGGGTGACAGAATCCTGGTTGTCGTCCTTAGCTTCTTTCTGCTGACCAACGCCGCACGCATGTTCTACGGCTTGACGAAGGGTCAGAAGATTCCCTTGCGGTTGTACCTGACGCGTCTGCCGCATCTGATTCTCCATGCCGCAACGCAGAAACGGTGGCATGAGTGCAAGGACAGCGAAACAACCAAGAAATGGATCCGTCATCTACTGCTGGTTACGGGGTACGTGACGATGTTTACTCTGGTGGTGATTTTCCTGCCGTGGTTTCAGGTGGACAACACGAGTATTCACTGGACCAGCTTTCTGGGTTACTACGCAGCCGCCGTTCTGATCGGCGCGACCGTATGGATGCTGATCGACCGCATCCGTCAGCATGGAGAAATGTATCAGTTCAGCCACCTGTCCGATTGGCTGTTTCCGATACTGCTCTTTTTGACGGCAGTGACGGGCATTGCGATGCACGCGTTGCGGGTGAGCGATCTCGCGATGGCGACGTACGTGATGTACACGATCCACCTGGCCATCGCGGTGCCGATGCTGGCTGTCGAAGTGCCGTTTGGAAAGTGGGCACACCTGCTCTACAGGCCGCTCGCGATTTACATCGCCGCGGTCAGAAAAGAGGCAGCAGAACTATCAAGCCAGGAAGTGCCTGCAGCAGCCAGCGAGGTGAGTGTGTAAATATAGAAGTCCACGTGCACAACTCTACTGACGAACGAAGAGATCGCGACAGCTGGAACAAGGCGAAAGTGGTTTGATGAAGGACTGAAGCGTCGGTGACTGCTGGCTCAGTTGGAGGACTTTTAGCAGGGCAATTCATCCATATGCGTATGGCGGAACAAACCTGACTTACATTCTAAAGCTGCAGGGAAGCCGGCAGTCAGGGAAACTTCCCAGACAGGAGCAGAAGTTGATCCTCTGCGCCCGTGGTTCATTGCCAAGACTCTGCCGTGCACCGAGGGTTGCCCTGCGGGACAGAAATCCTTAGCAGTCTCAACAGTCCTGCCAGAGCCAATGACTACGGCGGGTCCTACGAACGGGCTTACGAAATCGTGTGGAACACGATTGTCGATCGGAACCCTTTTCCCGTTGCTTATGGCCTGGTTAGTAACCATTCCTGAGAGGACGCAGGCTACCGAGTGGAGAAGGATGGCGCGGTAGCCATTAATGTTTTGAAAAGGTATGTTGGAGGTTTCGGGATATCGAAAAGCCTTAAGCCGGCCAATTTAAACGAAGAAATACACGAGAAGAAGGTCGTAGTTGTGGGTGTGGGATCATCTGGACGGGGAGATCTGGCGCACTCTGGAATTCGGTGTTGAACTGAAGTGCAAGCAGGTTTTCGGTGATGGACTTTCACTTGAGACGCGCGGGAAAGAGTACACGACAATCTTTGTGGGCATTGGAGTGCACAAAGGCCTGAAGTTGACAATCCCGGGTGCAGACGCCCCGAACGCGTTCACTGAGACTGGTCTCTGAATCGGGTTAATCGCGGTGAAAATGTAACGCTGGGAGACGAGATAATCGTGACCGGCGGCGATATGGCTACCGGCGCGGCGCGGACTGGCAAGCGTCTGGTGCCTCGGTTACTGCCCTTTACCACCGCTCGCGTCAGTAGATGCCTGACATCAAGCAGGAGATGGAAGGGACGATCGAGGAAGATGTCGACATTCAATTTCTTACCGGCAGTGCGAAATCCTGACGAGCGACGGTCGGGCTACGGACATGTGCTGCATTTGGATGGAGCTGGATGCTTCAAGGCGGTGCTGGCCTGTACCGAAATCGCGTTCAGAGTTCGATCTCGAAAGCGCGCCAATCATTGTGCGTTCAGCCAAGACCCGGAGTTTGCCGGATTCAACGGGTTTCGAGAAAGGCAGGATTGGACCAAGGCGGACAAATGGGTGTCTTCCTCCGCTCCTTCGCCCTTCTCGGTGTCCAGCGTCGCCAACAAGTGTGAGCGTGGATGAAAATCACGGCCTATAATGGTCGGGTCTCGGCTCCTTCGCTGAGAGTTTCTGAGTTTTTGACAGTGCCAATCTACCCTCTCCTCCATCGAGGAGCTGACGCCCTTTTGTCGCCAGAGTATCAGGTGGAAGATGCATAGCCCTGTGCTGGCCGAGTACACAAAGCCGCCAAATTGTCCAAGAGATACGCTGGGAGGAACCCTATGAAAATATCGATGTTGGCAATCCTATTCATCGGTTTCTTCGTCGCGCCACGCGTGGGGCAATCACCGCGGAAGATCGCAAACATCAACAAAGAAGTTGTTGGCAAATGGTGGTCAGGTGACAGGAAAAGCTTCATTGAAATCCTGCCAAATGGTGTTTGTCGAGAAGGCGCATTATATCCCGATGGCGAATGGCACGTTCACAATAGCAGGCTGGGGGTATTGCAGGGGGGCAATCACTTTTATTGCATTCGTGGAGCGTTGACATTGATCGGAGCAAATGTCCTGATCCGTGATTATGGCATGGGAGTTGGGAGTGAGAGATACTATCGCGGCTTACGGAATATCCCCAAGAAGCCAGCTACCCTCTCGCTGGCAACAGCCCGGCGGATTCTTAATCAGCAAATCAACGTGGAGACCACCAACAATACTCTTTTCACCTGTCACGCCTGTCACAGCCCGAATGACAAGCAAGACAATGGCAAAGCTCCGGTTGTCAGCAAATACTCAGCAGCCCTCCTCCACTTCCTGATGACGCAGGGTTACGTTCGGTCCTGCGCTACCCAGCAATATTTCACCGCCAAAGCCAAGCGGAGTAAATACTACGGAGGAGACTGGCCAGTGTTCGGATTGCGCTTTGCCAATTTCAAGAATCCCCGAATCCTGACCAACAGGATCGTGAACCTTAAGCACGTGCCTATTGAGTACCACTTTGTGCCAACAGAGTTGACGATAAAATTCTTTGGCAGGGTTCGAGAAGTCAAAGCCTTCGCATCATTCTATTATGAGAGCGGGACGTGGAGAGTATCTATTGTCCGCTCGCTCCCCGTGCAGCCAGTTGCCCATTGAATGCAGACTTCGGGGAATGACCGGCACAGATCGAGATGGAGCTCATCGTGGAACCGATTCGGAGCTTGAACGGGGGCATTTCTCGGACCGAGCGGCTGATCCATCATGCCGCTCAGAAGCTTCCCAGCCTTGCCAGTCTGACCAGCATCAAGGAGACCGGGTCATTGGGAGCAGGCGTGCTGCTGTTAGTGATCGGCGACATCAAAGATTTCCCGGAAGGAGGAAAGTTGGCATCCTATTTCGGGATTGTCCCGCGCGTCCAGATCTCCAAAGAGACCCAGTACCCGGGCCACATCGCCAAACGAGGAAGCAAGCTCGGTCGCACAACTCTGGTCCAATGCGTCTTCATCACCGAACCTTACAGTCTGTACTTGAATCAATATTACGAAGGAATTCTCACCCGCTGCGGAACCGGTAAGGCGACCATCGTCCTGTCCCACAGGTTACTCGACACCTTCTATCAGACACTCAAGGACAACTGGGTATTCGAGGATTCTTCCAACTTTGGTTTGGCCAATGCCAAAGATTAACAACGACTTCTGCTTGGTTGGAGTAGACAAATATCATAGGAAGCAAATATGAAAAGGTTGGTGATGTTCCTGGCCGCTCCTTTTGTCCTGTCTGCTGGAAAAGGAATGGCTCGTATTGAGAAGAACGCAGGCACTCATCCACGAACAAGTAGAACAAAGGCAATATGGAATTCGTTCAAGCCTGAAACGTTGGCAGGAATCATTTCCATGATGGAGTCGAAGAAGAAGGAGATATTCGTGACCGCTTCGGATGGCATACCCCACTATTTCCTGGTGACTAGAAAGGCGAAGATTGAGATTTGTGGAGTACCCTCTTCGTTCGACCAGTTAACTGCCCAGGACGGAAGCCAAGCAACAATTACCTTTATCGCACGCCCCGAGTGTAGTTTTGCAAAACGTATCAGCGTGAGCGGGAAAAGGAACAGACGGCGCCAGCTGTGACACACTGTCTTGATTGTGCAAGTGCGTAGCAGACGGGCCATTTGAAAAAATGGAGACAACGGCACGGTTGCTCAACGCGATCATAAGTATACGGACCGCGCGAGGGCGAGCCGGAGGCTAATGGAGTCCGCTTCTTGCATCCTTGCAAGCAGGACCAGCAGCGTGTGTCTCAAAGGAGAAATTTGAGTATTGTTGGTTTTACTTAGCTCGCTGTTGGTCCGGGCGATTATAAACAGGGACCTCGCGTGATTCAGTAGTTCTGAATTGGCCTGATTGGGTCTATGGAAGTGAGAGTTCATGTTGCAGGCCTGACACGAGGCCGCAGAGCAAGACTCTATGGAAACTTTGGATGTGACTTCGTTGTGACGTACAGGAACTATGGACGGAGTATTGGAGATGAACCGTGGGTTATCTGAATTGGGAGTCTATTGGGGCGGTATCTTCTGTGGAGTTCAGGAAAGAGCAACCTTATCCCTGGACTATCATCCCGGACAGCCTGACACAGGAAGCGTTTGAAAGGTTGCACGAGACATTGCCAGACATTTCACTATTTGACCGAAAGGTGAGAATCAAACGGGCTCACGCCCAAGTCAGCCATGGTCGGGCCATGCTGCACTATCGTCCCGACTTGAACCTCCAACGTCCATGGAAGGAATTCGTGGCGGAACTTGAAGGGAAATCCTACAAATCATTCTTGCGTCACATGTTCGGCCTCTCGCCGGGCCGGCAGATCATCCTTACCATGGAGTGGTATTACACCTCGCAGGGGTGTTCGGTCTCACCGCACTGTGATGCCCGCCGGAAGCTCGGCACGCACATTTTCTTTTTCAACAAGGAGGCCGACTGGGACGCGAGATGGGGAGGAGAGATTCTAATTTTGGATGACGGGATGCGTTTGAACCAGCACTCCGCCCCCGCGTTTGATGATCTCAAGGTGGCAGCTGCCATCGACCCGAGGGGCAATGGTAGCCTGCTTTTTCAAAGGACGGAACATTCCTGGCACGGTGTTCGGCCGCTCGACTGCCCATCGGAGAAACTGCGGAAACTTTTCATCGTGACGATCAGCTTGCCGACACTCCAGGCCTGGTGGCGCAGGGTTCGAGGGAAAGACCCCGACGGCTGTCCGTTGCGGAACTCATAGGTCGGAAAAGATCGATGTTCGCAGCACTGGATGTTGGTTGGCCGAGCGCCGGAGGTCGTGATGGAGTGGAAAACGTCATATTCTTGAAGCTCAAAACCAACTTCCTTTCATCTTCCACGTTCACCGAACTCAAGTCCTAAGTCGATAGCCTGCGTAAAGATTTACTCTGTTTGACTTCCGATGCTTTCGAGATCTCGGACTTCACATTCCGAAATGATAGCTGCAGTCTCTCGTGCAGGAAAGGTGCTATGATGGCGTCAATTCTCGCTAAGAGTACTGTGAGTAAAGGGGCTCCTGGGACCCAAGGAAGGGGTCTTGATGCCACGAGGCAGCCAAGGAAGTGCATTCCGGGTTGGGCTGATCATCTTTTCAGCCTATTGGGTCATGGCTAGCCTGTCCTCTGCGTGCTTTGGGACGGGTAGCGATGCAGGGGGCCATTCCGACAACAGAGATGGTGGTTGCGAATGTTGAGGTTCATCGTTCCCCTATCAGCACGACGCCTATTCAGATTGATGTTGACGGGGTGATTGTTCCTGTTACGGTGAGGGGACCCCATGATCGGGGCGTCACGGGGCTCGGTGCAGACAATGTTGGAACCTTTGACGACAGGGCGAGGCAGAAGATTTATCGTTCGATATGGATGATGCGACCATCGTCGTTGGAATGATTTTCGATACCATTGGATCGATGTCCGACAAACTCCAGAAAGCTAAACAGGCAGCACTGGACTACTTTGAGACCTCCAACCCTGAAGACAAGTTTATGCTGATCGGTTTTAGCGACTGCTCCTATCTGGTTTCTGCTTTGACGGATAACTACGAAACCTCATGGACAGGATGCTTTTGTGAAAGGGGGTGGGAGGACTGCGCTCTTGGACGCAGCTTACCTTGGCCTGCAGCGGATGAAAACGGCAGACACCAATCGTAAAGCACAACGTCTTCTAAGATCCCATTCCCTTTCTTTCAATCACCGGATGCTGAAATTTCCGGCGCTGTCAAACACAGGGACCCACGGTTACCGGTACCGGCGATTGCGAGTCATCGTGGGAACTAATCAGCACGTACCGCTCGCCTGAAGTAGGTTTGACACAACGATTTCTCCACTAAGCCGTCCAGACTAGGGGAGATGCCGCACGAACGTCAGATCTAATTGTTAACGTGCCAGGTATTACTCATTGTTAGGTCCTTTTTCGCGCACTCAGGGATTTTACCCTTCCATCGGGCCGCTCGGAGCCCGCGGCTCATTTCGCTTCAAGAAGAACGAAAGTATAAACAGAACCGAAGCAGCGACGAAAAAGACGTGATAGGCGTCAATATAGGCCAGCGAGATTGATTGCACGATCAACGCGTGATAAATGCGACCATAAGCCTGATGGAGAGCATCGGAAGCGCTGAGCCCGGCGTGGAAGAGCGCTTGGGTCAGGCGCTCCAGAGCCGCGGAGGAAAACACGTTGCCTGGGGTGAGATGCGAGACGAGAACCTGCTGGTGGAACTGGGCGCGGCGCGCGAGGATTGTAGTCACGATTGAAGTGCCAAAGCTCATACCAATGTTGCGCATGAAGTTGATCAGGGCGGAAATCGCGTTATTCTTCTCCGCCGGGAGCCCGACGTAAACGACTGTAGTGAGCGGAACGAAGAGGAGAGGCAGGCCAATGACCTGCAGCACGCGGACCCATGAGGCGACGTGGAAACTGATCAGCGTATCCATCATCCGCGTTGAATACCACATGCCGAGGGCCATCAAGGCCCATCCCACCGTTACCAGACGTCGCGCCTGCACTTTTGCCAACAGCCGGCCGACCATCGGCAATTCCAGGAGCAAGAACAGGCCGCCAAAGGAGAGCACCAAACCGGCGGCTTCAGCGGTGTATCCCATCAGGGTTTGCAGGTAGAGCGGCATCATAACCAGGGTGCTGAACATCATGACGCCGAATCCGAACATCATCAGATTAGTGGTCAGGAAATTGAAATGCTTGAAGAGGCGAACATCAATGACCGGGTGATCATGGAACCACTCCCAGATGAACAGTGCGACGAGAGTGACAGCGGCAATGATGGCCAGGGCAAGAATGAAATGGGAGCCGAACCAGTCGTCTTCCTGGCCCTTATCGAGCATTACTTGCAGGCTGGCAATGCCGATCGCCAGCAGGCCGATGCCGATATAGTCGATCTTCACCAGGGTCCGCGCCAGGCGACGGAGGTAGGACGGAT
>JBJKQK010000167.1:0-10041 GCA_046705285.1 Terriglobia bacterium
CCGGTAGCGTAAACCTGGCAGTGCTTCACCTTAGAGCAGGCAGCGGTCAACCGAGTTCCCATTACGGAATATCGAATCTGCTCTTGTGGAGTTTCCGATCATGGGGCCGGTTCTTCAATAACGGCGCTCTGAGAGTCGGCTGTTCTGCCCGTTTGGAATCGCTGCTGATTCAGCTAACCCATACCCTCCCGAACTTCTTTACGCCTTCCCATCAAGCAGTCCGGTTTCGTCTGCGTGCTCGAGTGTCTCATTGCCTGAGTGATGATGACGCCAGCGGCCGGGCGTTGGCTTTTTCACCGATCTCTCAATCATACATAGCTCACTCCACCGCAGATCCCGTGCGAGCGTTTTTGTGCAGTCTCGCACGTGGCGGGAGCTGGCGCGTCCTAAGCTGCTCTGAGCTCCGAGGTGCAGTGTGGGCAGCGCGTAGCCGCCACCGGAATGCTCATCTTGCAATATGAGCAGTCTTTCATTGCGGGGGGAGGGGGAGCCGGGGCCGGCTTCGGCATCAATCGGTTTACCGATTTGATGAGCAGGAAGACAGCGAAGGCAACGATCAGAAACTCGATAATGGTATTGACGAAGGTCCCGTAGGCGATAACCACGGCCCCGGCCTTTTTGGCTTCAGCCAGCGTAGCGAAGTGCTGGTGGGACAAGGAGATGAAGAAATTCGAGAAATCAACGTTGCCAATCAGCATGCCGATGGGCGGCATGATGATGTCACTTACCAGCGCGGTAACAATCTTTCCGAAAGCAACGCCGAGGATGATGCCCACTGCCATGTCCAGCACGTTGCCCCGCATCACGAAAGCTTTGAATTCCTTCCACATGAGATTCCTCCTTTTTGAGATTGAAGGGTCGTACCCCACCGTGCTTGGGCTCCGACCCTCGAGCGCTAGATCCTAACTCCGGCGCTGCACCCAGTTACTCCTGCTTGAACGACCTTGAACACTCAATGTGGCCCGCGAGCGAGCCTTCAAGCGGCGCCGTCCACAATGTTCGCGAACTTGCCCGAACGCATCGTTTGTTTCCTCAATTCGCCTGGCCCTAGGCAACCGGTTCAAAAACTATAGCCCAGGCCGGTTCTGAATGCCACGCCGTTCTTTTTGCTGCCCGCCACGCTGGAAGCTATGACTCAGGCTCGCGGTTTCGGTCGGGTTCTGCCGGGGCTTTGCGACGTGCTCCTCGAACTTGCTGTTCCTCCTCGCCCTGACGATTTGTCGCCTTACATTCTTAAGTATCTTGGGGGCTCCTTGTGGATTGCCTTTAACATGTCTCAATGCGCACTATTGCCTCAGCACGCCATAATGCATATAGTGTTTCGATGTCACGGTTGCGACATCTCTTCCTCGATGACCGCTATCTCCTCGGGGGCGTGATGTGGTTCTCATCGAGGGGTGAGCCCACCGAAAGGGATCGCTCGCGGTTGGCGATTACCCCACCGCTGATGCGGGAAATAAGCTTTGGCTTTTCCCAGCGCCGGACACCTGGGAGAATTATTGAATTCATTGATCTATACACAATTTCTGAGTCGGGCCGCCTCTTTTCGCACCTGGATTTTCGCCCGGGAACCGCATCAGGCGATCCTCTTACTGGCCCGTCATCTTTAGAGGTGTTATTCGAGGCAATCCGGGAGATCCGCTGTTGTCCACTCCAGAATCCAATCCCAAACTGACTCCTCAGCTGCGCCGCAATTCGCTTGGTCTTCCGGAACTGGTGTTCCAAGGCATCACGCACATTGCCCCGGCGGGCAGTATTGTATTCACGTTTCCGATTATCGCCCGCCAGGCGGGACCGGACATGCCGATCTCGTTGCTGCTGTCGATGGTCGTGTGCTTCTTTATCGCAAATACGGTGGCGCAATTCTCGAATTACATGCCGTCGAGTGGCGGTTATTATTCTTTTGCCACGCGCGGGCTGGGCAGCCGCAGCGGATTCATGGCGACATGGAACTACCTGATCTACGACCTCCTGGGGCCAGCCGGAGCATTGGGCTTTCTTGGCTACATACTGTCAGACACACTGCGGGTCCAACTCGGCGTGGACATCCCGTGGTGGCTCATCGCGGCAGCTTCATTTGCCCTCATCTGGGCCCTCACCCACTACGGGGTCCGGCTTTCGATGCACACCACCGCGTTATTGGGCAGCCTCGAGATATTGATCATGTTGGCGCTCGCGATCACTTTCCTGATCCACCCGGCGACCGGTTCCAGTTATGTTGCGCCCGTGAAACCCTCGTCCTCTCCGCACCACTTCGCTGGCATCCTGGGCGGAATGGTCTTTTCGATCCTGGCGCTAAGCGGCTTTGAGGCTCCGGCGCCGCTCGCTCAGGAAAGCCGCCGGCCTGGAATTTTCATCGGGCTGGCGGTTATTCTCTCGCTGCTGGCCACCGGGGTCTTCTACATCTTCACATCGTATGCCAGTGCGGTCGGCTGGGGTACCGGCCGCATGTCGACCTTCGCCTCCAGCCCAAATCCCTATTACTCGCTTGGTCACACACTTTGGGGAGCAGGCTGGTGGCTCGTTGTCCTGGCCTTTGTCAACAGCGCGATCGGGTCCGGCATGGCTTGTACCAACGCCGCATCCCGCGTGATGTACACGATGGGCCAGGCGGGAACTCTCCCTGCTCGTTTTGGCAGGATTCATCCTGTTCGCCGGACACCTTCCTTCGCAATCGGCTTTATCCAGCTCATCGGCCTTGCGGCGGTTCTAATCGTGGGCGAACTGTTCAAGCCTGCGGACATTTTCGCTTTTCTCGGCACCCTTGCGACTTTGGGAGTTATCATCCTTTATTCCATGGCGAACCTGGCCCTGACGTCCTACGTCCGCCGTGAGCACCCGAATGACTTCAGTGTCTGGCGCCACGTGGTGATCCCGTGGATTGGCACCTTGGCCCTCCTGCCTGTCCTTTTCGTGACCGTTTATCCGGCACCCGCCTGGCCCTACAACGTCACTCCCTATCTTTTCATTGGGGCGCTTATCTTAGGCTTTGGCTACATGTACTGGTGTGAGTCGCGCCACCCCGGCGCGCTCCGTCGGGGAGCGACAATGCTTGTTGGGCATCGCACCGACGACGAGGGCGATGTGGACTGGGACTCATCTACGGCCCAACATTGAAGGCAAAACTTGTTCCGCAACCTTGGGCTACTTTCTACTGTTTTCGGATAGCATGGGGCCTGGCTGGGGCATATTTCCGCCCGCTTTTATCCCCAAGTGACGACGCTGGAGCCATGGGTCATGCGTGTCAGACTTGGCGATTCCGCCTTGATGGCAAGGTCCAGGGCAGAGCTGCCGAAGGACGGTATCGCCGCTGGCATTGAACGGACTTGGTTTACTTTGCTCCGGCGAGACCCGGCAAGTTGATTCTGCGCAATTTACACCGTCCCCAGGTAGATATAGACTGGCAAATTCGGCAACCTGGTGCATTTCCTGATTTCGCCAGCCGAAGCCGAACAAGCGGAGAGGTATGATCGATGATGCTCAGAGAACTAATGGACTTTGCGGTGGCTGCCCCACCCGATACTATGCGGGCGACCCTGCCGATCCCAAGGGATTTGAAGACGCCTTACAAGCTTGAGCGGTTGATTGTCGGGCCATCGCACCAGCCCGGCTCGTTTGATGAGAAGAGCGCAGACGTTCCGTTCGTCTTCCGTCACAAGAATCGTTTTTATCTCACCTATGTGGGGTACGACGGAATCGGTTACCAGACCGGCCTCGCTACTTCCTCAAACCTAATGAGCTGGCGAAAGGAGGGAGTGATTCTGCCGCGGAACCCAAGATCCAATGTCTTGCGCTACAACGCTGCTCTTACCTGGATACTGAGGGAGAATGACGTTTTCGGGCCGGGAAGGCCGAAGAAGGTCCGTGGCCGCTACCTGGGTGCCTATAGTGCAGAGCCGGGTTCCGGGTACGAGACCGGGCCAGGGGTTATTGGCCTCTGCTGGAGCCGGGACCTGCGGCACTGGGAGGTCGAACCGCCTTGCCTGCTGCCCCAGGATGGAGCTGCGTGGGAGCGTGCCGGCCTTTACAAGGCTTGCCTTGTGGAACACCACGGCCTTTACCACATTTTCTACAATGCGAAGAACCATTCGAAGGAGTGGCACGAACAGATCGGAGTAGCCACTTCGCGGGATCTGAAGACGTGGGTCCGGAATCCCGCGAACCCGATCGTGAGAAACGGACCTCCCGGAAGTTATGACCAGCGGTTCGCCAGCGATCCGTGTGTTCTGAAGTACAAGCAGACGGAATGGGCCGTTTTTTATTATGGTCTCGATCACAAAGGAGTGGCTCGCGACTTGCTCGCTTTTACCCGGGACATGGTTCATACGCGCAAGTGCAAGGGGGCTCTTATTGTTCCGGGACCCAAGGGGACCGTGGATTCGATCTATTCTCACAAGCCTTCGATCATCTATCACCGGGGCACGCTATATCACTTCTATTGTGCCGTTTCGCATAGATACGGGCGGGGGATTTCCGTCGCGGCGTCACGCCCGTGGCCAAAGAACGCCTAAACGGGCAAAGGTCCTATGTCGAAATCCGCTCTCATTTTCGCATGGCGATCAAGCGAGGTCAGGTTGACAGCAGTGAAAGAAGCATGCTGCTCTGGAGGAGTCGCTGGCTGTTGGTCAGATGATTACTTTCCGTTTACCTTCAAATCATCTCTCTGCGTGGGAATTTTCCATCTATCAGTGGTTGTACACTGCGGGGGTGTAAGCAAGCAGTTCCGGGTCATGTGCCGGTCTCGAGACCTTTCCGAGATCGAGATTTATTGGGAGTGATCGGTTAATGCTTTCACGGCGAACATTTCTCAAGACAGCGGCACTTGCCGCAGCGGAATCTGGGTTTGGCGCATCTCAAGGTGAACGCGGGTCGGCACAAGTGGCTCCTGAGCATTTGACCGTTGAGTATCTAAAGGATCCTCTGGGTATCGATGTGCGGCGGCCAAGGTTCGGCTGGCAACTGGAAGCCCGCGAGCGGGGAGCCAAACAGCAGGCCTATCAGATCGCTGTCTCCGGCCGTCGTGAAAAATTACTTTCCGGGGTGGCTGATGTCTGGGATTCGGGCAAAGTTGTAAGTGAAGACTGCACCCAGGTTGTTTATGAAGGCAGGGAACTCCGGTCACGAGAAGTAAACTACTGGCGAGTGCGAACCTGGGATCAAACTGGCAATGTGTCTGCGTGGAGCAAGACAGCGTCTTGGGAAATGGGACTTCTGGAAGAGAGTGACTGGAAGGCGAAATGGATAGGCGCTCTTTCCGAGCCGGGTTTGGAGCACACGTTTACTGCTCCCGCCCCTTTTTTCCGCAAGACGTTTGACCTTTCGCAGCCTGCAATCTCTGCACGCGCATATATCTGCGGCCTGGGGTTCTGTGAACTTTACCTGAACGGAAGGAAGGTTGGCGATCAAGTTCTGTCGCCAAACCAGACGAATTACGACCGGCGGTCGCTCCGGCGCCTTCTCTATCCTTACCGCGATCACGCTCGGACGAGAGTTCTCTATGTGACTTATGACGTCACCTCATACCTGCGGCAGGGACGCAACGTTGCCGGTATTGTTTTGGGTAATGGCTGGTACAACCAGCGGGACCGCTTAGTGGAAGGGTACATGTGGTACGACTCGCCGCGAGTGATCTTTCAGATGGAGTACAGGCTGGCAGACGGGGCCATCGAAACCGTGGCCAGCGACGAGACCTGGAAAAACTCTACCTCAGGCCCTATCACTCACAATGGGATTTTTACGGGAGAAGACTACGATGCCCGGCTTGAAATAAACGATTGGCTCGATCCCAATTACGATGATGGGGCGTGGAATCAGGCTCAAACTGTCCGGCCACCAACAGGCCCGCTGAAAGCACAGATGTCGTTCCCGGACAGAGTAGTCCGGACCATGCAGCCGGTTTTGGTGAAGAGCGCGGAAGCAGGGATGTACCGATTCGATCTTGGGCAGAACCTGGCGGGTTGGGCACGATTGAAGGTTCGCGGCCCCAGAGGAAGGCGAGTCACTCTGCGGTTTATTGCTGAGAATGGTAAAGACTATGGGCAGTCTGACAGCTATGTGCTCAAAGGTGAAGGTTTGGAATCTCACGAACCGCGTTTCACGTGGCACGGCTTTCGTTACGTCGAAGTCAGTGGCGCCCCCGAGCCGATGACGGCGGCCAACTTGGAAGGACGGGTTGTGCACACAGACGTTAAGCCGGTGGGCAGGTTTGCATGCTCGAACCGACTCTTCAACCGAATCATGCACAACCTGCGCTGGAGCCAGTTGAGCAACATGCACTGCGGCGTGCCGAGTGATTGTCCGCACCGTGAGCGATTGGGGTATACAGGGGATGGGCAAGTTGATGCTGAGTCGGCCATGTACAACTTCGATATGGCGCCGTTCTATACGAAGTGGATCAAGGACATTCGCGACTCCCAGAACTCTGAGACTGGTTTTATACCGCACACGGTACCTTTCGAGGGCGGAGGCGGAGGTCCGCCATGGGGCTGCGCGTACGTGATTATTCCCTGGCTGATGTACCTTCACTATGGCGACCGCAGGGTTCTGGAAGAGCACTACTCCGGAATGAAGCGATGGATCGAGTACCTGAAAGGAAGCACGGACGAAAGCGGGCTGGTGGTCCGGGAGGAGCCCGGGAGTTGGTGCCTGGGCGAGTGGGCAACTCCAACGGCAATCAAGATTCCGAAGCCGCTGGTCAATACCTGCTACTACGCGCATGTTTCTCAGTTAATGACACGAATTGCCAGTGTCCTGGGGCGCGATGAAGACAAACACCTCTTCACTGCTTTGGCGCACGCAGCTGGGACCGCGGTCAATAAGAAATTCCTCAATGAAACACTCGGCCAGTATTACGACGGAAGGCAGGGGGCCAATGTTTTTCCCCTGGCGTTTGGCGTGGTCCCGCAAAGGCACGTCAAGACTGTCTTCAACCGCCTGGTTGAGATCATTCAGCAGGAGGATAAGGGACATTTTGATACTGGAATGTATAGCACGCCGCTCACGCTCGAGGTGCTGACCTCGGGAGGGCGAGCTGATTTAGCCTCGACGCTCATGAAGCAAGTGACGTTCCCGAGTTACGGGTTCGAGATTTCCAAAGGAGCAACAACCTTGTGGGAAAATTGGGACGGACGGGGTTCGCATAACCACGCTATGTACGGGAGCGTCGCACAGTGGTTCTATAGGGCACTGGCAGGAATTGTTCCTGATCCCCGGCAGCCCGGTTTCAGAAACGTGATCGTTCGTCCGTACGTGCTTGAAGATCTGAGCTTTGTCGACGCCGGTTACGATTCTGTTCGCGGCAGAATCGGCAGCCACTGGGAGAAGAAAGGTGGAAGGCTGCTCATTGATCTTGAAATTCCAGCCGGAAGTACTGCCACAGTCTTTTTGCCTTGCAATGACGCAGGCAGGGTCAAGGAATCCGGCCATTCATTGCTGAAATCCACCGGCGTGAAGCTTACAGGTGTGAGTGAAGGGCGTGTTGTTTGCGCCATCGGGTCTGGTCGTTACAGCTTTCAGATTTCCGGGAGCTAAGAATCACCAGCAAAGAAACCAAATGGTGCCTGTTTTGATCGGTTGCATACTTACATCATTACTGCGATTCCGGACTTATCTGACTGTGAGTACGTTCATTGAACCTGTTCATGTTCCCAAAGCCAGGGTAGGAGGATAGATGCAAATATCTGACAAAGAAACTCGAGCTCGTATGACAAGGCGAAGTTTTGTGCGTACGGCGGGGACATTGGGGGCATCGCTTGCGGCAGGGCTTTCGGCGCCTGCGGGTCTGGCCTCTGAGACCCACGAACCTGCCGATTCGAAACAGGTTCCGGCAGTACACAATTCTTGGAATATTGAGCTATCAAAGGACGGGCACCATCTTGAATTGTACTACCAGGGGCAAAAATGGCTGAGCGGTGTGGTTGTTGTGTTTGGAGCAAGTGGGCACGAAGAGCGGTCCGATGCTTCCTACTTGAGGCTGGAGCGGGTGAGTACAGGAAGTGCCGATGCGACGCTGGTAAGAGTACAAGGATTTCAGCGTGGCGAAATTCTGTTGCGTGGGTGGAAATCGAAAATTGAGGTTTCTCTTGCAAAGGCAAAGATGAGCGGAGCGGAGCGCATTGAAGTCGAGGCCGTTGTTGAAGCAGGGCCTGACCCGATTCATTGCCGGTTGGAGGAAAATGTTTTTGGCAGCGAAGCCAATGATATCCAGCAGATGGTAAGTGGGCGGGCGGTGAGCCATCTGAACGACAGCGTATTCGATCGTTTTCGTGACCAGGCATTGCGCGTGAATGCGCGCTACTCGGAATTCACACCTACCGCCGCTAATTTCCGAACAGCAGCGAGTACTCACGGGACGGCCGCTCCGATTTGCAGTTTTGAAGTGGTCGAGCATGTTTATGGCAGCCGCCTGCAGTTCTACACACCATTCGACAAAGAGAGATGGCCCGAGCCGCCACTCGGCTGGTGCTCATTTCACTATTACGGCAACGTCCTGAACGAGGATGACATTGTCCGTAACGCTGAAGCTCTGGCCCGCGACTACGGAACGTTTGGCCTTAAATATGTCCTGATTGATGGAGGCTGGCAGGCGAACGGAATCTCAGGAAGTTGGACAAAAAGCAATTCAAGCTTTTCGCATGGAATGAAGTGGCTTGCCGGAAAGATTCGCGCTGTGGGCCTGAAACCAGCCCTCTGGCTTTCTGAGTTTGGGACAGATGATGAAGATTTCTACAACACGCACAAGGAATGGTTTTTGCACGATGCGGAAGGCAGCGCCAGACTCGGATCGTGGTTTGGGCTTTATATCCTGGATTTCTCGAATCCCGAGGTGAAGCAATATCTTCACAGGATTTACCGCATGATGGCTGAGGACTGGGGATACGACTACTTCAAGCTGGACGGCGAAAACGCAACCCGGGACATTTGGGGAGAAAACCGCACGCGAACTTTTGATCCGGCCCAGGATGCTGACACAGCGTTTCGAGGGGGACTTGAAGGAATCCGGCAGGCACTGGGCTCGAACCCAGGGGCGTTCCTTTCCGCCTGTGGTCCGGAGTACCCTACAGAATCGATCGGTATTGCGCAAAGCGCGCGGCTGGGTAGCGACATCATAAACTTTCTACCTTCTGATCCCTCGCATGAACACAGCGAAACGCCTTCCTTCCGGTCGGTGCGGACGGCTTTGGAAGGAATGCGGCGAGGATACTACACCCACAACATTGCCTGGTATGCGGACCCGGACGGAGTGCTGCTGCGGCCGCCGCTCACCGAGGATGAAGTGCACACGTGGTTTTCCGTTGTGGGTCTGACCGGACAGCTCCTGATGCTGGGTGACGATATTCCGGCGCTTTCCGAAGAACGCCGTGATATCGCCCGCAAGGTGATGCCGGTTGCGGACATTAAGCCGATGGATCTCTACCCGCAAACTTCCACGCCGCACATTTGGGTTCTTCATATCCAGCGTAACTTTGGAGCTTGGGCTGTGGTTGGGTTGTTCAATTGGGATTACGATGTCAACGAGGTACCCTACGCTTTCGCCAGCAGCCAACACGGTTCGCCCCTTCGGTCAGTC
Organism: Terriglobia bacterium; assembly: GCA_046705285.1. Taxonomy (GTDB): domain Bacteria; phylum Acidobacteriota; class Terriglobia; order UBA7540; family UBA7540; genus SCRD01. The sequence goes on from JBJKQK010000167.1 coordinate 9,569, forward strand.
TTTAACCATGATGCCGCCCTGCTTGGCACCGATAGTTCGGGACCCGCTTTCTGGGCGCTTGCAGAAAATGCTCAGGCGGCACTTAAGGAAAATCAGCACCTGGAGACTTTGCCTGACAAGCCGGCCGGATTGGAGCTGCTTCCTGTCCCGGCTTATCTGACACCGCCTCCGCACCGCAGAATCGTCCTGAACTTCGAAAGGGCCGGATTTCGTGGAGATCGTGAGTACTTGTTGTTTGATTTCTGGAAACAGCGGTTTCTCGGAAAAGCAAAAAGTGAGCATACGGTAGTGTTGGTCCCGCACGCATGCCAGATATTAAGCGTGCGTGCAGCAACTGGCAATCCTCAACTGATCGGGACCGACCGGCACATTACGATGGGCGGCGTTGAATTGAAAGACGAGCACTGGGACTCCATGACGAGCCGCCTGAAGCTGTCTCTGCAGCTTGTTCAGAATTACCCCACCACGCTTAC
>JBJKQK010000168.1:0-73520 GCA_046705285.1 Terriglobia bacterium
TCGCGCCAGTCGAGCCCCGCGGCCGAAAAGGCCACCTCCACCAGTTCCTGCACGCTGTGGGTTTCACCGGTGGCAATCACGTAATCCTTCGGCTCCTTCCCCTGCAGCATCAGCCACATCGCCTCCAGGCGTGCTCTTATCCTCCGTGTGGTTGCGAACTGAACTGCGATGAATCCCAGATCGCATACAAGACTCTCTGAAAAAGCCAACCTTCCCGCCGACTCGGCCATTGAGAGCCCCTGCTCATGGAATCGCTTCAAGGGCCGGCCTCTACCTATTTTCTGAACCCGGAGATAAGCGGCGGGCGGCTTCGCAGCTGCGGAAGCTCTGGACACGGAGGCAGGCCCGTTTGCCCTTTTCCGGAGCTGCTCCAATTCCTTCAACGATGACCGCTTGGTGGATAAACACCGATTCCGCTGCCAACCATTCATACATCACTGACGCAACCGGCATGTTCTGATACAATCTGCACAAGATTTGGCGGTCAGGATCAACTGCCCGAATGCCCTGGGCGTCACCTGACTGCTTTCAGTCCCAGGAGAATGCCTTGGATTCGGAGAGAGAGCTGGTCAACCGCTGTCTCAAGGGAGACGGCGCAGCCTGGGAAACGTTACTTCAGGCTCACACGCGCAAGATTTACTACCTATGCTATCGGTTTACAGGGCGCTCGGAAGATGCCGAGGATCTGACGCAGGAAGTCTTTATCAAGGTGTTTCGAACGCTGAAGAGTTATGACCCGGTTCAGGCGAAATTAACCACCTGGATCAATCGGATAGCGCGTAATCACCTGGTTGACCATTACCGCCGAACCAGGAGTGACCGTGCGACCTCGGCCCTCGATGAACAGGGTCCGATCACCGATAATTCTACTGGCGGACACCCTGCCAGCCAGGTGGAATCAAGGGAACGCAGGGAAAGGCTCCAGGCTGGGCTCAACAAGCTGTCGCCCGACCTGCGCGAGGCCGTGATCCTAAGGGACCTGCAAGACCTGGACTATGCTGAAATCGCGCAGGTTCTGGAAGTTCCGGAGGGTACGGTGAAGTCACGGATCAATCGTGGGCGAATGGAACTGGCGCGAGTCCTAAAACGTATGGAATAGGTGAAGGGTGAAGTGGCAAGATTATGACGCATCTGGAGCTTGAAAACCTGGCTAGCGAATACCTGGAAGGGCTGCTGGACGAGTCACGTCGCGCCCAGGTGGAAGAGCATCTGCGCGGCTGTGAATCCTGCCGGGAAATGTTGTCGGATGTCCGCCATGCAATCGAGGCTTGCCGGTCGGCCATTGAAGTTGAGCCGCCCCCCTGGCTGATCCCACGGATCCTCCGCGCCACGATTGGCGAGTCGCGTGCTGGTTTCCCTGATCAACTGGGCACATTGCTACGCCGTCTTCGGCAACCCCGCCTTGCCTACGCACTGGCCATGACGGTCTTTTCGATTTCACTGCTGGTCAACATCGCGGGCTTCAATCTCCGCAGCCTGAACGCGCAAGATTTGAATCCGTCGACGTGGTTTTATCGGGTCAACCGGGCGGGGCACCTTCTTTACGCACGAGCCGAGAAATTCTATGATGATCTGCGAATTGTCTATGAAATCGAGTCCCGGTTCCGGAACGCCCAGACCCAGCCGGCAGAACAAGAGAAGCCCAGCAGCAAGCCGAATCCGCCCGGCCGGCCGGCAAGCACTGCCGATGGCGTGAACGGGCAGATGGCACGCTCCTCAGGTAATGTTGCCTGGCCCTACGCTCAGGTGGAACAAGGAGTCCAAACCCATGAAATGCGCTAATCACCCACTCAACGATTCCGTGGCCTATTGCGGGCAGTGCGGCCGGCCACTATGTGAAACCTGCCGGCGTGAGGTGAAAGGAACATCATATTGCGAAACATGCCTGGCAGCCCGTCTTCAGTCACCTTTTGGAACATCCATGGGGCTGGGCGGCAGTGGTCCAAGCCCGGGGGTGGCTCTGGCCCTTGGTCTGATCCCGGGCGTGGGGGCCATCTACAACAGCCAGGTCATCAAGGCGATCGTCCAAGTCTTGATTTTTGGGTCACTGATTGCGCTGGGCAACCGCGTTCACGGACCGGTCGGGCCCATTTTCGGCCTGGCCGCTGCGGCGTTCTATTTCTACATGGTGATTGATTCGTACCAGACTGCAAAGGCCAAGCAACTGGGACAGCCTGCCCCGGAATGGTTCGGCCTGAGCGAAATGAAGATGGACGCTCCGATGGGAGCAGCCTTGCTGATTGCTCTGGGAATTCTCTTCTTGCTGGACAACCTGGGAATCCCGATTTTTGCTCAAATCGGGAAGTTCTGGCCTGTACTTCTGATCGTGATCGGCCTTGTCCTGCTGCAAAAACGGATGAACCGGCCCGATACGGTTTACCATCGTGGTTCGGAACCGGCACAACCGCCTCCGGAAAACAATAAAGAGGCCGGGAACTGAAGGTCTTATGCATGCGGTAGAAAAGACACTGCGTATTGTGTGAACCAGCAGCGAAGTGACGGCTATCGGCGCCGGGCTGCTGAGACTTTGCCATGGGCCGGCGCGTACCCGCAATTGGTCGAGGTAAGCGGAAAAGGGGGTAAGGATATGGAAAGCATGACCGGTTTTGTCTTCGCCCTGCTCTCGCTTGCTGCAATCCTGTTGCCCATAGGAATCGTAGCCATTGTTTTCTGGTACAAGGCTCGTGAGCGAGAACTGGAACTTCAGGAATCTCTCCGATTACGCGAATTTGAACACCTGCAAAGATTAAAGGAAATGGAGCTTGAGATCGAAAGAATGAAAGCACAGGGTACGGAAAAACCTGTTCAAACGTGAATACGGCGGCAGGGAGAGATGCAAAGCTCGCGGCGCAAAGACATTGCAATGGAATGAGAGGACAGAATGGGACCATTCCTCAAAAGGGGAGATAAAACTTGATGGCACCCGAAGCATATCCTGATAAAAACCGCTATGAGACCCGGACCAGGAAGCATTCCGGAGGACACGGCCTCACGGGACCTATCATTCTGATCACGCTTGGAGTGATCTTTCTGGTGGGCGAATTCGTTCCGGGCTGGGGAGTATCAAAGACCTGGCCGGCTCTTCTGATCGTCATCGGGATCGCCAAAGTGCTTGAATCAGCTCACTCAAGGGAGTCAGCGCCACCAGATTAACAGGTTGAGATTCATCCTCAAGGAGAGGATTTCATATGAGCACCTATCGCCACCGCCGAGGTTCCATCTTCTGGGCGCTTACCCTGATAGGAATTGGTTTCCTTTTCCTTTATCAGAACTTTGATTCCGCCATTCGCCCGTGGCATCTGATTGCAAAGTACTGGCCAGTCCTTATCATTTTCTGGGGCATCTCAAAGCTGATCGATTATCTCCAGGCCCGGGCCCATCCAGAGGTTGCGGCACGTTCATTATTTTCGGCTGGAGAAGTTATCCTCCTGATCGTGGTTCTCATCATTGGAACAGCCCTCTCAAAGACGCTTCTGCGTCCCTGGGGCGATTGGCCATCGGTTATGGGCATTACCGACCAGCAGTTTGCTGAAATGTTTTTCAATTCATACACATTCACACAGAAAGTTTCCCAGAATGTTGAAGGCAGCCCGCGCATTCTGATCGTCAACCGGAGGGGCAACGTTGATCTTCACGGGACAGACCAGTCCGATATTGGAGGAGTAATCCAGGAAACAGTCTGGGCTGAAAATGAATCGACCGCCAGGAAAATCGCAGACAGCCTGAAGTTCAACTTTACAAAAAGCGACGGACAGTACGTGTTGGGGTCCAACCTTGATTCTCTTCCGCATGCCGGGAGGACTCTGAGACTGGACATGACGCTCCGTGTGCCCAGGTCCACTGCGGCGGAAATCACGGACGATGAGGGCGACATCAACCTGACTGGTCTGAAGGGCAACCAAACGCTGACCTCGCGCCATGGGGATGTCCACGCAAACCAAATCGAAGGTGTCGTGAGAATCCATAAATCACGAGGAGCTACTGTGATCGACAAAGTGGACGGCAGCGTGGAAATTGAAGGCAGAGGCGGGGATATCGTCGTGCGGAATGTGACGGGATCCTTAACGGTAGAGGGAAATTTTTCCGGCGCCGCACAGTTTGAGAATATTGCCCAGATGCTTCGCTACAACTCGTCCCGAACAAACTTGAACGTGCAGAAGCTGACCGGCCATCTCTCGATGGATATGGGCGACCTGACAGCCAGGGGCGTCCATGGGCCCTTCGAACTGGTGACGCGCGACAAGGACATCGCTCTTAAAGACTTCACCTACAACGTGAACATCGTGAACACAAACGGAGACATCCACCTTCAGACACCGACTCCGCCTGCGCATCCCATACAAGTCACCCTGAAAAAGGGCAACATCACCTTGTCGTTGCCTGCGACCTCCAACTTCACAATTAACGCCCTTTCTACCAATGGAGAAGTCCGTTGTGACTTTCCCGGTCTGCGAGTCTCAAGAGCGCCGGGGAAACCCTCCATCAACGGAACTTACGGGAAGGGCGGTCCGGTGATAAATCTTCTTTCGACCTACGGGACCATCCGCGTTGAACGCGCGAAGCCGCATTCCACATCGGCCCCGGCAACAACCGCTTCAAGCAGGATCAGAGCGGAGCGCCTGTGATTTATGGCAACCGCTCCTCGGTTTCGCTCCTTTCTCACCGCGATCTGACACACCCATTCCCCTTGCCAGATTCCGCACGGTGCGGGATCGTGCCTACCTGGCCGCCTGGGCAATCGTCTCAAAAAATGTCGGGAAAGAAATCTGCACGCAGTCACTATCGACAACCGTGGTGTTTCCGTCAGCGATCAAGCCGGCAATAGCGAAGGCCATGGCGATACGGTGATCTCCATAGCTCGAGATCTCCGCACCCCTCAACAGTTGCCGTCCTGGAATCCTCAATCCGTCGGGAAACTCTTCAACTTCGGCTCCCATCCTGCGGAGATTTTCGGCGACTGCAGCAATTCTGTCGCTTTCCTTGACGCGCAGCTCCTGAGCGCCGTGAAAGACAAGGCCCTCCTGGCATTGAGTTCCCAGGACAGACAGGACCGGCAATTCATCGATGAGGCCGGGAATCATTTCCGAGGGTATCTCTCCACCCCGCAGCAAACTCGCCCGCACGCGAAGGCTGCCAACCATCTCGCCATTGCGGTTTTCACAACTCAAGACATCGATGTCCCCGCCGATCGAGCGCAGAAAATCGAGGATTGTGGTCCGCGTGGGATTCAGGCCGACGTTCTGGAAGGTAAGATCGGATCCGTGAACCAGAAGGCCGGCCACAACAAAGAATGCAGCGGAAGAAATATCACCTGGTACGCTGAGGTCCTGCGCCTTCAGGCGGCCGCCTCCTCGAACACTGATCGTACGATCTTGACGGCCAACTTCGACGCCAAACTGTTCGAGCGCAATCTCAGTATGGTCACGTGTCCGGTGTGGCTCAAGGACCTCGGTTATTCCCTCAGCGTAAAGACCCGCGAGCAGCACAGCGGTTTTCACCTGGGCGCTGGCCATGGGCAACTCATAGTGAATGGGAACAAGGCTTCCACCCTCAATCGTAAGCGGCGGCAGGCCTCCTGCCATTGACTGGATGCGCGCCCCCATGCGCGTCAGCGGTTCGATGATTCGCTTCATCGGGCGGCGCGAAAGCGAAGCGTCACCGCCAATCACAGTCCGAAACGGGTGGCCAGAAAGAATCCCTGACATCATCCGGATGGTCGAGCCCGAGTTGCCGGCGTCGAGCGGCTCGGCTGACGCCCGCAGACCTTCAAGCCCTGTTCCCTCAACCGTCACGTCGCTTCCCTGCCTTTCGATCCTCACTCCCAGTTGCTTCAGGCACCCGAGCGTGCTTTGGCAGTCCGCGCTTTCCGCAAAGGAATGAAGGTGGCTCGTGCCTTCGGCAATAGCGGCCAGCATGGCGTAACGATGAGAGATTGATTTATCTCCGGGAATCCTGACTGATCCCCCCATGCTCTGGACGCGTTTTACGGTTCTTGATGTTGTCGAATTCACTGAGATCGTCCTTCTTGTCACTTAACGATTGGCAAAATCTTTCCGGTCGTACGTCGAGCCCCCACCCTTCGATGAGCCTCGGCAGCCTGTTCCACCAGGAGCGCTAATCCGATTGGCGGATTTATTTTCATGATGTTGAAAGCGCCGCGCCCCACGGAACCGGTGCCTTGCGGCAGAATGTTCCCTCGCGAAATCGTGATGCGCCAAACGCAGATTCGTGTGTAGTATAGCAGGAACGCCGGGAGCTTCAGCCCGGCTTTTTTGTGACGGACGCCCCCACATCCCGTTACAGCATTAGGCGTTAGTGGCCTCACCAGGCGTCCTCCCGATTGGAAGAAGTGGTGAGTCTGCACCATTTTCGCTTCGCCATTATTGCATGACCCGTTCAGGCAGCTCGATACTCCAGGCCTAAGCTTTTTAGGCCTAAATGGATCTGTTAACGATGATAAAATCCAGAAGGAACTGCGTTTGGCAAGGGAAGTGAAATCGAAAGACACGTGTGAAAGTTCAAGGTTACAGCCAATCGTTCCCAAAGACTGAGGTCATTACCTGTTCTCTCCCAATGCGTCCCTACGTTTCAGTTATTCTTTGCACAAACGGCCTAAGGCCCATGCTGACTCGCTGCCTGGAGAGTCTGGCCGCTCAAGCTCAAAATTACCCTGACTACGAAATCATAGTGGTGTTGAACGCGCCCGTAGACTCGGCATTCGCCGAGGCTGTGTCCGGGTTTCCGGTCAGGTTGCTCAATGAGCCCCGCCGCGGCGTTTCTAATGCTCGTAATCATGCCGTGCCAAGGGCCAAGGGCGACATCCTGGTATTTGTCGATGATGACGTCCTCACGGGCAGCAACTGGCTGGAGGAGATCGTAAAGTGCTTTGCTGACCCCAAGGTTGCCTGTGTCACCGGCCGTGTCATTCCCGCAGGCCCAATTTCCATGGCCGCGGAGAAGGCCGCCAGATATTATGGCAGCGAACGGGCCCTCTCTGCCTGGAGTCTCGACGCCTCCAATCCGAACTGGTATCAGTACATCCTCGGCGAACCCGTGGGCTTCGGCTGTAACATGGCATTCCGTAAAACCTTTTTAGAGAATTATGCTCTTTTTCCCCCGGACCTCGGCGCAGGATCGTTAATTGGCGGAGGAGATGAGTACTACATGTACGTCCAGGTACTCAAACACGGCTTCCGAATCCGTCACAATCCCGCTGCAGCCGCCACACATTTCTTTGAGGATGATGTTGAGAAGCAGAGAGTTCGCAATGCCCAACTCTACGCCGGCAGCGTGGCGTTTGCGCTGAAATTGTTCCTGGAAGAGAAAACCCTTCGGCGGGCGACGGCGAAATGGCTGTTTTCTGCGCTGAAGAGACGCGTGCGCCGGATCTGGAACCAAAAGGCCATCGCCTCGGAACCGCAGGAACTGCTTTCGCCTGGCGAGAAGCTGTATGCCTATCTGCGGGGCCTGGGTGTTTTCTGGAAATCACGCCGACTTAAGGGTCCACCTACGGCACAACACTGAACCGGCGAACAGGCAGAGCGGTTCTTTCAATTCACGGCATCTTTACTGTTACCGTTCGGTTGCACAGGCGTATCAATCCGCGTCGGCTGGCGTCAGGCCGGATCCGCATACTCGGAGTTGATCGGCCAAACTCTGTTGTACAATGTTGCACGGCAGTGGAGAAGAGATGAATCGCGAAGAATCCTGGCAGCTCCTGTGTGAATATACAAAGAGTGAAAATCTCAGGCGGCATGCGCTGGCCGTTGAAGCCTGCATGCGCGCTTACGCCCGCAAATTCGATCAAGACGAGCAAAAGTGGGCGGTTGTAGGGCTCCTTCACGATTTCGACTATGAACTCTATCCCAATGCTCCGGAACACCCTGTAAAAGGCAGCGAGATATTGACCGAACGCGGATATCCAGAGGATGTGCGCCGGGCCATTCTTGGTCATGCAGACTATACGGGTGTCCCGCGCGACACGCTCATGGCCAAAACATTGTTCGCCTGCGATGAGCTTTCGGGCTTCATCACGGCCTGTGCGCTGGTAAGGCCAGACAGAATTCGGACCCTGGAACCCAAGTCTGTCCGCAAGAGGATGAAGGACAAGGCATTCGCCCGTTCGGTTCGGCGGGAAGATATCGTCGGCGGGGCTCAGGAGCTTGGCGTGGACATCACCGAGCACATTGCCTTATGCATTCACGCAATGCAAGGCATCAGTGATCGTCTTGGGCTGGACGCAGTCTGACCGCAAACGCCAGGTTTCCCACAAGCTTCCAGAGAAGCGTCACTCCCTGGATACTTTCGCTCTTCGCGCAAAGAAAGAGGGAGTCCCTCACAAGTCCTGAAATCCAAGGTCCACCAGGTACGCTCACCCTCTGCGCGGCAGGAGAAGCCCGGACTAGGTCTGCTGCGGCTGTTGTTCGGGTCTCAGGCTCGCCGTATTCCCGCGTTCTGTAACTCGCAGAAGCTGCGCTGCCTCTTCCAAACGTTCCTGAATGCCGCCAATCCTCTGTTGAATCGTAACGCGCTGCTCGTCCAGAAGGGCGTTCGTGAATTCAGCAACCTGGCGTTTGTACGATTCCATGGACTCTTTGATGGAGGATTCGGCCCATGTCGTAGTCTGGTGAGCCCACTGATTGAGGAGCGTCGTCGCGGTGTTCACCTCTTTGTTGACTTTCCCAGAGAGGTCCTGAACCATCTGGGACGAGCTGGTTTTGATCCTTTCCACAGCGTTGGCAGAAGCCTCTGAGACCTGCCTCTGAATCTCCTCTAATACTGCACGGCGCTGGCCATCCATAAACTGCCGAAGTTGCCCTTCGTACTCAGCCGCCATTCTTGCCTGGAGCCCGCCGAGGGCCTTTCGGATCTCCTCAAGCTGCATATCGGCGATCTGCCTGACGCTCATCGCATGCCCTTCAAGCGTCTGACGGCTCAAATTTGACAGGCTCTCACCCACTGCAGCGATCCGGTCGTTTTCCGCTGCCTTCAACTGCTCGCCCAGGCTCCGGAGATTATCGGCAAGGCGAGTGGCGTCTCCAGAAAGGGAATCACGCGATGAAAACGCAAATTCGTTCATCTTTCTGCGGGCATCCTCCAACATGCTCTCCATGGTGGACTTCAGCTGGTTCTTAGAGTGCTCCAGGGCCTCACCCAAACGTTGCTGAACATGGGCGATCGAAGCATTCAAAGCGTCCTGCGACGCCTTTTGAACATTGCTGGCGATTTCCGCAGCACTCTTGTCCTGCAATTCCTGGGACGTGAAGCGCAGCCTTTCTTTGAAGCCGTCCACATGCGAATCGGCATGGGACCGCAATTCCTCCTTTGAGGCGGCCACGAGCCCATTTAGCTGAGCTCTGAAGTTGCTGAGGTTCTCCTCGGTGTATCCCCTTGTCCCTGCTTCGAACTGCCGGGTGGCCTCCTGTGCCGCAGACCCCAGCCGGCTCGTAAAATCTCTCATCGTCTGTTCGGCGCTCTGCGAACAGGTTTGCCGGGCTTGTTCCGACAGCCCACTCATAGCCGCCCGCATCTCATTCTGTATTCCCTCAACCTTCTGCTGGGCGTTCCGTTCCAACTCCAGAAGCACCATGTTTAGATGCTGTTGGAACGAAGTCTTCAACCGTTCCTTAACTTCCTCAACATGCGGCCCCAGTGACTTCTGAACTTCAGCCGGGACCGATGACATAGTCCCTTCAGTCATCAGCTTGATCCACTCAGCGAACTCATTCATCTTGCTTTGCAGCATCTCTTCAATACGGATCCTGGCCTGACTTGCCACTTCGTTCTGTTCCAGTTCCAGCCGCGCCTGCAACTTCGTGCGAAACTCGTTGGCAAGGTTGTCCAGCCGAGCGTTCATTTCTTTTTCGATCGGATCCAGAACAGTGTGGCTTGTGCCGTGAACATTCTTAGAAATCTCTGCGGCCGAGGCGGAGGCGAATCCCTCCAACTCGTTTCGAATGCGGTCCTTCAATGTCTTGAAGCCCAATCGAAGAGACCCGTCGCCGTCCTTTTTCGTGTCAACTGCGACTCCAGGCAGGGTGACCCCGGACAATTCAGCTACCCCCCCCATCAGTTCCCGGAGAAGCCGCTGAGCCTGGTCCACTTGTTCCTGCCACTCACGGCGCGCTTCCTGGATTTCAGAAAGAAGCGATTCTAGATCCGCTTGATTGTGCTTTTGCCCTCCGCGGATACCTCTCAGTTCCTGCACGAGAGACAGTGGCGTATTCATTTTCCCTCCAGTGGACCCTTTACTCTCTGTTGTTGAGGTGTGACCAAGCCGGCTTGGCCAAAGACACTAGAAGAAAGGCATGTTTTCAAAAAATAGACGACCGACCGGGTGCGGTCTGGCATCCACACAACATCTGTCATTCGCTACCATGCCTTCCCCCCTCCCGGCTGGCGCTTCTGGCGACAGGTTAACAACCCATCAATAACACTAATCGCACTAAGACTCTAAGTCTCCTCACCACCAATCGCAACTGTACTATAGGACAGTTTTAGGACAGGTTTCGTTGGAACAGCCTAGTTCCCTTGTCTTTAGCAGCCTGAAATCATATCCCAGATTGCGCCTGGTAGCCCCTGGAAACCCAGCTTGGTATATTACCGTAGCCGATCTTCACCCTCCCAGCGAGACTCTCTCGAGGTATGAAGGGATCTCTGCCTTCCATCCAAGTTCCTGGGCAATCCTACCCTGGAGCCCCATGGCGGCATGCGGTTCACCATGAGTGATGAATGTCTTCGTCGGGGCTGACGGGAATTTCCCAAGCCAGCCCATAATCTCGCTGTAGTCAGCATGTGCGCTCAAGTTCTCAACCGTTTCAACATGAGCACGAACAGGTACCTGCTGGCCATGAATCTTAACCAATTCGGCGCCTGTCTGTATGGTGTGACCCCGGGTTCCCGGAGCCTGGAACCCCACGAAGAGGATCGTGTTGCGATGGTCGGGCAGGCACCGTACGAGGTGATGCAGAACCCTTCCCCCGGTGGCCATTCCGCTGGCAGAGATGATGATTGTTGGGTAGCGGCACTCATTCAGAGCCTTCGACTCTTCCACCGAACGATCAAAGTGGACATTCGGCTGGGCAAACAGCTTGTGCCCGCCCGATTCAAACTCATCCGTTTGAAGGTTGTGATCTTCGTGGTGCTTTCGATAAAGGTCCGTGGCGTCAATGGCCATAGGGCTGTCTACATGGATCGGCAGCTCTGCCAACTTATTCTCCTGAATCAGCATGCGGAACAAATAGAGGAGTTCCTGTGTCCGCCCAATCGCAAAAGACGGAATAATGACTGACCCGCCCCGCTCCGCAGTGCTCTCAATAATCTGAGCAAGGCGCGCCTGGAAGTCATCCCTCGGGTGCAGCCGGTCTCCGTAGGTCGATTCGCACAAAAGGTAGTCGGCCGCATCTGGAATGGCAGGCTCACGGATAATCAATTGAGGAAACCGGCCGACATCACCCGAGAACAGAACCCTGACCACCTTCCCTTTCTCGCGAACCGTAACTTCCACAATGCGCGCGCCAAGAATGTGTCCTGCGCGGAAAAACCTTAGTTCAAAGTGTGGTGAAAGTTCCAGAGGCTTAGCTTCATCAACCACCCGAAACAGCTCCAGTGACTGGAGCGCTTCGTCGTGCGTGTAAAGAGGAAGAGCAGGCTTATGCTTGCTGAAACCTTTCTTGTTGGCATATCGAGCGTCCTCTTCCTGCAGATGGCCTGAGTCTGGCAGGACCAGGTGCGAAAGGTCAACGGTCGCCGAAGAGGCCCATACCTCGCCCCTAAACCCTTCCTTCACCAGGCGCGGAATGTAGCCTGTGTGGTCCAGATGAGCGTGGGTGAGAACCAGCCAGTGAATGCTGGATGGGTCCACGGGCAGAGGATTCCAGTTGCGAAGACGAAGTTCCTTATGTCCCTGAAAGAGCCCGCAATCGATCATGAGACGCTCACCCGACGCCTCCAGCAGGTACTTGGACCCGGTCACGGTCCCTGTTGCACCGAGAAAGGTTAAATTGGGCATTAGAGAACAACCGCCTCCCTGTAATGGCCAAAAACCCCAGCCAGAACGCTGGAGATTTCTCCCACCGTTGAGTAAACCTTCACAGCCTCAAGAATTGCTGGCACCAGGTTGCGTTCGCTCCGTGCTGTTGCTTCAATCTCCCGGAGCGCGGCTTCGACCCTGGCGCGGTCGCGGCGATGCCGCAGCTTTTGCAATTGCTCGACCTGCCGGCGCTCGATCTCGGGATCGATCCGCATGATCGGAATTTCTTGCCTGGTCTCTTCCGGGTAGCGGTTGACTCCCACGATCACCTGAGAACCAGATTCGATCCTGGCCTGATATTCATAAGCTGCCTGCTGGATCTCATGCTGCACAAATCCTCTCTCAATCGCTGTCAGCATTCCACCCATGGCATCAATCTTCTTGAGATAGTCCTCTGCGGCCTGCTCGATTTCGTTGGTCCGCCTTTCGATCGTGTATGAGCCGCCAACAGGGTCAACGGTATTCGCAACCCCGCTTTCATAAGCGATAATCTGCTGCGTGCGCAGCGCCAGCAGCGCCGAATCTTGCGTAGGCAGTGCCAGCGCCTCATCGCGCGAGTTGGAGTGGAGCGACTGAGTCCCGCCCAGCACAGCCGCCAGAGCCTGCAGCGTCACCCTGACAAGGTTGGTGTCCGGTTGCTGCGCCGTGAGCGTGGACCCTGCCGTCTGCGTATGGAACCGGAACATCCAGGATCGAGGGTCTTGTGCTGCAAAACGCTCGTGCATGATGCGCGCCCACATCCGCCGGGCCGCGCGAAATTTGGCAATCTCCTCCAGGAAATTGTTGTGTGCGTTAAGGAAAAACGATACCCTTGGCGCAACCTCATCAACCCCAAGGCCACGCTCCCGTGCCGCTTCCACGTACGCGATACCGTTGCCCAGGGTAAAAGCGATTTCCTGCACCGCCGTTGCTCCGGCCTCCCGGATGTGATATCCACTTACGGAAATGGTGTTCCATTCCGGCGCATGGTCCCGGCAGAAAGAAAAGATGTCAGTCACCAGGCGCATCGCCGGCTTGGGTGGATAGATGTAAGTTCCCCGCGCGATGTATTCTTTCAAAATATCGTTCTGAACGGTTCCCGAAAGATGTCTGAGGTCGATGCCCTGCTTTTCCGCAGCGGCAAAATACATTGCCAGCAGGATGGGAGCCGTGGCGTTGATCGTCATGGAAGTGGAAACGCGGTCGAGAGGGATTCCGTCGAAAAGCACCTCCATATCCTGGAGAGAATCAATGGCTACGCCAACACGGCCCACCTCGCCCTCAGCCTGCGCATGATCCGAATCCAGACCGATTTGCGTGGGCAAGTCAAAAGCTACGGAAAGCCCGGTCGTCCCCTTGGAAAGAAGATAGCGGTAACGCGCATTCGAGTCCCGTGCCGAACCAAAGCCTGCGTACTGGCGCATGGTCCATAACCGGCTGCGGTACTGACGGGGATAAATTCCTCGGGTGAAAGGAGAGCGGCCAGGAACGCCCAGATCCCGCTCGGCATTCCAGTCCTTCAGGTCTTCGGGTCGGTCGAAATACTGCTCGGTATCGCTGGCTTGTTCAGCGCCAGGTTCCGGCACCTTCTTGCTGTGGCGAGATTTATCCATCGGGATGAGGTGGAACCGCTCACGCGACTGATCGCCGTGCGTTGCACGGGCGTTCAGGGGCATGTATCATCGCACACTGCGGGCTTTCACAAAAGTATATAGGCAGAAGATGAACAGCAAAAAAGTGAAAGCAATGCTCACTATTACAATCGCAAAGCTCAACGGCCCTTGGCCGGGCATCGTTTGATACTCCTGCCACAGTTTCAGTGAAACCGTTACCATGCCTATTGTCATAAACAGGAATACTGCGCCAATCAGCAAATGGAACAATTGCTGCGCCCGCCGGAACAGGCGCCTCGTTAGCGAGTTCGAGTCATCTGACATAATCCTGCCGGCCTCTTGCCGAATCGGAAGAATTCCAACATTTCGATGGTAGGCCCAACCGTTTCCGGCGTCAATCACCACTCGACCAGCTTCCTGCCTTGACACTCCCGCAAGACGAAACATAGAATGCAAGTAGGGCGTTAAGAATCGGAGTCCAAAGGGTGATTTTTGGAGCTTGACGACAATTTCAAACGGCTGATCAAGGAGCTTGGTCAGGCCATCAACGAGTCCCTGGCAGACTCCGATAACATCTCTGACGTCATGGGCCGCATTCGTGCCGCGGGATATGATCTTTTCCTGGTTCTGGAAGTAACCATTGGATTCAACAAGCACGGTGAAGTCAGCACAGTACACCGTCAAGACATTTCCACAGAGCCCCATGAGGGTGAACCCGAATTCCTCCTTTCACCACAGGATGCGCAGTTTCTGCGCTCCCTCAAGATTGTCGTCGAAAACGACGAGGACTAGGCTACCATCTTTGGGCCACTGAACGCCGGCTCGTGGCAGAAGACGGCCAGCCAGCTGAACGGCCTCAGCCTCATAGATTGGCCCCTGCGGGGACTTGACAACCCCCCGGCAGATGCCTACGATTTTCTCATGGATCCCCCACAAGTGCGTTCTCCGGTTGTAGCCGGGCGTTTCTATCCCCGCACGCGCGATTCTCTCTTGCGCGAGGTTGATCGATATCTGGGACCGCAGTCCGGAGATGAAAAGACGTTTGAGGCAGCCATTGGCTGCGTCGTACCGCACGCAGGTTACATGTACTCTGGCCCTGTCGCAGGTGCCGTTTACCGCCTCCTCCCCTCACGCTCGCGTTATGTGATTCTGGGCCCAAACCACTGGGGCCGCGGGGCGCCGTTGGCCATCATGTCAGATGGATACTGGC
This sequence comes from Terriglobia bacterium, assembly GCA_046705285.1. Taxonomy (GTDB): domain Bacteria; phylum Acidobacteriota; class Terriglobia; order UBA7540; family UBA7540; genus SCRD01. Next base: position 14,834 of record JBJKQK010000168.1, read on the forward strand.
TCACGCCGCTCGGCCAGGTTCCGCTGGACGCGGAACTCGCTGGCAATATCCGGGAAAAATGCCCACCGCTGGCCGAGGACGCAGAAGCGCATTCCGGCGAACACTCGCTGGAAGTCCAACTCCCCTTTTTGCAGCGGCAGGCTGGGGCGTTTACACTCGTTCCCATAACAATTGGATTAGCGGATTATGCCTCGCTGGATCTTTTAGGACGAGCTGTCGCAGATGCAATCAGGCGTTCGCCGGGACCCGTAATGATTGTCGCTTCGAGCGATATGAACCACTATGAATCCGACGATGTCACACGGCTAAAGGATGAGAAAGCTATTGAGAAAGTCCTGGAGCTTGATCCCCGAGGATTGCTGGAGGTCATTCGAAACGAAAATATCTCGATGTGCGGTTATGCCCCGACGGTCACGATGCTGACTGCCGCTAAGGAACTTGGCGCCCGCGAAGCCCGTTTGATCAGGCACGCTACTTCTGCGGACACCGGCGGAGATTCGGATTCCGTCGTGGGATATGCTGGAATTATTGTTTATTAGCCTTCTTGCACGCAGCAAATCCTTCACAAGCGAATACTGTCATCAGTGATGTGGGCCGCGCGCGCCGCCACCACCTCCCATACCGCCCCGCATGGAGCCGCCCATTGGTGCTGCAGGTTGACCCATGCCTTGGCCTCCGCCGAATCCACCCGATGGCGGGCGAGATTCCGGGGCTTGCTGGACAGGCTGCTGCGACATGCCAAATTGCTGGTTCACTTTCATCCGCCCGTGCGCCTGAGATTTCTCCATCCGCTGCATTCCTTCTATCCGCTTGCGCCATTGAGAGTTCTCCACCGATTGATTTATTTGATTCGTTCCCGGAAATCTTTCATGGCGAACAGCCGGCTTACGAACTTCCCGAAAAGCGGTCATTCCAGACCCGTTCCCCGAAGGCCGCACAGTTGGCAAAAGTGCACGAGAGTCGCGCATCGCGCCCCCATGAGTTCCCATGCTTGAGATAGGGATTGCAGTCAGTCGACCAGGCGCAATCCCGGGACGGGAATTCGTACGTGCCAGCCCCATCCGGCCAGGCAACAGCATGTCATTGTTGACGCCGGCAGTACCCCGAGCAGAGCCGGATGGACGGCCTGAGGGCGTTCTCACCATCGAGTGGCCTCGCGCGCTAAAAGCAGGCGCATGAGGCCGCACATCCCAAGCTCCAGGAATAGAAGACCTTGCAAAAATCATAGTTGGCGCAGCGCCGATCCGGCGGGCACGAGCACCTGGGCTCCCCCTTTCCGAGCTTGAAGCAAATGGAGAGCCCGTCAAGGCAGGCCCCGGCAATCGCAGACTCCTGGTGAGAGGAGCTGTTGGCGAAGCAACCAGGCGTCCGTGGAAAGGATTTTTCCCCAAGACGTTGTTGGGAGAAATCGGCGTTCCGCTCTGGAATGTATTGATGCTCACCACGGTCGAACAATTCTGGCCACTCGGGCAGCGAATTGCTGTGCTGGGACCATGGAGATACGGCCTGGGCGCCCAACCAACCCAACTGGGTCCCTGGTACCAGGTAACCAATCCCGGCGACCAGTACGAAAAACTGCCGGGCAGCCAGCACCACCCGGAACCCGCCGGATAGATCCAACTGCCGTAATGGAAAGGAAGCCATCCCCAAGGAAGGGCGGAGATCCACGTATATCCAAAACCGGGATACCAGGACCAACGGCCAATGGAATAGGGGGACCATGCGGCACCCATCATAGGCGACCAGCAACTACCGTACCCCGGCAGGTCGTTCCAGGCACCGTAGTAGAAAAGTTCATTCCACCCATAAAGTGAGTTTCCTGCCGACAATCCGGTGCGACCAGGTCCACCCCCCTTAGTGGCGACAGTCTGAGCCTGCTGGCGCTTGTTCACCCAACGATCCCAGGCATCCTCGGTGATGCCGTCACTAACCTGGAACGTGTTCGCGCTGCCGGGAACCAGTTTAACGACCTGGTTCTTTGCAATTGTTCCACTCCCGTAAGGGCTTCGGAGGCCGACTTCACCCCTGAAAACCTCCAACCTCTGGCCTCCCTGATTCATATCGATACGAAACATCGATTGGCCGACCGGAGAATAGGCCGCACCGGCGGCTTGAACGTCGTAGACATCACCTCGTTCTGGCATCACAGCGAACGTAGCGTAACCCCGCACGAGGGTCATGTGGTTGATCTTGCCGCCCTCAGGCGACAAAGAGAGGTTGGTAAAGTCAAGCTCGCTTGACTCGCCCAAGCGCGCTGTGGAACCGTTTTCAAATTCGACTTCCGCGAAACTATTAGCGGCCGTCGCGACCTTGAAGCCCTGCTCGATGGGGGTGTTAACAAAGGCTTGGGCCCACTCATCAACGTCGGGACGGTATACCGTTACCGTACCGTCCACAAAGCTGAGGCGCACGATGCGAACTTGTGAGTTGGACTGCGCTGGTGAGGGAATAGAACAGAGGATTGACGTTATGAATACTGCAGTAAGCAAGACCAGCAGCCTGCATCCCCAGGGCGAACTATTGCCTTTCATGGGACACCTCCTAGGCTGGCATACAGAAAACCCTGTTTCATCATACACCAGCCCACTCAGGGTTGCGATCAAAAACAGTGAATGTTTCTCAATGGCGGGTGGAATTCAAAATCGGTGCCGGTCCAATTTGTGCGAATCCTTGGAGTCCTGGATGCGGCGAAGGATGTCTTCTGCCCGCACCTGAGCAATGTGAAGGTACTGCGGGTCACCGGCGATTTTTTCGAGGATCGGCACCATCAACTGGGGATCGACCAGGGCATTGTTGTCGAGGTCGATTTCAACCTCATTCAGGGCGGAAGGCAAGCCAAGTACGTCATACCGGGAAGATAATTCCAGCGCGCCAATGTGTTGTTCGACGTTTGCGATACCGTCAAACATGGTCAGCAGGTCTTCCGCACTCTTGTTCCGTGTGTAATTAAACTGCACCTTGTTTTCCTGGCCGTCGTGACGGTAGATGAAGGTCTTCGTGCCCATGTTGGCGACCCTCCTGCTACTTTCGAGCTTGATGGAATGGAAATCGCCAAGCGAAGCCGCCATCCGGAACAGTTCGCGTGTCGTACTCGGGGAAAGCTTCAACGCGCGCGGCCTTGGGGATTCACTGAGCTGCCGCCCATCATAAGTGCCGACGCCGTTTGAATTCACAGTGATCGCAGTATACTCCGGCACGCTGCCCTTCATCACCTTGGTGTAAATCAAGGTCGCCGCATTTCCGGCTCGCTGCGCATAAAGGGCTGCAGAGGAGAGAGCCACCAGGGCAAGGAAGGACATCGCCTGGCGAAGTATTCGCCGGTAAGTACCGCTGCCAGAACATGTTGGGTTTGGGCCCTGCTCCATATCGTTGACTGCGGATGTCCCGGAGGCTGATTCGGGCGCCACTATTTACAAAGCTCTCTGCCCCGGCCCGTGCACCCGCGACCCCTCGATTCGCAACCAATCCTCATCGTACGGGAACCCAAGCAAACAGGTGGCTGTAATCACTGAGGCGTGGCCAGTCGCTGCTCTTTCAGCCCCCATGCTGAGCCAGCGATTGAAGTTCGGAATCCTCAATATCAAAGTTGGCATAGACATGCTGGACGTCTTCGTGCTCGTCAAGTTCATCCACGAGACGCAACACCTGATCTGCCGGCTTGCCCGAAAGCTTAACCTGGGTCTGCGGAACCATCGAAAGTTCGGCTGTGGCAGGAGTAATTCCCGCCTTATTCAAGGCGTCAACAACCTGCTGGAAATTCTCCGGGGCGCAGAAAATCTCCCAATTGTCGCCATCTTCCCTCATATCTTCCGCCCCAGCTTCCGTAACCAGATCCAGCAGAGTCTCTTCGCTCGCTTTCGCCTTCTCCACCACGATGTAACCGCGCTTGCTGAACATCCACGTCACGCAACCCGTCTCGCCCAGATTCCCTCCGTGTTTTGAAAGGATGTGGCGAATCTCAGCCAGCGTCCGGTTACGGTTGTCAGTAGCAACATCCAGCATCATCGCAACGCCGCTCGGCCCGTATCCTTCGTAAACGATCTCTTCATACTGGACACCCGGAAGCTCTCCCGTACCGCGCTGGACGGCCCGCTTGATGTTGTCCGCGGGCATGTTCTCGGCTTTCGCTTCAGCAACGGCAGTGCGAAGGCGAGGATTTGACTCTATGTCTCCGCCGCCAATCCGCGCAGCCACCGTAATTTCCTTGATAAGCTTGGTGAAGAGCTTGCCCCTCCGGGCATCCGCCACGCCCTTCTTGTGCTTAATAGTCGCCCATTTTGAGTGGCCCGACATACGACCTTTCTTCCTCTGTGCAGCCGCCGCACCGCAATGTCACCTCATCCTACCCGGCGGCAAGCCTTAACGTTATCTATTTCTTCATCGAAATCTTAACACAATGTTCGGCTTCAGGCCACGCCTAGTCAATGAATAGAAAAGAGAAAATCTCCCAAGCCCTTCTGCCGGCAATCGCGTGGCTCGACGGCAGAACAATGGACATCCGGCTTCGAGATTCCTTGTTTTCACCTGCCGGGGACCCCCTGCCCTCAGCAGATGCCATGTGTCAGGTCAATCCGCCGCCTCCCGCATTATCGCGAATATCGTCTCCTCGACTTCTTTGGCAACGGACTCAAGGCCGTCTGCTTCAAAGATTGCCAGCATGGCAGTGGGCTTCAGGGTTGCCAGCACAACATTATCGCCTTCACGGTAGACCGAAATGCGGCAGGGAAGCGCCGTTGAGATTTCAGCGTTCTTTTCCAGAACTTTCTTCGCCTGTTGCGGGTTGCAGACCTCAAAAATCAGGCAGTCCCGATCGAACTCAACTCCCTTTTCATTCATCTTTGCCTTCAAATCGTGTGTGCCAATGATCCCGAACTTGTGCCTTTGAGAAGCAGCCTCCAAGTCACGGGTAACGTTGGAAAGCGTTTTTTTCGATATCACACGATGAATCATTTCGAAGCACCTCGCTTTCACTGCAGGCAGCCGCGTTAGCCGATTGGCTTTGCGGCGCTTGAGAGAAGTCTGTCCTTGGCTTTCACCAGGTTTGCGAATGACCGTACCAGGCGCCGGTTCGTTAACGGCAATCTGAGCAATTCTGAACCCGCTTCCCACGCCTCGCTGCGGATTGCTTTATTGATCGTCCCGCTCAAGCCGCGCGCACCGAGAAGAGTTTCGGCCTGCAAACGGCTCAGAGGCATGTCGGCAACCAGCAATCGGGGAGAAATCCGGACGGTGAAAAGCTCGGTCCCACCGGCGCAATACTTCACAACCCAGCGGGCCTCACTCGAAGAATAATGCAGCCTTTCAATGATTCCTTCTATCTGGCCAACGGCTTTGCGCAGTTCGCCGAAAAGAATGGCAACACGGTCACCGCCCAGCCTGATCAATTGCGCCCATTCAGGCGCCTTTGCAGGGCCACGAACCAGATTCAGCGGAGATTCGGAAGAGGCCATCCTTATTCACCAGCCTGGAGAGTCTCAATGCTCATCAGATAAATCAGTGCAGCTCTTAACATCTATCGGGGAGGCGCGGATTTCGGAGCCGGCGGCATGTTTTGAAGCTTCTGTTTCACGGCCTCAAACTCAGGACTATCCGTTTTCCAATTCTTCTTTGGGCCCAGCCTTGGAATCTCCTCGTCAACGTTCCGAATGCGATTTCCGGGATTCGGATGGTCGGAAAAGAACTGGATTGTTCTTTGCGGATACTTTTGCTGAATGATCTGGAAAAACTGCGCCATGCCGTAAGGATCATACCCGGCCTGATAGAGGATGTAAGTCCCAACCTCATCAGCCTGAGATTCCGCACTCCGGGAGTTGCGCAAAAGGATGGAGTTCACCCCAAAGCTGATCCCAAGCTGTGCCAGTTGGCTTCCAAGGCTGGAGCTTTGGCCGAGCAAACCTGCCAGGATCGAAAGAGGCGCCTGAGCCAGCATCATTTCTGACGCCTGGTGAGTGCCGTGCCGCATTACAACATGTCCTTCTTCATGAGCAATGACGCCAGCGATCTGCGCTTCGTCCTCGGCAGCTTCGATGGCGCCCCGATTCACGTATATAAAACCACCAGGCAGCGCAAAGGCATTGATGTCGGGGCTGTTCACCACATTGAACGTCCAGGCGTATCCCACTCCACGCGGCTTATTGGGAGCAAATGTTGCAAGCCTCCGTCCAAGGCCGTTCACGTAACCAACCACCTCCGAATCACGGATCAGAGGAAGCTGTTTGTTCACGTCAGCAGATGCCTTCCGGCCTAATTCAACGTCCTGCGCCGCAGAAAAAAGGTTGAACCCCGGCCTGAAATTCAGCCCCTCGACCGCATATAGGACGGCGGGAGCAATCGCAACCAAGGCCAAAATCAGCAGCCCGGAGAATTTCCTCCTCCCCATATTAGCTCCGCGACCAGTCATCCCAGTCTCTCTTGTAATTTTAGCTCAGAAGCCGCGCGTTACCTTGCCACGTCGTTTTCTTTTTTCTGTCGTGTCATTAGCCGGACTTAGCTTCGAGTACGTCGGCGAAGACTTCCGGTCCACGGTAGAGGCCGTACGAACCAAGCTCCTGTTCAATCCGCTTCAGCCGGTTGTATTTGGCAAGCCGCTCGGAGCGCGTAATGGCGCCGATCTTAATCAGCGATGCCCGCGTACCGACGGCAAGGTCAGCAATGAAATCGTCTTCGGTCTCACCGGAGCGGGCGCTGACAACGGGCTCGTATCCATTGCGGCGAGCGAGACTGATGACATCGAGCGTCTCCGTCAATGTCCCGATCTGATTGATCTTGACCAAAACCCCGCTGGCAACTCCTGCCTCAATCCCTGTTTCAAGCCGATCGGGATGCGTCACAAAAAGGTCATCTCCAATCAGTTGGCAGCGGTCGCCCAGCCTGTCGGTCAGGGTCTTCCAGCCTTCCCAGTCCTCCTCATCGAGTGCATCCTCAATCGCCAGGATCGGGTAGCGCTCCACACAACCTGCCAGCTTTTCCACCAGTTCGTCCGAACTCAGATTTTCATCATCAATCTCGAGATGATAGCGTCCCTGCTGATAGAAATGGCTGGCGGCTACGTCCACTGCAATGGCAGCATCCCTTCCCGGTTCCAGGTCAGCGCGCTCCATAGCTTCAACCATGACATCAAATCCCGATTCGTTGTTTTTAAGCGCCGGCGCGTACCCTCCCTCATCGGCAACTCCTGCACGATAGACTCCTCGCTCCACCAGGACCGCCTTGATGGTTCGGTACACGGCGTTAACATCTGCAATCGCCTCGGAGTAAGATGCAGCCCGCAGCGGAATCATCATAAAATCCTGAAAATCGATATTGCCGCCGCCATGGATTCCGCCGCTCATAACGTTCACCATGGGGACAGGCAATTCATTCGCCGCCGCGCCTCCCAGGTACCGGTAAAGCGGCAGCCGGGCCGAGTTTGCCGCCGCGCGCGCCACAGCCAATGAAACGCCCAGAATTGCATTCGCCCCGAGGCGTCGCTTGTCCGGCGTTCGGTCGAACTGTATTAAAGTGTCGTCCACAAGTGACTGATCGGACGCCTCCGTGCCAAGGAGCACCTGGAGCATCTCCCACTCGACATTGCGAATCGCCTTGATGACCCCTTGTCCGTGGTAGCGATTGATATCCCCGTCTCGAAGCTCGGCCGCCTCATGCGTTCCGGTAGAAGCTCCAGAAGGGACAATCGCAGTCCCGATGGATCCGTCTTCCAAGACCGCTTGAACCTCAAGCGTAGGATTGCCTCGCGAGTCAAGGACTTCGCGGGCGTGGAGTGCGCCGATTCTTGCCATTTATGCTCCTCTCGTACCGGTTGAATTACTGTTCCTGAACATTCTCTCTGACAATCTCAAGCGCTTCATCGTGAGACTTCGGCTGCTCTGCAAGCAGGCGTTTTGCGGTGCGGCGCACACGAGACCTGGTAGCCTCGTCGCGGATATATTCTGCCGGAGATTTGCCGTCGATGCGCGCCAGCATCAAGCCGCCAAGATGACGCATGGTCATCTGCTCGAAATTCACCAGTGTAGCCCCGCCAAGGCCGGAAACCAACGCCTGCCAGAATGCTTGTGCAGCCTGGTAATAGCGTTCAGAATCTTGCGGCCGATGAAATGACTTCAGCATCAGATGGTTCAGAAGAAACCCGGAATCGAACGAAGGGTCTCCCCAGTGAACAACCTCGAAATCGATGAGCACAATCGCGTCGCCGTGCACGAGGATGTTCTTTGGACTGTAGTCGCCGTGAACAAGCGAGGTCCGGATGTTCCAGGAGTCCTCAATCAGACGCTCCAGTGCTTCGCGGGAATCCGGATGGCGGATTGCCGTAGTCCGGTAATAGGGGTCAATTCTGAGTTCGTCAAACACGGTGCGGTCTGCAAACCGTTCCTTGAACGCAGGTTCCAGCTGGCTGGCTTTGATCATGGAAGCGAGCATCCGCCCCGCCGTCTCCGCAATCTCAAACCGAACCTCCCCATCAAGCAGAGATTTTTTCCAGACCACAGAACCTTCCGGTGCGGCGCTCATGAGATAGAAGAAGTTTTCCCGATCCACATGGACAACTCGCGGCACAGCACCATCAAGGATGGACCTGAGCGCCTGTATGGCCGCCGACTCCCGAAAGATTCTCTCGCGGCTCGACCTCCAATCGTCTTCCACCCGCAGCTTTCCAAGAGATTGCTTTGCCACCCAGCGAACTCCAGGCCCTTCGATCAGGAAAACATTATTTGAAACACCACCGCCAAGTTCTCGAATGGTGAGCGTCGCAGGATCGCCGGCCAAACCGTGCTCACCAAGATAGGCAGCGAGGGTTTCTGATGTAAGTCGAAATTCCGCCATTTCGATGTAATAGGCGCCTTCAGCCGCAATCTCCGCGTCAAATGCGGCTTACCGCCTGTCCCGTGCCATCCAGGCGGTCAAGCAAGCGGTAGCGCGCGCCGCACTTTGAACATTGTACTCCGCGGCGGGACGATGGACCTTCAACAGCCCTGCTGCCGGAAAAGCTTGCAAGGCCGAAATGCCCGTCCGAAGACGCGTAATACTCAAACATCATGTGATTGCATCGCGAGCAGAACTGCCAGCGATGATCAACGTGAGGGACTTCGTTCATCGCCTGCCCTCTTCTCGAAACCGGGCCACAATCAACTCCGACCGGAACCCACATTGAGCAATCCGCTCGCGCAGATCAATCCTCCACCCATTCGACTCCAGCACTTCAGCCACAGGCAGAGGCCTGCAGCCTCCGACTATCACTGGCGAGCAATGATACAGGACCAGCCAGGATTTGTTCACCAGTGGCACCTGCTCTGCCATGCTCAAAACAATGAGCCGCCCGCCCGGCTCAAGAACACGTGCAAACTCCTGTAATACGAGGGGAACATCTTCCTCAAGCAGGAGGTCCAGCATGTAGAGGTTAAAAAGAATGTCAAAAACCGCGCGATCGAATGGCAAAGAAAACGCGTCAGCGCGGCAGAGGTCATGCCTGATCTCTTTGGCCGCCAGCCGCTTGCGAGCCCTGTGAAGCATGCGGGCGGATAAATCAACGCCCACGCAGCGCTTGAGCCCGCTGTTCTTTGCGAGCATAGAATGGAATTCACCGCCCCCAACCGCTACTTCCAGGACCGACTCGTTCCCGACAAGATGAGCCGCTTCATAAGCTCGAGAGCAGGCCCGGCTTTCGAAGAGCCCGGACCAGAATCCATAAAGCGGAGCCACTGTGTCGTAAAACCTGGCCAGACGCATCCGGATATGGGCTGCATCATTTGGGCTTCGACTCGTACAATTCAGATTGAAACCTCCGCCATTCGGGATATGATGGAATTCGGGGCTGAAACGGACATCTCATACCATAGCACGATGGAACGAAGAACTCTGATTATCGGTGCTTTCGCGGGCGGAATTGGCCTGGTCGAATATGCCCTTACCAATCGCTGGATGAACGGCATGTCCGAGCCTGACGGGCTTTCCGTCAAAGCGTATGAGCGATATGGAAGTAAGGCCGCACTGATGGCCATCACGCCCAACGATGATTTTTACGTCACCTCCAAAGGGTCCACGCCCACAGTCGACCGCGCGATGTGGCAGCTTAAATTCGATGGACTTGTTGATCATCCTTTTTCCATCGACTACCCGGAACTGCTGAAGCTTCCGCGAATTGAAAAGGTCTATACACTTGAATGTATCTCCGATCCCATCGATGGCACAGCCATTGGCAACGCAAAGTGGACAGGCACGCCGCTGAAACCCCTGATCGAGCGCGCCAGCCCTTCGGGCAAGGCAACACATGCAGCCATCTACGCAGCCGACGGCTTCTCAACCGGACACACACTCCGCAGGCTCTGGAACGAGGAGAACTTTATCGCCTATAAGATGAACGGCGAGGACCTGCCACCCATTCACGGCTATCCGGTCAGGATCTTCGTTCCCGGCAAGTTCGGCATGAAGCAGCCTAAATGGGTGACACGCATTGAACTGGTCGACAAGCCCTACATCGGTTATTGGGAGAAGCGTGGATGGTCGAACTCCTGTGAACGCTGGGCGCACGCACGCTTTACCGATCTCAAGAATGGCGCAAAGATCTCGGCGCGCAACTTCCAGTTCGCAGGTTACGCCATCGGGAATTTGGATGGGATCAAATCTGTCGACATCAGCTTCGATGACGGCAAGACCTGGAAGCCGACGACAATCTTCAGCAATCCTTCGCCCATCGTGTGGACGTTCTGGAAATACACCTGGGTAAATCCCAACCGTGGCACGTACCATGTCCGCGTCCGGGCCATCGACGGTAAGGGCCGCATCGAGGGCCGAGGGCCGACTTCCACATTCCCAAGCGGCGCCACCGGCCAAGCCGTCATCACCGTTAAAGTCGTCTGATCACACCGGCTTCCCTCCCGCATATTCCAGGGCTACTTGCCCAGATACTTCTCCGGCTCCTGGTCAAACTTCGCCTTGCATCCGGCGGCACAGAAGTAGATCGTCTGGCCTTTGTACTGGCTGGTTGCCGCCGCCTTCTCGGAATCAATCTGCATCTTGCAAACTGGATCAACGACTTTCATTTCACTCCTTTCTTCTGCCATTGAAGATCGCTTATGATTTCCCATTCAAGGATAGTCGATTGGACAAGGCAAAATCCAGTGAGGTGGACGAAGCGGCAGCACAAGTTTGAGGTAGTGTCGACTCTGGTATGGGTAAGCGTCGATTAAGCCCGGCCGCTGTGCCTGAAAGTCCTATCGAACAACTGGATCGCCCCGCGCGTGCTGTGGCATGGGACACAGAAGACAGCAACGCAAGAAGGTGCCATGCTCATCAACGCAAATGGTTTCGACTGGTCCCTGTGTTTTCTGCAGATAGAACCTTGACTCGGGACTGGAGCAATTCCAACGCCCTGAGTAATTGCGCGTCGCTGCTGTGGCGGAGCTGCGCGGCGGTCATGGTGCGCTCGTTTGAAGGGAAAAGAAGCGAGGCGCGCGCCGACATTGGAACGACAACGTTCGGTTTGATGCCTTTATGCCAGATCACGTGGCCATCAGGTGTGAGCCATTCTTCAATGGCCAGCAACAGCGCCGACCCATCCGAAAGCTTGAACTCCCTGAGCACGGTGCCGGTTCCGAAAGTCGTCTCGCCTACCAATTCCGCTCGATGGCGATCCTGTAATGCGCCGGCGACAATCTCAGCGGCACTCGCCGTACCTCCGTTGACCAGGACCACGAGCGGAATCTTCGTAGCCTCGCCACCTGGCTTCACCCCGACGGCTTTTTCCTGGCCCTTGGCATTTTTCACAAGCAGCACGTTGCCACCCTTAAGGAACTGGCTCGCGACGTCCACCGCCTGGCCCAGGAGCCCGCCAGGATTGTTGCGCAGGTCGAAAATGATGCCGGTGGCAGGTTCTTTCTTGATGGCGGTCAGTGCCTGACGCAACTCGGTGACGGTTCCGTGGCCGAAACTTGCAATGCGCACGTCCGCAACCCTTGTGCCCGGCAGCAAATGCCAGGTGACATCCCGAAGCTTAATGACTGCCCGCGTCAGGCTGACTTGTTTCGTCTGGCCTGTAGCCGGTCGAAAGATCGTAAGGGTTACCTTTGTGCCCGCGGGCCCGGCAATCATCCTTACGGCCTGGTCCAAAGGGAGGCCGCTGATTTGCCGCCCGTTGACGCGCAGAATGATGTCGCCCGCTCTCAGGCCAGCCCGCTCCGCCGGCGAACCGTCCAACGGCGCCACGATTACCACATGCCCGGCTTTCGACTGGATTTCAGCGCCTATACCCTGGTATTTGCTCCTTTCCAGTTCAGCCAGATCTCTGACCATTTGCGGACTGAGAAAGCGGGTGTGGCCCGTGTCGCCAAGGGAATTCACCATCCCGCTGATGGCGCCGTAAGTCATCCGGCGCGAATTCTCCGCGGCGCGGTCCACGTAGTATCGGTGGATCAGATTCCAGGCCTGGGAGATCAGCCGGAAGTTGAGTTGCCCGTCCGTCGGACGGAGCGCCGCGTCCGCAAAGCGGTCCAGCACCAGGCCACCCATCACGCCCAGCAGAAGGACCATGAGAGCGCTTGCGGCCAAAAGCCCGACTTTTTTCCCTGGTAGACGCATCCGTTACCCACACACATAGTGTAGCGTACCTCTGTCGAGCTTCGCCTCTTCGCGCCGACATAGAGAGTTCGTGATTACTTGGGGCTACTCTCCGGCAGTCATCGCCCTGACACCGTCACGGTATAGACGGCGCTCAGCGTTCGGTCCGGGGACTTGACGACAATCTCTATCTTGGAGGAACGAAGTTGCACAGTGTGTGGCTCTCCAGCAGTCACCGGATCGCCGTTGATGGTGACAGCCGAGTGGCTTGAGGTTGGGTCTACCGTGACCTTGACGCTGCTGACGTCCTGCGGGGCCTCGACCGTATAATTCTTGGCATCGGGGGTAAAGTAGGGCACCAGTTTGGACCCGTCGACGGCAAGCCACGTCAAGGTATCGATCTTGTCCGGCGGGGCCGGAAGGCAGCGGGCACGATTTACATTAATTGCGACCCAGTTGGGATCGGTGAAACGGTTGCCCACGATCACCTGCCAGATCCCAGGCGGCCGGTATGACGGCACCAAAGCCGCATCTCCCAGGTCCATCAGCCTCTGCAATCCGGTCTCAAGATTGTCCAGGTAAGTTTCGCCCTTCAGCGGATGATCGTTGTGCCCGGTCATGATGTACTTGACGCCGTTGCCAAGCTCCGCGCGGACCCGCTTGACTGCGGCCCAATACACGTCCAGCGAATTGGGGTCGAACTGCAGCCAGGCGGCATCCGGAACTGTCGGAGAATTGCTGCCAAACGCATCGCCGGAGAAGAGGTATCCGGTCTGCTTGTCGAAGATGACCATCGAACCGGGGGTGTGCCCGGGCACGGAATAGATGATAAGCGACCGGCCGCCGATGTCGATCTTTTCTCCGTTGTGCATGGAGACGACGTGTTTTTCGATCACGGAGTCCGGCACGCCATGCCTCTCCAGAAACCGTACGAGTCCGGCACGGTCCGGTGCGCCAATATACTCCAGGTGGTCGCGGACGAACTGATCCGACTGGCCAATATGGTCAATATGATTGTGAGTGAAGATGACAATCATCGGCTGGCCGTGGGTGAACCGGGAAATGTATGCCTTAAGATTGCCACGGCCCATGCCGGAATCAATCAGCACATAGGTTCGCGTGCCCTTGAACAAGAACATCTTGTCGTTATAGGAGTCGCGGATCATCCGAACGCCGGGCAGGATCTCCTCTGAGCGATAAGTAGTGAGATCGCGCTGGTCGATGGTGTACTCGAAATGACTGACGTTGCTGTTCGTATGCCCGTCCTCGATGGCCACAGCGCGTATGGTATAGCCCGACTTAACACCACGCATGCCGTCATAGAATCCGGTGAGGAAAATAAGTTGGGAAGGATTAAAAACCGGGCTCTGGGCTGTGGGAACGCTCCCGTTCAGGGTGTAGTGAATCGTGGCGCCGGGTGCGGCATCAAGCAGCGTCACAGATTCTGTTACGGGAAAAGTTCCAGAGGGAGGGAACGCCGTCGGTGCAGGCAGCTTGGGCCCATGGCCCTGCGGCGGCGGGGGCCCGAACTGTGCACGCAGCACGGGACAGATGGCCATGGTCATCACAACTATGCCGGCCGTTAACCAGCCGATGAGTGGCTTTCGAGACCGGGCACAGCCCGCTGCCGGCAGCTTTCGCCTGGTGCTGTTGAGATTGCCTACCGTTCCGTGACCTTCACGCATGATCTCCTCCTCGGGGCGATGATTGTATGCAACTTCGGCGGTAAGCGTCAAGCGCCGCACAGTGCCGCCGTGACGATTTCCAGCCGGCCGTGCATACATGAAAGGGGCGGCGAAAGCGCCAGGTAACTGGAGGGAAGACCCATTCATCGCGGGCCGGTGTTCCGATCGATCGGGGCGACAGCCGGCGCGGGAGAGGCCCCTCGCATGCCCATGCCTTTGGTCCCGCCAGGCTCATGGCACGCGCCAGATCACATGGTGTTCGTTGTCGTTGCCAAACATGACGATCGAGTCGGCGGAGGTCGGGGACGTCTGGCCCGTGCCGACAGTGGTCAGGTCGACAGCGCCCAGATCCATCACGTAGCCATGGGAGTCCTGAATCTCAAGACGCGGAGAATTTGAATCGACATGAATGGAATTCGTTCCCTTGCCCGAGAGTGACAGCAAACCACCGCCGTCAGAACCGGTTCCCAGTTCGGCGGTAACGTGAGACGCTCTCCCTTTGGGGGCGAAACGGAATAAGAGGTGGTCTCCCAGCAGCGACGCCTCCCCCTCCCCGCCGGAAAGGACGACCTTGCCAGCACTGACGTCGGTGAGCCGCTTCCCGTTCCGGTCGAACAATTGAATCTCAGGCTGACAGTCAGCCGCAGTGAGACAATCCATGGCAATCTGAACTCGCACTTTACCTGCCGTGTCCACCACGTCGAACTCACGCGCCTTGATCTTTTCGGAACTGGGAACGCCATCGGCAGCCTCGCGGGCAACGGAGCATGAAACCGCATAGGCAACAATGGCTGTGACGATCAACGCAAGCCCCGCAGAGGCCAGTCGCTTCAGCCGGCGATGGTCACGTTCAAGGCTTTCCAGCCGTCGAGCAAGTTCAATGTCAGTCATGGCGAATCTCTCCCCGCTTGCGTGATGAAGCTGCCTGCAAAGAACATGACAATCCTACCACCATCGGGGAACGCAGGTCTCAGGTCTTGGAAGTGCTGGCTGGCCCTCACAGCCGGGCCAGGGCAACTTTCGGGCGAGAGCCCGGGTGCGCATTGAACCCCACGGCACAAGTCGCGAGTTCATTGCGGCAGGTCGTCGTAAGAGGGAGGCGCCTTGTCGATGTAGTCGACAAAGCGTTTCACAAGAGTTTCGCGGTGAGGAGGAATTTGGGCGATGACTCGCCGGGCTTGCTGGAAAAGCATCTTGTCCGGGACAACGGCCATGCCTTCCAACGTATCGGCAACGTAAAGCCGCACCATCCAGTCCCATGCTTCGTCAAACCCAGCGGCTCTCACCTCCGGCCGGAACGACGGGTCCGCGGTTCCGAGGAGCTCCATCCAACGGGCCAGGACCTGCGTCTCAGCTTCATCCGGGTCGGCTGAGTATTGAGTTTGATCCAGAGTGCTGGGCATGGGAAGCCCCAGGCGGTGGCCGATATCCGCCAGGACAAATGTTCCCCACAAGTCCGGAAGGCCCACAACCACATCACGTGGCAACTTGTGCCCGGGATCGGATGCGGGGCATTTGCAGCAGCGCAACAGGCCGAGAAGCGCTTCATCTGCAAGCTCGGTTTTGAGGGCGCCGGCAAGTTCGGCGCCCGAGGATCTGGCAGCGCCCGGGTTTTCCAAGAGAAACGATTCAACGGGCCCAACCAGCTTCTTCTCTGCCTGCTGCCGCAGGAAATCGTAGGAACACAGCGCTGTGGCCACAATCCGCCGCCGGTTCAGGGCAAGGCGCGAAACCCAGTACCAGAGCGGATTTCGAAACATATCCAGCAGCCACATTTCACTTCTCTTCTACAAGTTCTGATGTGCAATCAGCGGATGATGGTTCAACTCAGTGAAGCGGGGATTCTACATCGCCAGGGACCGGGCATTCCGGCACAGCCTGGCGGCGTAAAGCCGCCGCTGCGAATCTTCACCCAGTGGACATTGAGATGCCCCGCGCGCGCCCCGAGATCTAAGCTATTCACTGTCCGGACTCACCGCGACACGGAAAGCACGGCGGCGGACGCGTTGGGCAGCGTAAACGAATAGTCTCCATTCGTGCCCGGCGAAACGCTGGTGGTGACCGGGCTTCCGATGTGCCCGTCGCTATCAAACTGCTGACCGCCGTAACGGGTGGCATCAGCCATGGACTCGAGGCTGGGCGCCTGAAGCATCAGCAGCGACGCCGCCCCCACGTGGCCAGCCAAGTGCACTGTGACCGGGCCGGAAGCTTTTTCATCCTTGTTGATCACAAACACATGCACCTCGCAACTGGGACATGCAGTGGTGGCAAAAGCCGTGATGTTGGCCTTGGTTTCAATAGAAGCTGGCAGCAAGTGCTCGCCGGAAGCTCGCCTGGCAAACATATACATGGCGTAGTAGAGCGGCTGCGCGACGTTGCGGTAATGCACCTCCTTGCCGGTCTTCCAACTGAAACTCTGGACGGGATTGTAAGCACTGCCGCCGGTACGATAGCTGAAATGGAAGTTGATGTTTGTGTACCCGTCGCCGGCAACGTTGAACATGTAATCGAGTCCCCAGACAGCGGAGGCAAAGGCATTGCTGACGCCTGCCATGCCCCCGCAGGAAGCCGAGTTGGTTTCTGCCAGTGCGATGGGCAGATTGTTCTGATGGGCAACGGCAACGAGCTTGCGGGAAAGCTCATCGAAGCTCTTGACGTGCGCGGGCGAAAGCAATTCCGCCACGGTTACGTTCCTTTGTCCGCAGGTTGTAGTCGTGTAATTATGAACGGAAACAAGCTTCAGGTCAGGGCCGATACCCTTCAAAATAGTATCGAGATCATCCGGATTCCTCCATCCGCAGCAAACGGCTGGAGCAACAAAGTCATACTTGCGGGCAATGGGATTGGCACGGAAGGCATGGATGTAACCGAGCGCATCCTTGACGTAATCCTTCGGCGAATATGTCTTGGGACGTGCGGGAGTGCGCCCGAACAAATCCGGCTCATTGCCGATTTCAAAGCCAAGGACCTGGTCCGCCGCGATCTCTTTGGCTACTCCTTGCGTGACTTCGCTGAGCGCCCAGCGGGGGGAGTTCTGCCGGAGATTCAGCCCCAAAATCATGCGCCAGCCGGCAGCCCCGACGGCGGTGGAGTAAAGCTTAAGCAGGCCGCGAGTGATGGGACCCTGGCACCACTTGGGATGAGGAGCGGCCTTGGGATTCCAGCAGGTGTTGTCCTGGCTGTTGCCGCCCAGGCGCAGTATACCGGGGCCCAGATCCTTCATGAATGTGAAGAAACCGGTGTTCGGAGCGCCGGGATCGCCCAGAACATAAGCCAATTGGGTGCCAGCAGGCACGCCTGACGGCAGCTGGATACTCCCGCGCGCCTGCGCGGTGGGAGTCGGAAGGCCCATGCCAGCAGTGGAAACCTCATTGCTGAAACCGAGGAAATCTTTGGGAATCTCGGCACCGAGTTGTTTCGTGTTGACACTGACTGTCGCCACGGGCTGCACCGGCGCAGCGCAGGACGCGAGAATGAGGAACGACGAGGTAACAGCCGCAAGAGCACATAGAGCTGATCCGGCAGTTCTTCGGCGGCTTGCAACCAGACCCGGCCGAGGGCCTCCCGGCCCGCTGCCCTTTGATGTGTGCATGGCACGACCTCCTGTGATGGCCGCGGATAGACCAACCTGCTCCAAGACATGCAAGCGGTTCAACAGCCGCGTTTTCCACCGGAGCTTGTATCACTTTATGCGACCTAATTCAACCGTAAACCGGTTTGCATGCGGCGGAATGGAAACAGGCAGCCGGACTGGGGACCGAGACACTGCGCGAAATCATAAAACAGAGTGTCACCGGGCCGCGCTACGCGATTTGGCAAAAAAAAGGGGGCATCTTTTTGAGATGCCCCGGTACAAGGAGGAACGAAGTTACAACCTTAAATTATTCGGCTACCAGATGACGTGCCACAAGCTTTTGGCGCCCTTCACCACGGTGTGCGGAGCTCGCTTAGCCCCGTAGTAGATAGCAGCGCCGCCATCCTTGGCACCATTGGTGGTTGCCTGGCCCGCGTAAACCAGCGCGTGCTTGACCGAATTTCCTGCATTGTTTGCCGCCGGCCCGGCGTCCATCTGGACCTTGTTTACCGCTGCCTGTCCACCGGCAGCAGTGGCAGCGGCAGCTACCGCAGTCCCTTTAGCAATCATCTTCCCTGCATAGCGGATTGCACCAGCCCTGGCAACGGGCGCCATCCACCCAAACATCGTAATGGCCAGGCCAACCATGGCAGCTTTCAGAAACGCACGAGATACCCGCTTCCGCAACATAGTGTCCATTCACCTCGATTTAACGTTTGTACACGATCCCATCGTCCATGCAAGCAAGTTTCGCGCCGATTGTATCATTTATCACAGTCATTATCGCTTAAATCTTTGAAGTACAAAACCTTAACTCTATTCACAGTACCCGCAGCGCCCCCCTCCGATCTCAAGACCGCGTGCCAGTCCGACCGGGTAGCGTGTAGATTCAGAGCCCCCCAGAACAGAAACTGCTCGGGACAGGCCGTGCACAATCGCCGTACAACTTTTGAGATGACAACCAGGGCCTTGTGGTTGCCGCACAAATTGACACACTGAAATCAGTATGTTAGCTTGATGTTTTAGGTGGTTGGCCCTCGACGAAGCACGCCTCCACGGGAAAGATCCACACCACAGGCAAAGATCATGGCAACGAACGACAGATTTTTCTTCGACCGCTATGGATTGAGCGTAGCGGACTTGGAGCACTACCTGGGGGAAGCGCTTTCCGACGGTGGCGACTACGCAGACCTCTATTTCGAGCACACCACTTCCACTTCCCTGCTGGTCGATGAATCCCTCATCAAGTCCGCTCTGGAAGGCATTTCAATGGGTTGCGGCGTGCGGGTCCTTGCCGGAGAGCAGACCGGTTACGCCTACACAGACGATCTGGCGCCGGAAAAAATCCTGAAGGCCGCACGGATTGCGGCACGCATCGCCAGCGGCCCTGCGAGCGTGTCAACCGTGGGACTTGCAAGCATCCAACCGGCCAGGGATCTCTATCCCGTAGCCTCGCCCTCGACTGAAAGCGCTCTGCGCGACCGGCTGAAGTTGGTGCGGCGCGCCGATGTTGCCGCGCGAGCCCACGATCCCAGAATCTCACAAGTGCGTGTCAGCTACGCCGACCAGAGCCGCCATGTGCTGCTGGCAGGCTCTGACGGGCGGATTGTGACAGACTTCCAGCCGCTGGTTCGGCTGAGTGTTTACGTGATCGCCCAGGAAAATGACAAACTGCGCTCCGGCACTTATGGCGGAGGCGGGCGCGTAGGTCTCGAATTTTTTGAAGGCGAAAGAAGCCCTGAAAAGTTTGCCCAGGAGGCCGTACGACAGGCAATTGTGCAACTCGGCGCCAGAGAGGCGCCGGCGGGCGAGATGCAAGTAGTATTGGGTCCTGGGTGGCCTGGGATCCTGCTACACGAAGCCGTCGGGCACGGGCTTGAAGCCGACTTCAATCGCAAGGGCATTTCAGCCTTTTCAGGAAGAATTGGCCAGAAGGTCGCTTCCGAATTGTGTACAGTGGTGGATGATGGGACTATTCCCTCGAGGCGCGGATCGCTGAACGTGGATGACGAAGGCGAGCCCACGCACAAAAATATTCTGATCGAAAACGGCACGCTCGCTGGTTACCTGCAGGACAAAATCAGCGCCGACCAATTGAAGGCCACGCGCACTGGAAACGGTCGCCGCGAAAGCTACGAGCACATCCCCATGCCGCGCATGACCAACACTTACATGCTGGCAGGCCAGGACGATCCCGAGGAAATCATACGCTCGGTGCAGCACGGCCTTTACGCGGTACACTTCGGCGGCGGGCAGGTGGACATCACCAGCGGCAAATTCGTCTTCTCGGCTTCCGAAGCGTACCTGATCGAGGACGGCAAGGTCACGGCACCGGTGCGCGGCGCAACCCTGATTGGCGACGGGCCGACCGTGCTGACCAACGTCACCGCCGTCGGCAATGACTTGCAACTCGACCCGGGCATTGGCACCTGCGGCAAAGACGGCCAGAGCGTCCCGGTGGGCGTGGGCATTCCGACCATCAAGATCAGCCGGCTGACCGTAGGCGGGACCGTCTCGCGCGGCATGCAGTCGTTTACGTAGGCGGAGCATGATGCCACTTTTGCAACGGCGGTCTATTGGTGCCGAAGGGACGGCGATCACAGGCCGGCATCACTCAATCATGGGATCTCTATGGCAGAGCTAGACCTCGAACAAATCGCGAAAGATCTGGTTGACAAGGCGACAGCCGCCGGGGCCAGCGCCGCCGACGTAGTGGTGCTGGAAGGCGAAGAGTTTTCCACTACGCTGCGCCTGGGGAAAGTTGAAAAGCTGAAGGAGGCATCCTCCAAGGGCCTGGGTCTCCGCGTTTTTATTGGCACGCAGAGCGCTTCAGCTTATTCCAGCGACTTTTCGCCCGCCTCGCTCGACATGCTGGTGGAGCGAACTCTGGAAATGGCACGTGAGACATCCGAGGATCCGGCGAGCGGCCTTGCCGAACCGGCATTGCTGGGCCGCTACGAAGGCGATCTGCAACTTTACTGCCCCGACGTCGCCGACTTCCCCGCCCAAGAACGCATTGCCTATGCGGCCCGCGCTGAAGAAGCGGCGATGGCCTCGGATCCGCGCATCCGGAACTCCGAAGGATCATGGTTCGAATCGAATGTCGGCACGAAAATCTATGCCAACTCGGCAGGATTTGTGGGTGGCTATCGCGCATCCTATTGCTCCGTGGCTGTTTCACCTATAGCCCAGGCTGAACCGGGCGACGGCATGGAGCGAGACTACTGGTATTCGGTGGCCCGAAGCGTGGCAGCGCTTGATTCACCGGAAGCAGTCGGCCGCAAGGCGGCCGAACGGGCACTCAGGCGGCTGGGCGCTCGCAAGATTTCAACCCGGCAGGTACCTGTGGTTTTCGACTCCGAAACCGCGTCCTCGCTGGCTGGCCACATTTTTGGCGCAGTGCGCGGCGATGCCATCTACCGAAAAGCCAGCTTCCTGACAGGCAAGCTGGGAGAGAAGATTGGTGGAGAAAACTTGACGGTGCTCGACGACGGTTTGCGCCCGGGCGGATTCGGCTCACGGCCTTTTGACGATGAGGGCATTCCAGCTTCAACGACCACGGTGATTGAACGTGGCGTGCTGAAGAACTACTTGCTGAACTCCTACGCGGCGCGAAAACTTGGCCTCGAAACCACCGGCAATGCGTCTCGCGCGCTAGCCGGAGCACCCAGCGTGGGGCCGAAGAATTTCTATCTGCAGCCGGGCACTCACTCGCCCGAGGAAATCATCCGCTCTGTCAAAGACGGATTCTATGTGACGGAACTGATTGGCTTCGGCGTAAACGTTGTGACAGGTGACTACTCGCGCGGCGCCGCCGGATTGTGGATTGAAAACGGCGAGCTCACGTATCCGGTCCATGAAGTGACCATCGGCGGCAACCTGCAGGATATTCTGACTCACATCGAGATGATCGGAAACGATCTGGAATTCCGGCGCGCCGTGACTTCACCTACTTTGCGGGTGGACGGCCTGACGGTGGCGGGCGCATAAAGGCTCGCTCCTCAACGCCAGCCCGCTACGGTGCCATAGATACAGCCCTATGCACAGGAATTCATGTTTGAGCTTGTTCGCTTCCGCCAAGCGCCTCCGTATTCGGCATTTGGTGGCAGCGGCGTCGGTCGCTTTTGCAGCTGCCAGCCTTGCGGGCTGCAGCGGCACAAGGCAAACCGCGAATTCCCCTCCCACACAGGATGAAAGGGCGTACCTGCAGGATCTGCAGTTCACAAAAGGCCGCGTGGAGGCAGCAACAAACTTTCTGGGTCATACCGTAACGACCTTTCACTCTGAGGTGACGAATAAAGGGAAGAAGACGGTCCTGTATATTGAAGTCAATCTGACCTTTTACGATATCGATGGGAAAGCCGTCGAGCAGAGGAAAGCGTACCCCGTCGGCGGCGCCACGCTGCCGTTGAAGCCGGGCGAAACACGGCCATTCCAGGTGTCATTCGACCAAGTTCCCGACCTGTGGAACCAGGCACCGCCCAAGGTCACTCCGGTGCGCGTCGTCCTGGCCGGGGAGTAGTAACTTCAGCCCGCAAGCCCAGCCGGAAATTGCGTGAGGCCCCCTGGCTTGACCCATTCCTGAACCGCTCGCCGCAGATCAGCGTCCGGCTTCCAGCCGTGCGATCAGCGGTTCAGGCAAACCTTCCTTGCGCATCTTCTCCTGAGTCGCCACCAAGTCGTAAGGCGTCCGGTAAAACTCCACGCGTTTCTGCTGAAGGTCCAGGATGGCGAAGGCCGCCCGCCAGTCACCGTCCCGTGGCTGCCCGGTCGAGCCAGGGTTGATCAGGTATCGTGTGTGTTCCTGAAGAACAATGCCTGCGGATTTGTCGTCCTCGATTGCCGGCAAGGAAATAGGCTGAAGCCGCCTGTCGGGTGTGAGCAGGAATCCACCTTGCTGATGGCTATGCCCAAAAAAGATCAGCGGAGCACTTGTTATCCTAAAAGCTTGGGCCGCTCCCAGCAAATCAAAGACGTATTCATCCTCATCAATAGGCGAACCGTGAACCAGCTCGAAGCTGTCCACCCGGACTGGCCCGTTTGGAAGGCTGCGCAGAAATTCGAAATGCTCCGGTGTAAGCCGGGCGCGGGTCCAGTCCGCTGCCATGCGAGCCAGGAAGTTGAAGTCTTCGGCGTCCGTCAGGCCGCAGCAGGCCTTGTCATGATTGCCGCGCACAACCGCCGCGGCAAGCGGCCGGATACGGCTGATTACCTCATTGGGATCAGGGCCGTAGCCCACGAGATCCCCAAGACACAAAACCTGATCATACTTGCCCTCGGCAAGATGGAGGGATTTTTCAAGCGCTTCCAGGTTCGAATGGATATCGCTCAGGATGAGATAACGCAAGTGAGCCTCCGAATCCCCGATCATACATGTCGGCTTCTAAAGGCATGGAGCCAACTTCGTCCCATCTCAAAATTCTGCTGAACCAATGCCCCTCTGCGTGAACAGGTGCCAGAAAACCAGGACAAAACCTGGGGACTTTCGAGTTACTTTATCACTACCCACAAGTATTCTGACACAGTTTCGAAGGACGTGTTTGTTTTACTTGAACCTTGATTGAGGTGCCAAACACCTCATATGACTTTCGTAATTGTACCGATTGTCCGGCAGTCAAGAGGACACAGCTCCTGCGCAAAAAAACGTTGCGCTCGCTAGCGGTCCAAGGTATGTTACGTGCTGGGGATTCAATATCAACCATTCCGGATGCATCCCGATGCGTCCGTCAAGACGGCTGGGAGCCCAAGGCCCGGCTGAGAAGGAGATTTATGGCATCAACACCACAGGCGGCGGCAGCGCCGAATCCTGCGCAGGTTTTTGAAACTTTGACCGCTTATCAGCGGTCGGCAGCGCTTCGTGCGGCCATTGAGCTTGACCTGTTCCGGGCGATTGGAGAAGGGCCAGGCGATGTTGCATCGCTGGCAAAACAGTGTTCGGCCTCTGAGCGCGGCATTCGCATTCTGTGCGACTATCTCACGGTTATCGGCATGCTAAACAAAGAAAATGGCCGTTACCAGCACACGGCAACGAGCGCGGCTTTTCTCGACCCGCGCTCACCGTCTTGCCTCGCCGCCACAGCACGTTTCCTGGGAAACCCAGCCTTGCACGAACCCTTTACAAGGCTGGCTGAAATTGTCCGGAACGGGCATACCGTGCTGCCCGGGCAAGGCTCCGTCGAGCCAGAAAATCCAATATGGGTGGATTTCGCGCACAGCATGGCTCCCATGATGGCACCCATGGCTACTCCGCTTGGCGCCATCGTTCTGGACGGCCACAACGGTCCCCTCAAGGTACTTGACATCGCCGCGGGCCACGGGCTGTTCGGCGTCGAGGTGGCAAGGCAGAACCCGCAAGCCCACATAGTGGCAGTTGACTGGGCCCCCGTTCTGGAGGTTGCCTATGCGAATGCAAAGAAAGCCGGTGTGGCCGACCGTTACACTAAACTGCCAGGTAGCGCGTTTGAGGTGGAATACGGCGGGCCCTATGACGTTGTCCTGCTCACCAATTTCCTGCACCACTTTGATCCACCTACCAACACTGGATTGCTGAAGAAGGTTCACTCAGCCATGAAACCCGGAGGCCTCGTTGCTTCCCTGGAATTCGTGCCCAACGAAGACCGCGTATCACCGCCCATGGCTGCAGCTTTCAGCATGACCATGCTCGCCAGTACCCCAACGGGAGACGCTTACACCTTCAGGGAACTGGAGGCGATGTACCGGGAAGCCGGCTTTGACAACATCACCGCGCGCCCGGTGCCTTCGGGCCCACACACTGTCGTGCTCGGACGAAAAGTATGAGACCATAGAATCGCCCCTTCTCGAATGTGAACTGGCAGGGACTGAGAGGCCCGGAGCTTCGTTAGCGCGCCCGGGCTTTTCCAGTTCAGGGTGACGGAGGTTCGCAACAGATTTCTCTGTGCCCTCCGTGTCTTGCAAGGTTTCGCGCTGAGCGCAAGGATAATCTCCGTGCTCTGTGTACAAAAGCTTTTACCCACTGGGTGCACATAGACCAATGCCTGCTTAAAAAACTAGAATTGTTGCCTTGCAGCAATAGGTAATAAACCAGAGGCCCTTTGTGAATCCATCCTGGCCGAGGTGCAAGCTCAGCGGTCGCGAGCCTTGCGGCTTTTTAATCGGATATGTTAAGTTCAATAGGTTCAAGACATCGCAGGATTTTCGGCTGAGCAGGCGAGTCCATGATTGCCACCTATAAAGGCGCTTCTCCTCGTATAGCGAAATCGGCATTTGTTGCCGCCAGCGCCGACCTGATCGGCGATGTCGAAATTGCCGAGGACGCCAGCATCTGGTTCCAAGTGGTGCTGCGTGGCGATATCGGGCCGATTCGCGTGGGAGCGCAGAGCAACATTCAGGACGGCTCCGTTCTGCACAGCGTGACCGGAGTGCCCGTTATTGTGGGCCACCGGGTGACGGTGGGCCACCGGGTGGTTCTGCACGGCTGCACGGTGGAAGACAATTGCCTGATCGGCATGGGCGCCATTGTTCTGAACGGGGCGCTCGTGGGGGCGGGATCCATCCTGGCGGCGGGAGCGCTGGTGCTGGAAAACGCCGTAATTCCGCCGGGAAGCCTTTACGTTGGGGTGCCTGCGAAACTTCGGCGGAAATTGAACGACGAAGATCGCACTTTTATCGACGCCCACGCCGGCCACTACCTCGAATACAAGGATATTTATCTGGCTGAGACCGGTACACAATCCGCTCCTAAAACGTAGTGCGCTGCTTGAAGCACGAGGCCGGAACCGCATCGAAATCTGAATCAACGTGTCCAAAAAGAACGAACTCATTCAATCCGTCAAGGGAACCCGTGATCTGCTACCCGCCGAAACACCGCTCTGGCAGAGGGTGGAAGATGAGGCACGAAAGGTCTTCGAGGCTTACAACTTCCGGGAGATCCGCACGCCCATCCTCGAACAGACCGCTCTATTTGCCCGCAGCGTGGGCACTGACACCGACATCGTCACCAAGGAGATGTACACGTTCGAGGATCGAGACAGCGAATCGCTGACGTTGCGCCCGGAGGCTACGGCATCCGTCGTGCGCGCCTATATTGAACACCGGCTTTACAACGAAGGCGGCATCCACAAGCTTTATTACTTCGGTCCCATGTTCCGGCGCGAACGGCCACAGAAGGGGCGCTACCGGCAATTCTATCAGATTGGCGCGGAAGTGCTGGGCTCCGACCATCCAGCCATCGACGCCGAAGTGCTGGAGATGTTGGTTCTGCTGCTGGAGCGGCTCCGGTTGAAAGAATTCAAGCTTCTGCTGAACTCCGTTGGCTGCCCTAAATGCCGGCCCGAATACCTGAAGATACTGCGCGAGGCGCTCGATGAGGCTAAGTCGCGGCTGTGCGAGGATTGCCAGCGGCGCGCGACGACAAACCCGCTTCGCGTGCTGGATTGCAAAGTTGAGGCGGACCAACCCGTCATCGAAGAGTTGCCCAAAATCATCGATCACCTGTGCCCGGAGTGCCGGCAACATTTTGATTCCGTAACCATGGATTTGAAGCAGCGTGGGGTGGCCTTTGAGATTGTGCCACGCCTGGTGCGCGGGCTTGACTATTACACTAGGACGACTTTTGAGATCACCAGCGGATTGCTTGGCGCACAAAATGCCATCCTGGGAGGTGGGCGCTATGACGGGCTTTCCGAAATGCTGGGTGGGCCTCCGGCGCCGGGCTTCGGATTCGCCATCGGCCAGGACCGGCTGGTTCTGACCGTGGAAGCAACGGCGGGTTTGCAGCCACTGCAGCCGCTCGCCGTCTACGTGGCGTGGATGGGTGAGGCCACGCGCGAGCCGGCCATGATGTTGGCGCGCGAACTCCGGCGCCAGAGCATCGGGACGGAAATCAGTTTTCATCCGATCAAGCTGAAAAAGGCGATGGGCATCGCCAGCAAACTCCAGGTGCCGTACACCATCATCATCGGTGAACAAGAAGTCGCAAGCGGAAGCTATCAGGTGAAAGACATGCAAACCGGCGAACAGATCAGCGTCAGCACCGCTGAAATTGCAGGCTACCTGCAGGAGAAATTGCACGAGGCTTTGCCGGCGGAAAGTCACCTGCTGGAACAAAAATGACGGAAAGGTAAGGATCCACTTTGGAACTCGACTTACTTGGCGAACGACGGAGAACGCACCACTGCGGCGACTTGCGAAAAGTGCATTCGGGCCAGAAAGTATTTCTGGCAGGATGGGTGGCGCGCCGGCGCGATCTTGGCAATCTGATCTTTCTTGATCTGCGCGACCACACCGGCATCGTTCAAGTGGTCGTGAACGCGGAATCAAGCCCGGAAGCCCACGCCAAGGCCGAGCAGGTGCGGACGGAATACGTCGTGGGCGTGGAAGGCGAAGCAGTGCTGCGGGCGCCGGAAACCGTGAACGCGCAGCTCGCCACGGGCGAAGTGGAAGTGAAAACGCAGACCCTGCTGCTGCTGAATGAGGCAAAAACTCCTCCTTTCCCCATTGAAGATGAAACTCGAACGGCCGAGGACACACGCCTACGCTACCGATATCTGGACCTACGCCGCAGCCGCATGCAGCACAACATCCGCCTCCGCCACCGCGCCAACCAGGTGGTGCGCGAGCACTTTGACGAACACCAGTTCATCGAAGTGGAAACGCCTTTCATGACGCGGTCAACGCCCGAGGGCGCGCGCGATTACCTGGTGCCGAGCCGGGTTCGCCTGGGCCACTTTTACGCGCTGCCGCAGTCGCCGCAACTCTTCAAGCAGTTGCTGATGATCGCCGGGTTCGACCGTTATTTCCAGATTGTCCGCTGCTTCCGAGACGAAGACCTGCGCGCTGACCGCCAGCCCGAATTCACGCAAATCGACGTGGAGATTGCCTTCCCGCAGCGTGAAGTGCTCTTCGACATCATTGAAGGTCTGCTGGAAAAACTCCTGGCGCTGGTTGATGTCAAAGTCGAGCGGCCGTTCACGCGCCTTGCCTACGACACGGCCATGCAAAAATACGGCTCCGACAAGCCGGACCTGCGGTTTGCGCTGGAATGGAAACGCCTGGAGTTGCCGCACAGCAAGCTGAATGAGGTGAAAGGATTTCAGTTTGCCAAGGGCCTTCGCGTTCCTGGCGCTGCGTCAAAAATCTCCCGCAGCCAGTTTGACCGCTACCAGGAAACCCTGCGGGCACAGGGAACCTCGAACTCGGCGTATCTGACCGTCAGCGAGGCGGGCATCCAGTCGCGGATGAAAAACGCACTCGGCGACGACGGCCTCCGGCAAATCGTCGCAGCCACCGAAGCTCAACTCGGCGACCTGGTGATCCTACTGGGGGCGGAATCGGACTCAGTGGAAAACGTACGCGCTCTTGATCAGGCATCAGGCTGGTTGCGACTGGAACTCGCGAATAAATTTGAGCTCATCAAGCCCGGCCTTTGGAAACTCGCGTGGATTATTGACTTCCCCATGTTCGAGTACGACAAAAATGAGAAGCGTTTTGCGGCCATGCACCACCCGTTCACGTCGCCGCGGGAAGAAGATCTGGACCGGCTGGAGTCGGTCCCGGGCAGCGTCAAGGCTCTTGCGTATGACCTGGTTCTGAACGGGCAGGAGATCGGCGGGGGCTCAATCCGTATGCACCGCCCCGACATCCAGAAGCGAGTCTTCCGAGTGCTGGGCTTGAGCGATGAAAAGGCCCGGGAGCGATTCGGCTTCTTCATGGACGCGCTCGAATACGGGGCGCCGCCACACGGGGGGATCGCGCTGGGCGTTGATCGCATTGTCGCCCTGCTGGCAGGCGAATCGAGCATCCGCGAAGTCATCGCATTTCCCAAGACCGCCAGCGCCACCGACCTGATGTGCGACGCGCCCGCAACCGTCGATCCCGAACAACTCTCTGAACTGGGGCTGAAGATTCTGAAGTATTGAACTGTTGCAGGGAGCCACAGCAGATTCAGTCGCCACCATGGCGCGCAGCAATCAATAAGTCGGGGGCTCATCTCCGTCCTTGCATGAGCATAATCAGGATGCTGGAGCTTCGGCTCCGGCGGACGAAGAGGGGAGCAAAAGGGGCTTTAGTCCTAGAATTAAAGGTCGCTGCATGTCAGTAATTCACATCCTTCCCGAGGCCGTCGCCAACAAGATTGCGGCGGGCGAAGTGGTCGAGCGGCCGGCTTCTGTGGCCAAGGAGCTGGTTGAAAACTCGATTGATGCCGGAGCGCACGAGGTTGAAGTCCGCGTGGAGAGCGGGGGCAAGCGCCTAATCCGCGTGGTGGACGACGGCTGCGGCATGACACGCGACGACGCCCTGCTGGCCTTCGAGCGGCACGCCACCAGCAAAATCAAGTCTGCCGAAGACCTGGACGAGATCGCAACACTGGGATTTCGCGGCGAGGCCTTGCCTTCCATAGCGGCCGTATGCCGCCTGAATCTCGAAACCCGCCACGTCTCAGAAGAAGCGGGCACGCGGATGGAATTTGCGGGCGGGAAGCTTCGTGACGTCAAAGAAATCGCCCGGCCGCCCGGCACCACGATTGAGGTTCAAGGCCTGTTCTACAACGTTCCGGCACGCCGCAAATTCTTGCGATCAGAATCCACCGAACTCGGGCATATTGCTTCTATGGTTACGCATTACGCGCTGGCCCACCCCGACAAATCGTTCCGGCTCGAGTCCGTGTCCAATGAAATCCTGGCCGTTTCTCCCGTGGCGAGCCATCGCGAGCGGATTTACCAGGTGATGGGCGCGCAGGCTCTGGAACAACTCGTGGAATTTGGACCCATCGAGCGCCAACTGCTGCCGCTTGCCAGCAGTATGCATCTCGGCGAGGAAGCAGAAGACCATGTCGAGCCGGCGGCAGCGCCGGTTTTCAAAATCTTCGGTTTTGTTTCGCGGCCGGAAGTTCACAAGCTGAACCGCAACCAAATCTACTTTTTTGTCAGCCGACGGCTGATCCGCGACCGGTTGGCGCTGCACGCGCTGAATGAGGCTTATCGCAACATTCTGCCGGCCGGAATCTTTCCAGTGGCAATGATTTTTCTCGATCTTCCGCCGGGTGAAGTTGATGTAAATGTTCACCCCTCAAAAGCCGAGGTCCGCTTCCGCAACTCATCTTTTGTGCACGACCTGATTCGCGATTCGGTGCTTCAGGCCTTGATGGCTGCACGGCCTGTCGCAGCATTCCCCATGCGCAGGCCGGTACAAGCCGATGACCGGCAGGACAGGGTCGAAGCGGGCGATGAAATAACGGCACCTTCGGCGGGAACGAGGCAGTGGGTGCCCACGGCAAAGCAGAGAGATGCGTCTGGTTCGGCGCCGGCCAGAGTGTTCCAACTCTCAGCGCCCAGGCCGGCACCCTCGCCGGGATATCTTCCCCTGGCCGAGGAGGCGCTCTCCATTTATGCTTCAGCTGCACCCGTATCCTGCTCGGCTCCATACGCTGAGGGTGAGCCCGCTTCGCCCGAATCCCGAACCGGTGAACTTCCCTCGGACCTCCTGCCGCTTGGCCAGGTGCAATCCAGCTTCATTGTAGCCACCAACGCGGAAGGGCTTTGGATCATCGATCAGCACGTGGCGCATGAGCGGATCTTATTTGAGCAGCGCCTGCGACAGCGCCAGGACAGCGAACTCGAAGGACAGCGGTTGCTTATTCCAATCATCATGGACCTGCAGCCGGAGCAACGTGCCACCTATCAGGAGATCGCAGGGGAACTGGCTGCCAACGGATTTGAGGTGGAAGCTTTCGGCCAGGGAAGCGTGGCCGTGAAGTCATCACCCGCCGACATTCATGCTGAAGACGTGGAAAAGCTGGTACGTGAGATTCTGGACGGTGTGAGGCGCGAAGCGCGCGCCCTGTCGCTGAACGAGTTGCGGCGAAACATCGCGGCCACTGTGGCATGCCATGCGGCCATCAAGGTCAATATGCCGCTTGACCAGGAGAAAATGAGCTGGCTGCTACTGGAACTGAGCAAAACGGAATGTCCCATGACCTGCCCCCACGGACGCCCGATCGTGCTGCGGTACGACATGAAGGAGATTCAGAGAGCCTTTAAGAGGATCTGACGTTTAGGCGTGAAGACGCCGTCGCCCTGATGCATTTCCTCAGTGACATCAAAAACCATCACGCAAAGGACACGGAGGAGATTCCCCGGCTTTGTGTTAAAGTTTCAGAGACACAGAGGACAATGAGATACCTCTCGGGGACGCAACGCAGTTAGAGATGTTCCCCAACATGGAACAGCGCAAACCAATAATTCGATAGGAAACAATGGCGGGACCCCTTGTTATTGCGATTGATGGACCTGCGGGCGCCGGCAAGAGCACCGTAGCCCAGATGCTTGCCGAACGTCTGGGGCTGGCCTACGTGGACAGCGGCGCTACTTACAGGGCCGCCGCGCTCAAGGTTGTGGCGGCCGGTGTTTCACTTGAAGATGAAAACGAAATCGCCCGAGTCGTAGCGTCGGCTGAAATCCGATTTGTTTCTCGCCAGCCACAGCCGCAAATCCTGCTGGATGGAAAGGACGTTACCGCAAAGATCCGGACCTCTGACGTCACTCTGGCTGCAGCGCGCGTCTCGCGCCTGCCGGAGGTCCGCAAAAAGCTGATTGCCCTTCAAAGGTCGCTCCTGAAAAGCCCGGGTGTGGTGATGGAAGGGCGCGACATCGGAACTGTCGTTTTTCCCGATGCGCCGCTGAAAATCTTCCTGAAAGCCGAGCCGAACGAGCGAGCCCGGCGCAGGCTGCAGCAGAACCACCAACAGGGACGCCCGTCTACGATGACGGATACGATGACAGAGATTTCAAACCGCGATCAACTGGATGCACAGAGGAAGATATCGCCGTTGGTTCCCGCCGAAGACGCCACAATCCTCGACTCC
Organism: Terriglobia bacterium; assembly: GCA_046705285.1. Classification (GTDB taxonomy): domain Bacteria; phylum Acidobacteriota; class Terriglobia; order UBA7540; family UBA7540; genus SCRD01. The sequence goes on from JBJKQK010000168.1 coordinate 46,482, forward strand.
ACTTCCCTCTCCGCTGAAGAAGTGGTTGAAGAGATTCTGGAATTGGCTCGGATGAAGAAATTACTGGGCCCACAGTAGGGCGCCTGTGTGGTCAAAAAGCCGCCCGGCCTTTACCTCCCGCCATTCGACATGGAAGCCAGGAACTCGGAGTTGTTCTTGGTCTTGGAGAGCTTGTCGATGATAAGTTCCATTGACTCGACAGGCGACAGCGGGTTCAGGACTTTGCGCAGGACCCAGATGCGATTGAGCTCGTCTTTCGGCACCAGCAGTTCTTCCTTGCGGGTACCCGACTTGTTGATTTCGATGGCCGGAAACACACGCTTGTCGACCAGCTTACGGTCGAGGTGAACTTCCATGTTGCCGGTGCCTTTGAATTCTTCAAAGATTACGTCATCCATGCGGCTTCCGGTATCGATCAAGGCCGTGGCGATGATGGTGAGGCTGCCACCCTCCTCTACATTACGCGCCGACCCGAAGAAGCGCTTGGGGCGCTGGAGCGCGTTGGAATCGACGCCGCCGGAGAGCACCTTGCCCGAGGGCGGCACCACAGTGTTGTACGCACGGGCGAGGCGGGTGATGGAATCAAGCAAAATCACCACGTCGCGCTTGTGCTCAACCAGCCGCTTGGCCTTTTCAATCACCATTTCAGCCACCTGCACGTGGCGAGCGGCAGGCTCGTCGAACGTGGAACTGATCACTTCACCCTCGACGGTCCGCTGCATGTCGGTCACTTCTTCCGGCCGCTCGTCAATCAGCAGGACAATCAGCGTGACTTCGGGATGGTTCGCGGTCACGGAATTTGCTATGGTCTGCAGCAGCATGGTTTTGCCGGTACGCGGCGGAGAAACGATCAGGCCGCGCTGGCCCTTGCCGATGGGCGTCAACAGATCCAGCACCCGCGCTGATACGTTCTCCTGGGCCGTTTCCAGGCGCAGCCGCTCCTGGGGATAAAGCGGAGTGAGGTTGTCAAAAAAGATCTTGTTCCGCGCCTCGTCGGGCGGCTCAAAGTTGATGGCCTCCACCTTGATCAGCGCAAAGTAACGCTCGCCTTCTTTGGGAGGGCGAATCTGGCCGGAAACCGTGTCGCCGGTCCGCAGATCGAACTTGCGAATCTGCGAAGGCGAGACATAGATGTCATCGGGGCCCGGCAGGTAATTGTAATCGGGCGCGCGAAGAAAGCCGAAGCCGTCCGGCAGACATTCCAACACTCCTTCTGAAAAGATCAGCCCGGCCTTCTCGGTCTGCGCCTGGAGAATTTTGAAAATCAGCTCTTGTTTGCGCATGCCGGTGGCCCCGGCGACTCCCAGGTCCTTCGCCACCTGGGTGAGCGTCGCAATGTTCATTTCTTTCAGCTTGGCGATATCGAGGACCTCGCTCTCCTTCAGCTCCTCGATTTTTTCTTCCTGCACAACGATTGGCTTTTCTTCGTGTTTTTTGGACGGCATGTTAATCTCTCAAATTCAATTTAATTTAAAATCCTGTAGAGGATTCCCTTCTCAAGAATGGGAGATTCCGCTGTTGCTTCAACCCTTGATCATCGCAGCAGGTAAGTTGAACGGTTCATCAAGGCAAGTCAGCAGAATTTCCGAATGGTATACTTCTCGGCAGTAATTTCCAGGTTTCTCAAACCGAATTGGCTTGAATCAGTTGACGTTATTTACTGACGCAGCGAGAAAAACTCAATTCCCGTCCTGGGTGGACGCGCAATTCCCGGCCAATGTCCGGCCTGCTGGGTTCGTCAGGGCCGCCTTCTCCCCCAATCTTGTTCCAATGATCTATGAATTGATATCGCTCCTGGAAAAACCGTAAGGCGGATCCAGATCCAGAACTTTACTTTTATTCCCGGGGTCTTCGAACTCAGACATCATTATTAAATTCAATTCGTCAGAGATTCCCGGTCAGATTCGAGCGAGGTGTCGAGCCCCCGAGCCTCTTCCGACTCGGCGGCAAGGTCGGCGATTGCCTCGATCTTCCGTTCGAGTGCCAGATCGAGAACCTCGTCCATGGTGTCAACAAACCGGATGGCCAAATCTCCCTGAATGTTTTCCGGAATTTCGGAAAGATCCTTCTCATTGTCACGCGGGAGCAGCACAGTTCGGTTGCCGGCACGATGGGCGGCCAGGATCTTCTCTTTTACGCCGCCGATAGGCAGTACCTTGCCCCGTAAAGTAATTTCGCCGGTCATGGCAATGTCCCGGTCTACCGGAATCTTGGTCAGGGCGCTGACCATCGCAGTGGCCAGTGTGATGCCCGCTGAAGGACCGTCTTTCGGGATAGCGCCTTCGGGAATGTGAATGTGGATGTCCACGCGACGGTAAAAATCTGGAGGAAGTCCTAACCGGGGAGCCCGGGAGCGCACGTAACTCAAAGCCGCCTGTGCAGATTCCTGCATCACGTCACCCAACTTGCCGGTAAGTGTCAGCTTGCCCTTGCCGGTCATCACGGTGGCTTCGATATACAGAATCTGGCCTCCGACTTCAGTCCAGGCCAGGCCGGTGGCAAGACCCACTTCATTCTTCTCTTCGGCCTTGGTATCGCGAAACTTGATCACACCCAGGTATTCGCGAAGGTCATCGGGCTTCACTACTGCCTTCAGTTCGCGGCCCTCCTGGACAACCTTGCGCGCAACCTTGCGGCTGATGTTGGCGATCTCCCGCTCCAGGTTGCGGACTCCAGCTTCGCGCGTGTAGTTTCGGATGATTCCAACAATGGCCTCATCCTCAAACTTCAGGTTCTGCTCTTTTACGCCGGTAGCCTCACGCTGCTTACGCACCAGGAATCGTTTGGCAATTTCCAGCTTCTCCTGTTCGGTATAGCCGGAAAGCCGCAAAATCTCCATGCGATCCTGAAGCGGCTGTGGAATCGTATGGATCACGTTGGCGGTCGTAATAAAGAAAACCTTGGACAGGTCGTACTCAACGTCCAGATAGTGGTCGGCAAACATGTGGTTCTGCTCAGGATCCAGCACTTCCAGCAAGGCAGCGGATGGATCTCCCCGGAAATCCATACTCATCTTGTCAACTTCATCGAGCAAGAACACAGGATTGACCGTTCCGGCTTTCTTCATCATCTGGATGATCTGGCCGGGCAAGGCACCGATATAAGTCCTTCGATGGCCGCGAATTTCCGCTTCGTCCCGGACCCCGCCGAGAGAAAGACGCACAAACTTTCTTCCTGTCGCACGGGCAATCGAGCGGCCCAGGGATGTTTTCCCCACTCCCGGAGGTCCCACAAAGCAGAGGATGGACCCGCGCGGAGTCTTCACCAGTTGACGAACAGCCAGGAACTCCAGAATGCGTTCTTTAATCTTCTCGAGCCCATAGTGATCTTCGTTTAGAATCTTTTCAGCGCGGCGGATGTCCCTGATCTCCTTCGACTTCTTCTTCCAGGGCACCGCCAGCAGCCAGTCGAGATAGTTCCGCGACACGGTGGACTCTGCCGACATCGGAGGCATCAGTTCCAGCCGCTTAATTTCTCCCATGGCCTTATCGAGGGCGTCTTTCGTCATGCCCGCGGACTCGATCTTCTTCTTCAGCTCATCGATTTCGCTCTTCTCGTTCCGTCCCAGCTCCTTCTGGATTGCCTTGATTTTCTCATTCAGGTAATACTCCCGCTGGGCCCGCTCCATTTGCCGCTTCACACGTCCCTGGATGGAGCGATCGACATTCAGCTTTTCAATTTCGATATCCAGTATATCGGCCAGGCGGGTGAGGCGGTCGACAGGATCGAAAAGTTCCAGCAGTTCCTGTTTTTCCTCAATGCTGATGCTTAGATTGGCAGCCACCGTGTCCGTAAACTTGCTGATCTCCTCCACTTTGGCGGCGGCAATCATGGTCTCATAATTCAGGCTTTGAGAGAGTTTGACATACTGCTCAAAGAGCGAAATCACGCGTTGAACGAGTTGCTCCAGGCTGGGCGTGCTGACAATCCGGTATGACGCCGTCTTCACATTGGCGCGGAAATAGCCCTCCTCGCTGGAAACTTTCAGAATCTTCCCGCGCTCGCTACCCTCCACCAGGACTTTGATGTTTCCATCCGGAAGCTTCAGGCTCTGGATGATGTTCGCAATGGTTCCCACCTGGTAAATGTCATTGGGCTTGGGATCATCGACCGAGGCATCATGCTGGGTAGCCAGAAAGATTTTCTTGTCACCCGCCAGGGCCTCCTCGAGAGCACGGATGGAACTCTCGCGCCCGACCACGAACGGAGTCATCATGTAAGGAAAAATAACGACATCCCGGATGGGCATCATCGGCAGAATACGGGTATCACCTTTTTCTCGGCCAGAGAACATAGCGGAGTCCATTAACTTGCCTTTTCAAAAAGAGATGGGTCAAAAAGAATTTCGTGCTTCAAAACCATTTCTTCCGTCACCAGGAATTCGCGGATGGAGCGCTGGCTGGGAAGATGATACATCAGGTCCAGCATCAAGTCTTCAAGAATCATGCGAAGGCCTCTTGCTCCCAGCTTGCGTTGGAGAGCCTGTGAAGCAATCGCCCCCAGCGCGCCTTCGGTAAACTTTAGTTTAACATTCTCATATTCAAATAGCCTCTGGTACTGGCGAACGAGCGCATTCTTGGGTTCGGTCAGGATCTCAACCAGCGCCTTCTCGTCCAAGTCGCTCAGAACGCTGACGACCGGAAGGCGACCGACGAATTCCGGAATCAGGCCGTACTGAATCAGATCCATGGGCTGCACCTGCTCCAGCAATTCGATATTGCGGCACCCCGGGAGCACTTCTTGTCCTTCCTCGGGTATGTGGAACCCGAGGGATTTCTTACCAGTGCGCCGTTCGATGATCTTTTCCAGCCCCACAAATGCGCCCCCGCAGATAAACAGGATGTTCGTTGTGTCCACTGCAGTGAATTCCTGGTGGGGATGCTTCCGGCCACCCTGTGGCGGGACGTTGGCCACGGTCCCTTCAAGAATCTTCAGCAAAGCCTGCTGGACTCCCTCACCTGAAACATCGCGCGTGATCGAGGGATTCTCGTCTTTCCGCGACACCTTGTCAATTTCATCAATGTAGATGATGCCTTGCTGGGCCCGCTGGACATCACCCTGCGCGTTCTGGAGCAGCTTCAGGATGATGTTCTCAACGTCTTCACCGACATAGCCCGCCTCAGTCAGCGTTGTGGCATCCACAATCGCAAACGGCACCTCCAGAAGGCGCGCCAGGGTCTGAGCCAGAAGCGTTTTGCCCGTCCCCGTGGGTCCGATGAGCAAGATGTTGGACTTGGTCAGTTCCACATCATTGCGTACCTTGGTCAGCATGATGCGTTTGTAGTGGTTGTAAACGGCAACGGCCAGCTTCTTCTTGGCCTTGTCCTGGCCAATGACATACTCATCTAGAAAGCGTTTGACTTCCGCCGGTCGCGGCAGTCTAGCTTCGGCGGTCGGAACCCGTTCCGCCTGGTCTTCTTCGAGAATAGTGTTGCAGATCGCTACGCATTCGTCACAGATATAAGCTCGAGGATGATCACCGGGTGAGGAAATTAACTTTCCGACGGAGTCTTGTGTCTTCTGACAAAACGAACAACGAAGTATTTCTTCTGAAACCAATCGTTTCAAGTAATGTCGCCTCCGTTATTTGTGCTTCTCAATAATCTCATCCACAATCCCGTATTCGCGCGCCTGCTGAGCACTCATCCAGAAATCACGCTCGACATCGCGTTCAACCTTTTCGAGGGGTTGGCCAGTATGCTTGGCCATGATTTCGTTCAGCCCTGCCCGAATGCGCAAAATCTCCCGCGCATGAATATCGATATCCGTCGCCTGGCCGGAGAGCCCGCCCATGGTCGGCTGATGGATCAGGACCCTGGAATTTGGCAGCGCAAAGCGCTTGCCGGGAGTTCCGGCGGAGAGCAGCAGCGCTGCAATGCTGGCAGCCTGCCCGATGCAGATGGTGGCCACATCAGGCCGGATAAACTGCATTGTATCGTAAATGGCCATGCCTGCCGTCACCACACCGCCGGGGGAATTGATGTACAGGGACACATCCTTCTCCGGGTCCTCGGCTTCAAGGAAAAGCAACTGTGCCGTCACCAAATTGGCAACATTATCATCAATCGGGGTGCCAATGAAAATGATATTATCGCGCCGCAGGCGGGAATAAATGTCGTAGGCCCGTTCGCCACGGTTCGTTTGCTCAACCACCATTGGAATCAATGTCATTGCTGGTCTTTCCATATTCGTCAGCGCTCCCTGCCTTTAACTTTCGGCCTGGTGCGGAACGGACTCGGCTTTTTGCTGGGTCTTAGCGTTGCGATAGACGAGGTCAAGAGCTTTCTGATTACGGAGCCTACGTCTTATACTAGGCAGTTCATCATTCCGTGTCAAGCGCGTTTTTACCACCGCCGGCGCTTCGTGCCGCTCTTCGGCCACTTCACGAATCAACTCATCGACCTCTTCTTCGGTAACCTCAATTCCCTCCGCTTCCGCGATCCTTTCAAGGATCAGAGAACCCCGAACTTCCTTCTCCGCCTCCGGCCGCCCGTCTTCCCGCAGTTTTGGCCAGTCAACCCCTACGGTCCGTGGGTCAACGCCCTGAGAAAGCAGACGGGTCAGAAGCCTTTCCATCCTGGCATCAACCTGCATCTCGACAAGCGTATCCGGGACAGGAAAGCCGTGTGCCGCTGCTAATTGGTCCAATAGACTCTGCTTGGCGGAGGACTCAGCCTCATGCTTCTTGTGCACCGCAAGGTTCTCAGAAATCTTCGTTTTCAGCTCCTCCAGTGTCTTGGACTCGCTGACAGACTTGGCGAACTCATCATCCAGCGCGGGAACCACTTTCTTCTTGACAGCCTGAACCTCCACCCTGTAGCGAAAGGTCTTGCCCGCCAGGGATTTGGCGCTGAAATCTTCCGGGTAGCCTACCTCAAATTCGCGCACATCACCAGGTTTCGCACCTCGGAGATTCTCCGTGAAGGCCGGCACGGTCCCGTCACCCGCCAGGTGCACAATGGCGTCGTTCGCTTCCAGAGGATTCGCAGCTGGAACGGCGCTATCAACCCCCCGATAGTTCACCGTAACGTAATCGCCATCCTGAGCTGGACGGCCGTCCACCGGCTCAAAAGTGGCCACGCGCTGTTGCAACTCTTCAAGGGACCGGGCCACATCGGCCTCGCTCACTTCGGTGGGTTGCTCCTCCACTTCAAGCCCTTTATAATCTTTCAGTTCAAACTGGGGAAGGATCTCGAACGTCGCCGTGCAGGTAAGTGGGCTATCATCCTCAAATTTTAAATCGGCGAAACGGCGCCGACCGACGACCGACATCTTCTGCCCTTTGGTAGCATCCTCAAAGTATTTCGGCAGGAGCGTCTGGACAACCTCATTGCGAATGTCTTCCTGAAAATGCCGCCTAACAAGCGAGGCCGGCGCATGCCCGGGGCGGAAACCCGGAATTCGGGCCAGACGCCGGTATTGCGCCGTCACGGCATCAGTTTCCTGTTTGACGACATCCGGAGGTACTTCGATTACCAGCTCTTTCTTGCAAGTCTCAGATTCCACAATTCCTCATTCGCGGCTGTCAAGGTTGAAAGAGAACGGTGAGGTGGTCCTTAAAGCTTCTACCTGAAGGAATGGTCCAGTCCCCCAACTGCACGGCCCGCCGGACCCAAAGCTCAGTATAGCATAAGGTTCCCGCCTGTCAACTGAACCGCTCTTGCCTTGTAATGAAACAGCAATTCTTGGAGCCGATGGAAACCTTCGAGGCATTATCCGCCATTTGTTTAGATGCACCGGTGGGGCAAAGTGTGCTCAACCCGCCGCATTCTGGAAGCGCAGTCCATCCGGCGCCCACCAAAGCGCAGGTTCCAACGTCCCCGTACAGGATGAGGGACAATTGGTTTCCCGTAGCATCAAGACGGCGGCTGAGCGCCACCGACCGCTGCCGACATCTGCAGTTCTCTCGAACTGGCACCCCCAAGCCACATCTTAACCTTAGTGTCCAATTTCCCGCTGCGAAACAAGCTTCGCCGACGGCAAGGAAGGAGCCCGGTCGAACCTGACCGTAATAGTTGTATAGCGCGGCAACGTCACGTCGAGTCCACGGCGAGTGAGCATATACAAGCCCGTGACTGCAAACCCTATCAGACGGGCTGTCCCGGCGGTCGACGCGTCAGTGGCGGACGAAACGAGAAGTTCCGTGATGAGCTGATAGGAATCATCGGCAACCTTGGAAATGCCTGCGCTGACTCCCAGATCCAGCAACAGGCGAGCCTTGCCTGGACCTCCGCCGCTCATCCCGCCTTCTGAATTCACTTTGATTTGCGACCGCTGGCTTGCCTCAACACCGGCTACAGAAGCCGCGATCGGAAGATTCGCCTCGGCAGGCAGGACCAGCCGGGTGAACTTTATGTACAAAGATCCCGGCCGGCTGAGCCAGCGCGGGGGAACACTTTTTGTGACGTGCCCCTCGAAAACCGTACCCTCGGGCAACAGAGTGCCTGAATCCAACCGTATCGGCTTCACCAGGAGGGCCTTGAACGGATCTCCCTCCCGGCTTTTCGAAGCGCTCAGGGTACCCAAAAGAGCGAGTTTCACGTTGCTGCCAGCCGAAACCGTCTCAATTTCTGATAGAGGCGCCGCAGTGGATTCTGCGCGTTCTGAACCCTCCGCAGAAAAGGTGGGAGCTTCAATGTGCTGTGCACGAACTACTAACTGAAGGTTGAGCCCTGGCGAGCATGGGCGGGAATTAGACCCCTTCGCGGGGCGAGAAGAGGAGCCGGCTTTCGTTGCAGGTCTTATCTTGCTTTTATGCTTCGCAGCCACTTCGGAACTTTTAATCGCGGAGACAGACCACACCTGCAGATGCACTTTCTTGCCGCCGGACAAAGTGACATCGGCGAAATCAAAGTTAGGCAATCTCTCGTATTTCGGGCGAAAGTACCGGATCGGCCATGGCCACACGCTGTTGTATATCTTCGGCCCGCGCTTAATCCCGGATACCGTTAAATGAATCTGGCTGCCCCTTGGAACAACCAGGCGGTAGCCGCAAAATACGTTGTGCGTCACCTTTCCTTGCAGTTTGTCGCCGGGCTTCAAATGCGCGAGCTTTGCCGGAGCATCCAGCCGCACATCCACAAACGCGGGGGCCGAGGGCGCCCGACTAGTCGCGTTGCCGCTGGCACGAAGAACAGCCGGCACGCAGGAGGCAAGCACCAGAATACCCGCAAGGACAACGAACTTTAGTCTCACCGATGTAAATCTCCCTGGCTCAACTCAGCTTGGCCTTAAGCGCGCTTTCGGTTCATCGGGGTTGTCGGGGAAAAGGCCGCCAACCTGATCATAGTACCAGAACTCGATTCCCGTCCGCGGGAGGAAATCCTCTAGACATTGGAAGTACATATGGTTGAGGCCCGGCCCGCCGTGCAACAACAGCACGTTGCCTGATGGTTGACTCGCCCACGCGCTCGACCCAGATGTGATATTTCCGGCCCCGGACGGGAATCAGCCGCGCTCGGCCGGCCTTGACGTTCTCCGCTGCAGCAGGATGCTCCTCCTTCGGCCAGCCCCGTTGGCATGGAACGGCCAGGCCGCCTGCAAGGGCGCTTCCCCACAACAAGAAAGTTCCTTCGATTCATGTTGGCCCCCTGTAAGATTTGCAACGCCCCACTGACACGCCTTTCGGAATCACAAACACGACCGTCCCCACAGCCCTCGCTGGCATTCAGCCACAGTAATCCTCACCGGGTTTAGAGCCAGTGCCCCGCCCCCATGGCGTCAAAGATTCTTGCGCTGGCGCCGGCCCATTCCGAACCTCAAAAGGCTGCAGGCGCCATCATTCCCCTGGAGGCGTGGTCGGCAGTTGCTGGTGGTGGTTCGGATATGGCGCGCGCGGATATTTCGGCAGCGGGCGCTCCTTGAGCAACTGCAAGGCGACGGAGACGGCTTTTTCGAGCTGCGGGTCGTGCCCTTCCCGCCAGAGTTTCGGGTCCATCTCAACCTCGTAATCGGGTGGAATGCCATGGCCCTCCACTTCCCAGTGCCCATGCAATCCGTAGATCGCCCAGCGCGGCGCCATCACACTCCCCCCGTCCATGAGCCGCGGATAGCCTCCGATGCCGACGAGCCCGCCCCAGGTGCGGACCCCGACCAGCGGCCCAATGTTCGCCTTGCGGAAATACCACGGCAGAGCGTCGCCTCCCGAGCCTGAAAACTGGTTAATGATCATCACCTTCGGGCCATAAATCGATTCAAGAGGTTCCTTGTATTCCTGTCCTTCGCGGGTCATGACGATGCTCATCACCGGCCGCCGCAGGTAATCAATAATGTAGTCCGCAAGCTGCCCGCCGTGATTGAAGCGCTCGTCAATTACCGCGCCCTCTTTGCCCACTTGCGCAAAGTAGTAGCGGTTAAAGTTGGTGAACCCGCCGCCGGCGGTGTTTGGAAGATACACGTAGGCGAGCTTGCCGCCGCTCAATTCGTCCACTTTGCGCCGGTTGCTTTCGATCCAGTCACGATTGCGCAATGCCGCTTCGCTTGGGATGGGCACCACGGTCACTTCGCGCGAACCCTTGTCGCTCGGATTCGGCCCCACCCGGATGGCCGTCTGCTTGCCGGCGGTTTCGAGGAAGAAACTGTAAATATTGTCCGCGCCGGTCAACTCGCGGCCGTTCACAGCCAGCAGATATTCGCCCGCTTTGACGTTGACGCCCGGCTGTGTGAGCGGCGCGTGGAGATCCGGGTTCCAGTTCTCGCCGCTATAGACCTTGGTAATCCGGTAGCGGCCGTTTTCAATCTTGTAGTCCGCGCCCAGCAAGCCTACGGTCACTTTCTTCTGTTCAGGCTGTTCGCCGCCGCCCACAAACATGTGCCCTACTTCCATATAACTGAGCATTTCCTGGAAGAGGTAGGTCAGGTCGTGCCGGCTGGTGATTCCGGGCAGGAAGGGTTCGAATGTCTTCTTCGCTTCCTCAATGTTCAGGCCATGGAAGTGGGGATCGTAGAAGAAATCGCGCTCGATTCGCCACACCTCGTTATACATCTGCTGCCACATGGCGCGCGGCTCTTCATAGACCTCCATGTTGTCCATCTTGAGCAAGCCGTCTTCCGGCTTGGGCTCTTTGTCGGTGGGAACGATGAACCACTTGTCCTTGAGTTTGTAGAGCGCCTTCTCGCCGTCGAACGAAAGAACAAAAGCATTGGCGGCAGGGATAAAAGGCGTTACCTTGCGCTTCTTGAGGTCAAATTTCGTGATCTTCACTGTCGGCCCACCCGGCGTGAAGCCGATCACCACCGGCGGCAGCTCAGCCAGGAACAACTCGCCTGTCTTCCCGGCCGACAACCCAACATAATTCTCCGCTGGAATGGGCAGGGCAAGAATCCGTTGGCCGATGTTCGCGAAGTCAATCGTCACGTGGACGGGCTTCTTCTCCTTTTCTTCCTTCTTCTCGCCCTCTTTCCCCTTGTTTTCGTCGCTGGCCTTGTTCTCATCCTTCTTCTCTTCCCCAACCTTTTCGTCGTCGCTTTCGGGCGCGATGGGCGAGGGCAGATCCTTGCGCAGCACCACCACGTAGACGCCGCGGGTGACCGGATGTTCTTCGTTTGTCATGTCGAGCCAGCCGGTCGTAAGCCCCATGTTGGTGCTGGCCGTGAAGTAGAGGTATTTTCCGTTCACGTCAAAGTTCGGATAAAGGCAATCGCTCATGCCGTCTGTAATCTGGGTCGCCTTTTTCGTATCCAGCGAGTAAACGAAAACGGCGCGCAGATGATTTTCAAGCTGCTTGGTATAAGCCATCCACTTGCTGTCCGGAGACCACACAGCGTCAAATTCGTGCGTCGGTGCATCAAACAGGTCCGTATCCACCTTGTCCGGCGTCGGGTGGTCAAGGTCCACATACCAGAGGTTGAGCCGCTTGTCGCTATAGGCGATCTTCTTGCTGTCAGGCGACCAGATGGGTGTGTAGAAAAACGAGGGCGGCTGGCCGAGCTCAATGGTCTTCACAGGTCCCAGTCCGTCTTGATTGCGGATGTGCAGGGCATATTCGCCCGAACGGTCGGAAAAATAGGCGATGGATTTGCCATCGGGCGACCAGGCCGGGTCGCGGTCTTCGACAGCGGGAGAGCCCGTGATGTTGCGGATGCTGCCCTTCTCCGCCGGGACCGTGAGAATTTCGCCGTGCGCTTCAAAAACTGCGCGCTTGCCCGTCGGCGAGATTTGCGAGTTCAAAATCTTCTTTTCGACATTCACAAAATGCGGCCGGAGTTCCGGCATGTCGCCTGCCACCGTAATGGGGACCAAATGCTCGCGGTGTGACTTGAGATCGTAAAGATGGATCGAGCCGAACTGTTCATACACAATCACGCCCGGTCCTGCCGATGCCGAAAGGATGTCCCAGCGGTCCTTATTGTCCACCACCTGCGTCACCTTGCCGCTCCGGGTGTCGTAGGCAAACAGGGTGAACGGTCCGTTGCGGTCGGAGAGAAAATAGATCGTATCTCCCACCCACATGGGGTCGCGGTCATTGGAATTCACGCGTGGAATCTTGGCGACAATGCCGGAATCGGAAAGATTGACAACCCAGATGGGCGTGGTTTGCCCGCCGCGATAATTCTGCCAGAAGGGTTCCCACTGGAAATTCGGAACGTACGCAAGCTCCGTCCCATCAGGCGAGAAGGCGCCTTCCTGGGCCATCGGCAGCGGGATCTCCGTTGGGAAGCCGCCCGTAACCGGCACGGTGAAAAACTGGTTGGGGTCCGAGTAGCTCGCACGGTGCGAGCGAAAGAGGATCGCTTTGCCGTCCGGCGTCCAGCCTAGAGCCACGTCAGGGCCAGGATGGTAGGTCAGGCGCCGTGGCTGGCCTCCCTCCGCCGGAACCACGTAAACACCGGTGTTGCCGTCATAATCTCCCGTGTAGGCAAGCCACTGGCCGTCCGGCGAAAAGATCGGCTGGGTATCCAGTCCCGCTCCAGTCACGAGCCGTCGAGCCACGCCGCCCTTCCGGTTCACGATCCAGATGTCTCCCCCGAAAGCAAAGGCAATTTGTGTTTTGCTCACCGTCGGCGTCTGCAGCAGCAGCGGCGCCTTTGCATCCGCGCCGAAGGCAACGCCTGTTAAAATAAGGAGCACCACAAGAAACCACCATGTCTTCTTTATCGCCATTCTCACCCTCGCTTTTGGGACAATTCCTGCAAGGCGGCCCTAAGGGTCAGGGGTTGCTTTTCTGCGGATTCAGAAGTGCGGACACTAACCCTCAGGGACAAAGATACACTGACCGAATGCTCCCGGTCTGAAAGCTGCCGTCCATCCCGCGACAGGCGAAGCTCTGCCGGGCGGAACGCCTCGCCTGGAATCATGATTTCAGTTAAACCTGCTTCGGGTACTCGGCTACCTTGACGAGTTGTGTTTAACCGCTGAGGGCAGGTACTTTCCAGCAGTTTACGTTATAGGCATACACTCTATTCGGCCCTGAGTCAAGCCCCTGAACCTGTCCTGGAAATTAGCGACACGGTTGCTTCCAGGTAGCTAAGGCCGCTCCCCCCTTGAGGCAGAGAAACGCGCACAGCGAAACGGCCCGGGCTCGGGAGGTGTGCCGCCGAACCAGTCCGATAGGGCTAAGCAGCACAGAGAACAACCTCACCACAGAGGGCAAGGAAAAACCAGCACGAAGTTCGCAGAGACTTCGCCACTTGTGGTCTCGTGGTGACTCGTTCCAGTCTGATTATGGCGTTTGCGGCAGTTTATGCGGAGTTCCGGAGCGCAGGTTCAGGCAGGCGATCTCTGGTGGGCAGCCGACGCGCACGGGCAGCAGGACTTTGCCAATGCCGCGGCTGACATATATCTGAGTGCCGTCCAGGCGATTCCATCCGGCAATGAAGCGCTTGCCCAGTTTGGACCGAGTGTAGAGCGCACCCACAACCGGAAGCCTGACCTGGCCGCCATGGGTGTGGCCGGACAGCACCAGATCGATGTGGTGCTCGGCAGCCATCCGAACTCCCACCGGGTTGTGGCAGAGCAGGATCTTGGGGTCGCGCGAGGGGATATGGCGCACAGCGGCCTCCAGGTCGTCCGCATCCCACCATAAGTCGTCCACACCTGCCAGCCACAGTCGGCTGTGCCCGGAATGCACCGCAAAGTGCGAATTGCGAAGCATGTGGATGTGGTGGGCTTCGAGTGCCCGCGCCACCTCATCGGCGTCCACCTGGAAATCGTGATTTCCCAAGACCGCAAAAACTCCCAGGCGCGCCCGCAGACGTCCCAGCACCTGCGCCACGGGCCAGATATAAGTGGGAGAGAAGGTGACATAGTCCCCGGTGAGGGCGATCAGATCGGGCTGCAAGTGGTTGGTCATTTTCACGGCACGTTCGACGTCTTCAAGAGGTGTGTAAAGGCTGTGGTGGATGTCCGTCAGGTGGACGATCCGCAGACCATCATGCGCCGCGCTGAGCCGCCGCAGGTGGATGTCAATCTCAGTGATTTCAGGGTCTGGCGAAACTGGAGGCGGCGAAAGCTGCGGAGCTGAGAGCGAGAGCGTAACCAGACCTCGACGTCTTAGCCGACGCCTTGATACCAAATAATTCCTCATAACACTTCCCGACGCTTGCAAGCCTAAGCCTTGACGGCTTTAGGTGAATTCAGCGGCAGCATTAGCTGCACTCAACCTTCCCGTTTTCCTCCAGTATTTCCGAGAAAACATCAAGCATTGAATCATGGATCAGACCGTTTGAAGCAAAAATCTCATCGCGGTGGAGAGAAAAGGGCCCGCCCGACAAGTCCGTCACGCGGCCACCAGCTTCCGTCACCAGCAAGGAACCTGCTGCCTTGTCCCAGGAGTTGAGCTTGAGTTCCCAGAATCCTTCAAAGCGGCCTGCCGCAACGGAACAGAGGTCCAGGGCCGCCGCGCCCGCCCGGCGAATTCCGTGCGAAAGATGAGTGAACTTGAAAAAGAATTGCAGGTTCAGGTCATGATTGGAAGCAAAGGGGGGAAAACCGGTACCCAGTAGACTTTCAGAAAGATCGGCCGTCCGGGACACGTGGATGCGCTGGCCGTTTAACGTCGCTCCCCCTCCGCGCTCGGCCGCAAACAACTCCTGGCGATTGGGATCATACACCACGCCCGCAATGACTTCATCGCGATAGGCAAGAGCCAGGCTGATGCAGTAAACCGGAAATCCGTGGGCAAAATTCGTTGTGCCATCCAGAGGATCAACGTACCAACAGTAGTCAGAACCGGTTTCCCTTCCGCCGCCTTCCTCTGCCACGATGGCGTGTTCCGGAAAGCACCGGCGGATGCGGTCCGTAATCATGGCTTCAGAACGCCTGTCAACCTCCGTCACAATGTCTGATTTTCGTTTGTAGGAAATCTTGTGAGGCTGCTTGGCAAGATCAGCGATCAGAGATCCTGCCTCGCTGGCAATGTCGACTGCTATATCCAGATAATTTCCCATATGATTTAAGGGCCCTCGCTTGAATCTCCTTCAATGATGAATTCGGGTGCCGGGCCTTTTGCATTGGCTAACGATGAGCCTGCGCCAGGACCCGCTGTCGGCCTTCACCTTCAGACCAGACAGCACCGTTTTCGAAAAACTCCTTCTTCCAGACGGGTACCACCTGCTTGAGGCGGTCGATAAGATAATGGCAGGCCTCAAATGCCGGCCGGCGGTGCGCTGCTGTCACCACGATAACAACGCTGGTCTCTCCAATTTCCAGTCTGCCTACCCGATGAATGATTCCGACCGAATCAACATCAAATCTCTGCCTGGCTTCAGCGCCAATCTCTTCCATTTTGCGAACAGCCATGGTGCTGTAAGCCTCATATTCAAGATAAAGCGTCTTCTGGCCGTTCGAATGGTCGCGGACAACACCCTCAAAGGTAACCACCGCACCATCGGAACTCGCCTGGAGGGATCGCGCAAAGTCTGACGGGGAGATTTTTTCGCTCGTGATGCGACAACGGCATCGGCTTACGTCCAAGCCTCCGCTGACCGGGGGCATAATAGCGACCTCGTCGCCCTCATGTAAGATGAATAAGGGTTCTGCAACCTGCTGGTTAACAGCAAAGAGCAGAGATTCCGCCCACTCGCCCAGCCGCGGGAACCGGGTTTCGTAGAGGCGCCGCAAACCCTGAAGAGTTTCGCCCTCTCCAAGTTCCACTTGCTCTTCCCGCAACCCTGTCAAATCGTGCGTGATCCCAAAGAACAAAACCGTGATTCTCATCAAAATCCCCGATTATCTTTCTAGTATACACCCGGAGGGGAAATCTCAACCCGGTGCTGGCGTTTGCGAGCAGACAAGCTGGGCTTCAAAGGGCCAGCGCTCTACGCTACTCTCGGCCCAGCGCATGACGCAGTGCGGCTTCGAGGCGAGGGTGCTCGAAGCTGAACTCCGTGTCGACAAGCCGCCTGGGCTCAGTGCGCTGGCTGGCCAGGAGCAGGGCGTCAGCCATTTCGCCGAACATCAGGCGCACCACGGCCGCAGGCACGGTCAGAAATGTAGGCCGGCCCAGGACCTTTCCCAGGACTTCCGTGAATTCAACATTCCGCACCGGATTGGGCGAGACAGCGTTGACGGGGCCGGAAAGGGATTCGGTAGAAATGGCATGCGCAATGGCCCGGACCAGGTCGTCAAGGGCAATCCAGCTTACGAACTGCTGGCCGTCACCCAGCTTTCCGCCCGCACCGGCCTTAAACGTTGGAAGCATCGCTGGCAAAGCGCCACCTTTTCCGCTGAGCACCATGCCGATCCGTAGAATTACCACGCGGATTCCTTTTTGCCGAGCGGGCACGGTGGCCGCTTCCCATTCCTTGCAGACTTCGGCCAGGAAATCTGATCCCGGCGGGCTCTCTTCGGTCAGAACCTGGTCGCCGCACGAGCCGTAGAACCCCACTGCCGAAGCCGAAACCAGCACGCGCGGAGGAGCCGCTACCTGCGCGAGAGATTCCGAGAGCAGTTGCGTTCCGCGAACACGGCTTTCGCGGACACGCTTCTTCTGCGCCTCCGTCCATCGGCCTGCTGCGACGTTTTCCCCAGCAAGATTCACCACAGCGTCGGTCTGTTCCAGGGAACTCATCTCCAGCTTGCCGGCGTCCGGGTCCCATTCAGCGATGGCCCCGCCTGAGGCGGCAGGACGCCGAACCATCCGGACGACCTGCTGACCTTCATAACTGAGATGCTGAACAAGCGCAGACCCAATCAGACCGCTCGACCCTGTGATGAGGATTTTCATATGCGGCCAACCTTCAGAGGGGCGGTATCCACGATTCACGTTGCATCGACCCGGAATGTTAGCAGGCTAGCCGCCACTCCCTAGCCTCAGGTTAGCACATTCTAAGGCACGAATCTCCAATAGGGAAAGGGCAGAAAGCTGAAAATTTCCACAACCGGAAGCTATACTTGGGATCAATATGTCGCAGATTCTTATTGCCGGAACAGCCTGGACAGCACGCGCGCTGTTGCGGGCGCAGTTGATCGAAGAAGGCTTTGAAGCGGAGGCCTTTGACACCGTCGGCAACGCGGTGCAGCGCCTTTGGGCCAGCCGGACGATGCCGGCGCTGCTGATTGTGGACCTTTTCGAGAGCGAGAACCCGGCGGGAGATATCACCACGCTTTCTGATTGGGCGAAGCTCCTGCCCATCTGGGTATTGGCGGGGCACGCCGCCAGCAGTTCGGAGGCGCTGGAAGGCCGTGGCTTTGAAAGAGTCCTTTTCCGTCCTCTCGATGTGGGAAAGCTGGTGAAGGAGATCAAGGGGCGGCTGCCGGGTTGAGAGGTAAGGGACCGCGGGTGTTCCACCAGTCGGTGCAGCGCAGTCGCAACTCCGCCACGCGCTGTCGTTTACGTGCCTCCGAAACTTCACATGGAGAGTGCGGAGGAAGGAAAAAGCACACAGTGTGCAACGCATACCGTGGTTACCACACCTTATAGCACTGAGGGTTGCTGCTGGGTAAGGCAATGGAGGGTTCCCAAGCCCCAGACCAGATCGACGGCATGAATCCCGACCACGGGGCGATCAGTGAACAATTCCGCCAGCGTTCCGAGCGCAATACGATCCTTCGGATCGTTGAAGGTGGGGACCAGAACCACCGCGTTGGCGATATAGAAGTTGGCGTAACTGGCGGGCAGGCGCTGGCCGTCGAAAAAAACAGGGCTCGGCATGGGAAGCGGAACCACCTCGATGCGCGAGCCGTCTTCCAGGCGCATATCCTTGAGCCGCTCGCGATTTTCCTGGAGAATGGCGTAATTGGGATCGGCGGGATTTTCTTCGCTGCACAGCACTACGGTTTTCGCATTGACGAAGCGGCACAGGTCATCCACATGGCCGTGGGTATCGTCACCTGCGATGCCGCGACCGAGCCACAGGATGTTTTGCACGCCGAGGTTCTCTCGCAGGGCTACCTCAATCTGTTCCTTGCCCAATCCGGGGTTTCGCACCTGGACTTTCGGGTCGAGCAGGCACTCTTCCGTGGTCAGGAGCGTTCCCTTGCCGTTGACGTCAATACTGCCCCCTTCCAGCACGAAGTCGTGTTTTCCCGCCTTGGCCGGAAGCAGCGGAATCTTGAGCGAACGAGCAGCGCGCTGGGGGATCAGGTCGTCGTTGTGCCATTCGGGATACTTTGCCCAGGCGTTAAAGCGAAAGCGGACCACCGCGAGCCTACGCGGTGAAGTTGCCCTCTTCAAGAAGATGGGGCCAAAGTCCCGCGTCCATCCGCGATCCGTCGGAAAACGAAAAAATTCCACGCGCTTGAGATCGACGCCGGCGCGCTGAATAACGCGCCGGGCGCGGGCCTCATGCTCTTTAGAATTGACCAGGATGCGAACGGTTTCGCCGGGCGAGAGCTTACGGACAATCTCGCTATAAACCCAGGGAATGGGAGCAAAGCGGCCGGGCCAGTCAGTCAGGTTGTGGGGCCAGGCAATCCAGGTAGCCTCATGGGTTTCCCACTCCGCAGGCAGATGGTAGCCGAGGGCTCGTGGTGTGGCGGCCACTAGTTTTGTTCGCTCCCTGCCGAGGCCTTATGAAAGCGGCGGTCGAGCCCCTGGTAAGCGTCGATGCGGCGATCGCGAAGGAACGGCCAGTTTCGACGGATGTCCTCAAGATGGGCAAGATCGATTTCGGCTGTCAGGATTTCCTCGCGATCCGTCGAGGCCTCCGCGATCACCACCCCTTGCGGATCGGCCACGAATGACGACCCCCAGAATTCGATTCCGGCACCATCAGCCACTTTCTCGTGCCCCACGCGGTTGACCACGGCCACATAGACTCCATTGGCGATAGCGTGGCCGCGCTGGACGGTTCTCCAAGCGTCGCGCTGCGCTGCGCCGTAGGGCTCTTTTTCATGGGGATGCCAGCCGATGGCGGTGGGATAAAAGATGACATTGGCGCCATCGAGCGTCACCAAGCGCGCTGCCTCAGGATACCACTGGTCCCAACAGATCAGCGGTGCCACCAGGCCTGCGTGCGTCTTGACGGCATGGAATCCGAGGTCGCCGGGAGTGAAATAATACTTTTCGTAGTAGCCGGGATCGTCAGGGATATGCATCTTGCGGTAAAGGCCCACCAGCTTACCCTCACGGTCAATGACGGCTACGCTGTTATGGTAAATGCCAGCGGCGCGGCGCTCGAAGACGGGAGCGATGACAACCACCCTGGCTTTCTTCGCTGTCTGGCTGAGGGCTCTGGTGATCGGGCCCGGAATAGGTTCGGCCAGATCAAAAACGGCGGCATCCTCGCGCTGGCAGAAGTAGGCGGAGGCAAAAAGTTCCGGAAGGCAGACCATCGCCGCGCCTTTGCGGGCGGCTTCCGCGACGCCTTCAATGGCCCGGCGGAGGTTCTGGCGCTTGCCGGACCCGCACGCCATCTGGACCAGCCCGACCTTGAATCGCTTTTTTGTATCTCGCTGCACCGTCCAACAGAATACATGAGTCTCGACTTTCCTCCAAGATTCTCCCGGCCTTGAACACCCTTGCACCCCCAAGAAGGTTGGGATCATCTAAAAAGGCAGATGTCCTTGGCCCCTTGGCTTTAAGTTGGAACAGGCTGTTCTTACGGCCGAAACCGGGTGACAATGGACTCATTCTCCTGCAGCGAGAGCACAAGGACTTCTCCATATGGACGAGACGCTTCGCTTCATTCTGCATCACGGTTACGCCGTTCTTGCAGTCTGGGTTTTTGCCGAGCAGTTTGGCTTTCCTATCTCTTCTATTCCCATTTTGCTGGCGGCCGGGGCGCTCGCCGGATCCGGCAATCTGGCTCTTGCCGGCGTCCTCAGTTTCCCCGTGGCCGGCTCGATGCTGGCAGACAGCATTTGGTATGAGATCGGGCGCTACAAAGGCTCGCGGGTGCTGAACGTGATCTGCCGGGTCTCGCTTGAACCGGATTCCTGTGTGCGCAATGCGGAAAACCTTTTTGCCCGCCGCGGCGCAAACGCGCTGGTAGTAGCCAAATTCATCCCCGGATTCAGCGTAGCAGCTCCGCCGCTTTCCGGCATGCTGGGAATGCGCATCTCACGCTTCCTGCTGTTTGACGGAGCTGGGGCGCTGGCTTACATCGGGACCTTCGTGGGACTCGGGTACGCTTTCAGCCACCAGCTTGAACATATTGGGCAGGTGGCTCTCAGCCTTGGGATGGGACTTCTGGTGCTGCTGGCGGCCGGACTGGTTCTTTATGTTGCGTGGAAGTATATCCAGAGGCAGCGATTCATACGCAGCCTGCGAGTGAACCGCATTACAGCCGAAGAGTTGAAGCAGAAAATCGAAGACGGCGAAAAGATCGCCATTGTCGATCTGAGGCATTCGGTGGATTTCGAGGCCGATCCCAATACGATTCCCGGCGCGCTCTACCTGCCTTCGGAAGAGTTCAATCAGAGATATAAGGAGATTCCGGCCGACCGCGAGCTTATTCTCTTTTGTACTTGACCGAACGAGGCAACCAGCGCCCGTGTGGCGCTGATGCTCAAGCGGCACGGCATCACGCGCGTCCGCCCGCTTGCCGGCGGCCTGGGCGGTTGGAGAGAAAAGGGGTTTCCACTTGAGGGCCGGCAATTCCCAAAAGAACCGGCCTCGGAACAGCAGATGGAAATTGCTTAGGCCGGCGAAACGTACCTCTGCCGAGCTACGTGACCGGGCATGAGGCCCGGCGTTGCAGTCTAGAGCGCCATGAGAATCGGGTTTTCGAGGATCTGCTGAAGCGTTTGCAGGAACTTAGCCCCCGTTGCGCCATCAACCACGCGATGATCGCAGGAGAGAGTCATCCGACAGCGATAGCCGACAGCGATCTGCCCATTTTCCACTACAGGTTTTTCCATTACAGCGCCGATGGCCAGGATGGCGCCCTCGGGCGGGTTGATCACCGCCGAGAACTCCATGACTCCCATCATGCCCAGGTTCGAAACACTGAAGGTGCTGCCCACGTATTCTTCAGGTTTCAGCTTGCGAGTACGCGCCCGGGCAATCAGATCCTTGGACTCGGCTGAGATCTGTTGCAGGGTCTTGAAATTGCAATCGCGCACGACTGGCGTGATAAGCCCGCCGCCTTCAAGGGCAACCGCGACGCCAAGATGAATACGGTTGTGGTAACGAATGGCGTTGCCGGTATAACTGGCATTAACGTCGGGATGCTGGGTCAAGGCCACTGCACATGCTTTCACGATAATATCGTTATAAGTCAGCTTCAGATCTGGATTCAGCTTGTTTGCCGACTCGCGCAACTCCTTGGCTTTTTTCATATCCACTTCAATGGTGAGATAGAAGTGGGGCACCGGGCCGAGGCTTTGAGCCAGCCGCTGGGCGATAGTCTTCCGCATTTGGCTGAGCGGCTCATCGCGGTAATCTGCCCCCTGGGGAACCAGTTGCGGGCCTGGAGCGCGTCGGGGAGCGCTTGCGGCCGTTGCCGACTCCACATCGCGACGGATGATGCGTCCGCCTGGGCCGGAGCCCTGGATGACCGCCAGATCGAGACCCGCTTCGCGTGCGATGCGGCGCGCCAGGGGCGAAGCCAGAATGCGGCCACCCGCCTCAGCAGGCGCGGCGGGCACAGGCTGTGGTGCCGGACCTGCAACCGCCGGCTGAGGTGCTTGCTGGGACGGGACCGGGGTTTCCTGTGCCTTGGCAGGTGGCTTGGCTGTGGGCGCACCGCCGTTGGCAGAGATCAACGAGGAAATATCTTCTTCGGCCTTGCCGATAATGGCCAGCATCTGGCCGACCGGGACGGTTTGTCCTGGCTGGACCAAAACCTTGCGCAGGACTCCGGATGCCATCGACTCGACTTCCATGTCGACTTTGTCGGTCTCAATTTCAACCAGAGCTTCGCCGCTGTCGACCTTCTCTCCTTCGTTCTTAAGCCACTTCAGGACTTTGCCCTCGGTCATGCTGTCGCTGCCTTTGGGCATAAGCACACGAGATGCCATGCTAAACCTCTTGAGAAAAATTGACCGGGCTAATTCTTATACGTTACCCGGTGAACAGCGTCAATGACGCGATCCTTGTCCGGCGAGCTGAGATGCTCCAATGGCTTTGAATAGGGCATTGGGACATCAGCACCCGTCACGCGCAGGATGGGAGCGTCGAGATAATCAAAAGCCTGGTGCTGGATCGTGTCAACGACCTGCGCTCCGATGCCGCAGAATGGCCAGCCTTCTTCCACCACGACGGCCCTGTTGGTCTTCTGGATCGACTGGATGATCGTTGCGGTATCGAGCGGGCGAAGCGTACGGGGATCAATGATTTCGGCGTCGATTCCTTCCTTTTCGAGTTCCTTGGCCGCCTGTAGCGCTATATGAACCATCTTGGCATGCGCAATCAGTGTAACGTCTTTTCCGGGACGCTTGATATCCGCAACGCCGAGCGGAATCGTATACTCGCCCTCCGGAACCTCACCCTTCAGTCCATAGAGGACTTCCGATTCAATAAAGATCACTGGATTGTCGTCACGGATTGAGGATTTGAGCAAGCCTTTAGCGTCTGCGGGCGTAGCCGGAGTCACGACCTTAAGACCTGGAACGTGGCAAAACCATGCTTCCAGCGCCTGCGAGTGTTGTGCCGCAAGCTGATGTCCTGCGCCGCCCGGTCCTCGAACCACCATCGGGACGCCAATCTGGCCACCCGACATGTAAAGCATTTTCGCCGCGCTGTTCACGATCTGGTCGAGGGCCAGCAACGAGAAGTTAAAAGTCATCACCTCAACGATCGGCCGCAAACCCGCCATAGCCGCGCCCACGCCGAGGCCTGTAAACCCGAGTTCTGTGATGGGCGTGTCGAGAACCCGCTTGGGGCCGAATTCATCGAGCAGCCCTTTACTAACTTTGTAAGCGCCGTTGTAGGCGCCGACTTCTTCGCCCATCAGGAAGATGTTTTCATCGCGCTGCATTTCTTCGCGCATTGCCTGATTCAGCGCTTCCCGGAAAGCTAACATTGCCATTAATGTTCCTCACTCTTTCAGGGCGGCGAGTGACCGGCTCCGCACTCACTGAAGGCCGCGAAGCCCCGACCGCCGCGGATTCATAACAAAAGAAAATTGTTGCCTCGCCCGCCTTATGGAAGATAGACGTCAGTAGTCAGATCTTCAGGTGTGGGGTCAGGACTTTGATCTGCAAACGTCACTGCCTGGTCGACGACTTCGTGGATTTTATTGTCGAGGTCGTCGATGTATTCCTGGTTGATAATACCAAGGGATTCCAGCGCGGACGTAAAGCGTTTGATGGGATCGCGCTGCCGATGCTCGGCAAGCTCCTCCCGGGTACGGTAAGTCCCATGGGCGGGGTCGGACATCGAATGGCCCATAAAGCGGTAAGTCCGCGCCTCAATCAGAGTGGGAAGATCGTCCTTGCGTGCCCGCTCGACAGCTTCGGCAACCGTCTCGTGCACCGCCAGCACGTCCATGCCGTCCACGACAGCCCTCGCCATATCGTATGATCCTGCCTTTTCTGAGAGATCCCGAATGGCAGACGTTTTCAGAATCGGCGTCCCCATGCCGAACTCATTGTTCTCGCAAATGAAGACCACCGGAAGCTTCCACAACTGGGCAAGATTCAGTGATTCATGGAATGAGCCGATGTTAACCGCCGCCTCGCCAAAAAAGCACAGCGTCACGCGGGATTGGTTCAGGTATTTGGCGGCAAAGGCGACGCCGGCAGCCAGGGGAATCTGCCCACCCACGATGCCATGCCCGCCCAGAAACCCCACGCTCGGGTCAAAGATGTGCATGGAGCCGCCCTTGCCCTTCGAGCAGCCTGTTTTCTTGCCGAAAAGCTCCGCCATGACTGGGCCGGGATCCATACCCCGGGCCAGCGCGTGGCCGTGCTCACGATAGGAACAGAGAATTGCGTCTTCAGGTTCCAGAGCCGAGATGGCTCCGACTGCCACGGCTTCCTGGCCGATATAAAGATGGCAAAAGCCTCCGATCTTCCCAAGTGTGTACATCTCGGCAGCCTTCTCCTCGAAGCGCCGGACGAGCAACATCTTTTCCAGAAGATCCTTCAACTGTTGGGGATCTGCGCGGCGAGCGCGTTCCTCTTGCTCGACCAGTTGAGGTTCTGTTCCGTTAGCTTCTGAAACATGCACGGCGCTTCGGCTGGAATTGCCGGATTTCATATTAAGCCTCCTGCGATTTTCCTGTTTGCCCCAGGGTATAGAAACTTTGCTAGTCCAATCGCTAACAGCGCGTCAGGCAAACGCGTTATAGGACAACCAAACATTCTACAATAAGCTTACGGTTTTGGGCAGATTTGGTCAACGCACGCCGGCCGCCTGCCATATAGAAAATTCTTATGGGAGGTAGAGAGAATATGAAAGCTTACACACAGTACCTATGGTTCAACACAAAAAAGAAACGCGAATTCATCAATATTACGGCAGAACTGGACAAGGCCCTTAATGCGGCCCAGATCCAGGAAGGCCTGGTGCTGGCTTCCGCCATGCACATCACGGCTGGGGTCTATATCAACGACGCGGAAGATGGCCTGATTGCCGACATCGATGAGTGGCTCGAAAAGCTCGCCCCTTTCCGAGCTGACTATCGCCACCATCGAACAGGTGAAGCCAATGGCGACGCCCACCTGAAGAACCTACTGGTCGGGCACCAGGTGCTGGTACCCGTCACCAAAGGGCGGCTCGATCTTGGCCCCTGGCAGCAGGTCTACTACGCCGAGTTCGACGGCCAGCGCCGCAAACGCGTGGTTATCAAGGTACTGGGCGAATGATACGAGCCATAGCCCGCCTTTCAGCCCATCTCATTCGATACGCCGGCCATTGACGTCATAGACTTCAAGCGGACCGTATTTCCTGAGCGTGTCCCTGATCAGCTTTCCGTTGCCGACGCAGATCACCTGGAGATGGTCCAGGTCAATATATTTCCTGGCCGTCTGCTCTACAACCTGCGGTGTCACCTTGGCAACTTCTTCCGGATAACGGTCCCAGTAATCTTTCGGAAGCTTGTAATACTCAACCGTCAGCCACGCGTTCAGCAGTGTCGAGGGCCGTTCCAGTGAAAGGGCAAACCCCGACACGATGGCGCGCCGCGCTTCATCCAGTTCCTGCTCCGGGACTTCTTCGTTCCGAATCTTCTTGAATTGCGCCATCAGTTCGTTCAGTGAGCCGTCAGTAACCGCCGTTCGGACCTCCGTGGAAGCGATCCAGGGACCGGGGTAGATATCCGACCGGAAGTAGCTGTAGGCTCCATAGGTGTAACCCTTTTCCTCGCGCAGGTCCAGGAACAGCCTGGCCGCCGGGCCGCCGCCGAGGATGTGGTTGGTCACCACCAGAGGGATATAGTCTGGATCGTTGCGCGGCAAAGCATAATCTCCGGCCATGATATTGGTCTGCACGGAATCCGGCCGGTCCACGAGAACGACTTTTGCGGCCGGGGGCTTGGGCAGTGGCGGGAGGCCTGTGTCGCTGACAGGATGATTTTTCCAATCGCCGAAGTACTTCTTGATCAGTGGCACGATTTGGTCAAATTCCACATCGCCTGCCACTCCCAGAACGGCGTTGTTGGGCGCGTAGTACTCGCTGTGGAATTTCTCCAGGTCGTCCCGCGTCACTTTGTTGACCGAATCCGGCGTGGCGGAAACATAAGAGGCTGGGAAGTCCCCGTAAAGCACTCCGTAGAATCGCTCGCGCGCAAGGAAGCTGGGCTCAGAGCGCATCTGCTGCAGGCCCGCCAGTTGCCGTTTCTTGTACTTGGCAAGCTCGTCGTTGGGGAAGGTCGGGTTGAGGACCATGTCGCTCATCAGTTCCAGGATGCGGTTGGTGTTTTCGACCAGGCCCGAAGCCGTAACAATTGAAACATTGCGGCCGAAACTTGCCGAGGCTCCCAGGCTTGCTCCGATGTCATCCGTGTCCCTGGCAAGCCGGGCGCTGGTTCGGTGGGTTGTGCCCTCGCGCAGCATGTCAGCGGTGAACTTGGCCAGGCCGGGAAGATCGCGGGGATCGTTGAGCGCTCCGGACTTGATCCAGAGCATGAAAGCGACGGTTGGGAGCTTGTGCCTTTCCAGCACCAGGACGTCAAGGCCATTGTCCAGCTTGAATTCGCGCGGACGCGGCAGCCTGACGCGCAGAATTTCCGTGTTGACGGGGGCGCGATTGAGCCGCACCACTTTGCTGAGCGGAACGGCTTTGCTCCCTTCCATGGCCTGCCCGCGGAGAATGGTGCTGCAGGTTCCGAAAGTCAGAACCGCCACGATCAGAACAAGAAATGTCCTCTTCACCTTCATCCTCCTCTAGCGGCTTGCCGCCGTGGTCTTGGGCGGCGAGGGCAAGTCGATCACCACCGCCTGCCCCCGCGGAATCAGATATTTGTTTGCCACTTCTTTCACCTGCTCCGCAGTGACGGCGTTGAATTTGTCAAAAATCGTGTTGATCAAGTTCGGATCGTTGAACATAACCGCGTATTCGCCAATGCGGATGGCCGTATATAAATCTGTCTGGCGTGATTGAATCTGCCGGCGGCGGAACTGTGCTCGGGCTTTCTCCATCTCAGGTTCGGTGACACCGTCTTCTTGCACCGCGGCGATTTCGTCTTCGATAGCCTTCTCCAGATCATCGGGCTTAACGCCGGGGCGCGGGACCGCTACCACGTAGAAAAGGCTTGAGCCCATTCGCGCATCAG
>JBJKQK010000169.1:0-8872 GCA_046705285.1 Terriglobia bacterium
AGGCGCCGACCTCGTCATCACCTCAGGAACGCCGGTGTTGCTGGCCGCGGCCCATGCCATTCACGATATTCCGATTGTGTTTACGGTGGCGAGTAACCCGAAGGTACTCGGCATCTTCAAGGGCGACGAGCGGCCGCCGAACATCACCGGCGTTTACGACGATCCTCCGCTGGATCGCGTCCTGGATCTGGCGCTCAAACGGGAACCGCGCTTTGACACCGTGGGAACCGTATGGGACCCGTCACAGCCGAACTCAGAGATCTCTGTCAGGAAACTTCGCAAGGCCTGCCGGGAAAGAAAGCTGAAGCTGGTTGAGGCCACCGCGGCCGTCGTGTCAGACCTGCCGCAGGCTACCGAGTCGCTGTGCCAGCGCGGCGCCAGGATCGTTGTGATCTCGGCTGACAATCTCACCACGACCGGCTTTCCGGCAATACTCGGCGCGGCAAAGAAGAACGGCGTTCCGGTCTACGCGACCGAGCCTGAGTTTGTGAAGCGCGGGGCGGCCGGCGCCATCGGTGACGATTATTTCGAGTGGGGAAAGCAAACCGGCAGCCTTGCCGCCAAAGTGCTGGCGGGAGTCAGGCCGAGCTCGCTGGCAGCCGAGAAAACCCGCGTGCAGCGGACGGCTGTGGCCCCTTAGGACAAAAGCATGTGGCTCACTGTCAAAAGGCTGTCCCTGGGGTTGGTGCTCATTGTGCTTGCCTCAGCGGTTTTGCTGATTTCTGACTGGGGCAGGCGTGAGAGTAACGCCAACCAGGATGGGGTGAAGAAGAAATGGGTGGTGAATCTTCTGGAATATGTGAATGTGGAGGATTCGGAAGAGTCGGAGAAAGGGATCCTGGATGGCTTACGGCAATCGGGTTTGGTGGAGGGACGCGACTATGAAGTGACGATCCGCAACGCGCAAGGAGTCATGCCGACGTTGAACGGACTGGTCGATGCCGCGCTGACTGCCAGAGCCAATTTGATCATGACACTTTCGACACCGACGCTGCAAGCCACGATACGCAAGGTCCCCCCGCAATTGCCCATCGTTTTCACTTATCTCGCCGACCCTATCGCCGCCGGCGCAGGCCGCAGCTTCACAGACCATCTTCCCAATGTGACCGGGGTAGCCACCGGCAGCGCCGATGAGGAGGTGCTGGCAATTCTTCACGAGTGCCTTCCCAACGCCCGGCGCATTGGAACGATCGTGGTGCCTTCGGAGGTGAACACGGTTTACCACCGGGACGAGTTGGTGTCGGAAGCGCGAAAACTGGGAATCGAGGTGGTGTCGGTGCCGGCCAATACGAGTTCGGAACTGCCGGATGCCGCCCTGGCTCTGTGCAGCATGAAGATTGACGCGGTATGCCAAGTCGCCGGCAACCTCACGGCGACCGGCTTCACCAGCATCGGCCGGGCGGCACGCGAGGCCAGGCTGCCGGCGTTTGCATTCATGAGTTCCGCGGCGGAACAGGGAGCGGTGGCGGTGGTCGCTCGTGACTACTACGATGGTGGCATCGAGGCCGCGCAACTTGCAGTCCGGGTGATGCTGGGAGAGAGTCCGGCATCCATCCCGATCCAGCCACTCCTCAAGAACAAGATCATTGTGAACCTGGCGGCTGCTCGGGCGGTGGGACTCACCATCCCGGCGTCAGTGCTGAAAGAGGCCCAAAAGGTGATCGGCAAATAACCGGCAGAATGCGAGCGGCATGAGAGGACCCAATCATGGAAATCACTGCAGAGATATCAGGCGAGGCAACAAAGCTCAAGGTCCAGGGCCGGCTGGACGGCTACTGGGCAGACCACCTGGCCAAAGCCCTGGAAGAAGAAATTCACCGGGGCTCACACCACTTGCTGCTGGACCTTTCGGAGGTGGTCTTCCTCAGTTCGGCGGGCATCAGGGTTCTGGTGAGGTACTACAAGGAATTGAGGGAGATCCGGGGCTCCTTGCTGGTTTCAGAGGCCTCCGTGCAGGTGAAAAAAGTCCTGGAAATTTCCAGGCTCACTGGCATTCTGCTCGCCGAGGAAAGCGTTGGGGCTGCACTTGCCGCTCCGGCCGTCCCCGCCGCACCGGTGATGCCTCCGCCGGGCCTTCATGTGGAAACGCACGGTGCAGTTGTCGACGTGTTTCCTTGCGCACCCGAGGCAAAGTTGGAATGCCGGCTGCTGGGTGATCCGGATTTCCTGCGGGGCTCTCGTTTTCGCGAGGAACAGTGCCGTACGCGGCAGTTCCCCGAATCTACCTTCGGCGTCGGTCTGGGCGCACTGGGGGACAGCTTCGAGGAGTGCCGGGGCCGCTTCGGCGAGTTTCTGGCTGTGGCAGGAACGGTGGCTTACTTTCCCACGGACGGCACCAACGTCCCCGATTACATGGTCGCCGCTGGCGCTTCATTGCCCGACGTCCAGATCTGCTACGGTCTTGAGTGCCAGGGCCCGTTCGCCAAGATGGCCCGGTTTGAGGCAAAGAATGAAACCGGCACGGTGACACTGACGCAGTTGGTTGAAACGGCCATGGAGATTGCCGAAGCCAGGCAGGTGGGCGTGGTCATGGTGGCCGAGTCAGCGGGATTGATCGGAGCAGTGCTGCGCCGTCCGCCTACCGTTGAAGCACCAGAGAAAGCACCCTTTGAATTTCCCCAGATCCGAGACTGGCTGAGCTTTACGGCTGAGCCTGCCTACGCGCGCAGCCTGGCGCTCGTGGCGGGCGTAGCCACGCAGGGAGACGCGGGAGCACTCGCGCCGATGCTGCGTCCGTTGGATCAAGGCGCGACACTCGCCGGGCACTTCCACGCTGCAGCGTTCTCTTACCGCCCGTTGCAGAAGGGCGTGATCGAATTGAAGAAAACGGTCAAATCGCTTTTTGAGACCCAGACGCTGCAGGGGCTTCTCCACCTGCTGAGCGACGCCCGTGCAATCGCGGGAGCGGGCCAGAGCCGATTTGTTCGCGGGGCATGCTGGATTGCCCCGCTTGCCGAAACCATCGGCGAGAGGACTTAGATGAGCCTCCTGATTGGTGCATTGACGATCGGGTTCATTCTTTCACTGCTGGCCCTGGGAGTCTTCATCAGTTTTCGCATTTTCGATTTCCCGGACATCACGGCCGACGGATCGAGCACGCTGGGCGCGGCGGTGGCTGCCGCGATGATTGTCAACGGCGTGAATCCCTTTGTGGCCACAGCCGCCGGCTTTGGCGCGGGTTTCGTGGCTGGCGCAGCCACCGGCACTCTTGCGGCCAAGTTCAAGATCAACGGCCTGCTGGCCGGCATCCTGGTGATGACGGCGCTCTATTCCGTCAACCTGCACATCATGGGACGCAGCAATGTTCCCCTGCTGGGGCAGAAGACGCTCACCACAGATGCTCAGTGGATCGGGACCACGGTGCTGGGCGGGCACACCAGCCTGAACGTGGGAGGGTGGGAAGTATCCACTCTCGACGCTTCGGTGCTGGTTTTTACGTTCCTGGCCATCGTGCTGGCCGCGCTGGTCCTCTACGCATTCTTTCAAACCAATCTGGGAACGGCGATGCGCGCCACCGGAGACAACAAGCAGATGATCCGCGCGCTGGCAGTGAATGACGGCAACATGATCGTACTGGGCATCGCAGTTTCAAACGGGCTGATCGCCCTGGCCGGCGCCCTGCTGGCGCAGTACCAGGGCTTTGCGGACGTGCAGATGGGCATCGGCATGGTGGTCTGGGGGCTCGCGAGCGTCATCATCGGCGAGGCGCTGGTGGGAACACGCCAACTGGGATTGACCATCTGCGGAGCAGTGATGGGCTCGGTGCTTTTTCGCCTGCTGGTGGCGATCGCGCTGCGCCTGGGACTGAATCCCAATGACCTCAAACTGATTACGGCGGTCTTCGTCTTCGTGGCGTTGGTTCTGCCCAATCTGGTGCGTAAGTTCAGGTTACGGAAGGCTGGCGAATCATATGCTTGAAATTCACAAAATCACAAAAGTCTTTAATCGAGGCACTCCCAACGAAGTGCGCGCGATCGAGGGCGTTGATCTCAGGCTTGAGGAGGGCGCGTTCGTCGTGATCATCGGAACCAACGGTTCGGGAAAATCCACCCTGCTCAACGCCGTCGCCGGCACTTTCCCGGTTGATTTCGGAACCATTTTCATGGACGGCAAAGACATCACACGCTGGCCCGAGCATCGCCGCGCGAAACTGATGGGCCGTGTGTTCCAGAATCCCTTCAGCGGCACTTCACCGAACCTGACCCTCGCCGAAAATCTTGTACTTGCCGCCAGGCGCGGGTTGCCGCGCGGGCTGGGCTGGGCGCTGAACAGGAAGGCGAAGGATGAACTGCAAGCCCGGGTCCGGCAGTTGAATATGGGGCTCGAGGACCGGCTGGACAACTCCATCGGCACCCTCTCAGGCGGGCAACGGCAAGCGCTGACCCTCCTGATGGCAACGTGGCTGAAGCCGCGACTGCTGCTGCTGGATGAGCATACGGCGGCATTGGACCCGAAGAGCGCCGACCAGGTGATTGCGCTGACGGATGCCATCGTCACGCGTGACCGGCTGACAACCCTCATGGTGACACATTCGATGCACCAGGCCGCCAACCTCGGCGATCAATTGATCATGATGCATCGCGGCAGGATCATCCAGGAATTCAAGGGGGCGGAGAAGCGGCGCACGCGGGTGGACGACCTGCTGGCACGCTTCGAGGAGGTGCGGCGCGCGGACCAATTGGATGAGACCGCCGCGGAGATGCTGGAGCAGGCTTACGTCTGATCTGCGCGCAACGACCTTCGCAAGGCGGAATAACCAGGCTGTCGGCTGGGGCATCAAAATCAGTTAAGGGGCTTGCCATGGCCGGCAAAGGTCCATGGCGCACAGAACTCATCATCGCCTGAGTCGCGACCTTGATGTCTTGAGGCCGGCGCCGGGAAGCGACGGATGAAAAGGAAGGATCACCATGGGGATACCAGCCATTGAAAAACAGGATTTTCCGATGCTGATTGGCGGCGAACAGGTACGAACGCCCCAGGTGAGGACCATCGACTTTCCTTACGACGGCACACCGGTGGCGAAAGTCTACGATGCCGACACGGCAGTCCTTGAACGGGCCATTAAAGTAGCTCAGGCGGGTGCCGAAGCCATGGCAGGCCTGACGCAATACGAACGGGCCGAACTGCTCCAGCGCATGCGGAGCCTGCTGGAACGCGATGCGGAAGAGTTCGCGCGCCTGGTCACTCTTGAGACCGGCAAAACCATTCGCGAAGCGCGGAGCGAGGTGGCACGCGCGCAGCAAACGCTTGCCGCCTCAGCCGACGAAGCACGGAGTTTGCGTGGCGAGGTCGTGCCCATGGAGGGGGCTCCCACCGGCAAAGGCCGCTGGGCGATGACGGTGCGCGAGCCGCTGGGCGTGATCGCCGCCATCACGCCTTTCAATTTCCCTTTGAACCTGGGGCTGCACAAAATCGGCCCGGCGCTTGCGGCCGGAAACAGCGTGGTCCACAAGCCCTCTGAAAACACGCCCCTGAGCGCCTTGCGCCTGGCGCGCCTGGCGACTGAGGCAGGAGCCCCCACCGGAGCCTACAATGTGGTGACAGGTTCGGGAGAAGAAACTGGACGCCAGATCGTCAATGATCCGCGCATCGCCATGATCACGTTTACCGGCAGCGTGGAGGTTGGACGGCAAATCCGTGCAGCAGCCGGATTGCGGCGGGTGACGCTCGAAATGGGCTCGAATTCGTCGGTCATCCTGGAGCCGGACTGCGATCTGGACCTGCTGCTCCCGCGTTGCGTCGCGGGCGGATACGCGCAGGCAGGGCAGGTCTGCATTTCAGTTCAGAACATTTATGTGCAGGAATCCATCGCCGAGGATTTCATGCAGCGCTTTGTGGCAGCGGCCCGGGCGCTCAAGGTCGGGCATCCGCTGGAAGAAAGCACGGACATCGCTTCGCTGATCAGCATAGAGGCGGCCGAACGCGTGGAGAAATGGATCGAGCGGGCCGTCGCACGCGGCGGGAAACTCCTTGCAGGCGGAAGACGCCATGGCGCAATCGTCGAGCCCACGGTACTCACCAACGTTCCGGCGGACGACGACGTCTGCCGCAAGGAAGCGTTTGGCCCCCTCGTCGTTATCCATCGCTATTCCAGGATTGAAGAGGCGATTGACGACATCAACGCGGGCGAGTACGGTCTGCAGGCGGGCGTCTGCACACGGGACATCGGCAAAGCCTTCCAGGCCGCCCGGAAGCTGCGCGTCGGCGGCGTGATCGTGAACGATGTTCCCGCGTTCCGGGTTGACCTGATGCCATATGGCGGCACAAAGATAAGCGGCGTGGGACGCGAAGGCCCGCATTTTGCCATCGAGGAAATGACCGAATTGAAGCTCATCTGCTGGCGCGGGTGATCCATCTGAAACATCCGCCCCTGCAACAACAACCCGCCGATAACGGCCTGAAAAGGGTACGTTAAAGCTTGAGTCTGCGGATGGCGTTCGGGCACGTGGCCAAAAGTCAACGGGACCGGGATGATCCCGTGAAACCCGGTGCGTCACCGGTTGCTTGAAACCTGCCAACTGATCCTGGAGCGGCTATGGAGAGCCGGTTGTCGCTCGTACTGAGGAATCAGCTCAGCGAACTGGAGAAGATATCGGAAGGAGTGTCGGCCTGGTGCCGCGAGAATGGTGTGTCCACAGCAGCGGAATTTCACCTCCATCTGGCGCTGGACGAAATCGTCAGCAATGTCATTCGTTACGGGTGGAAAGACGATGGAGAACATCAAATCCACGTCCGCCTGTCACGCTTGGAGGATGAGCTGACTGTGGAGGTCGAGGACGATGCCATGCCCTTCAATCCCCTGGAGGTTCCGGCGGCGGACGTTGACCGGCCCGTGGGAGAACGACCCATCGGCGGATTGGGGATTTACCTGGTCCGGCACATCATGGATCACGTGGAGTATCGCCGGCTCGAAGGCAGGAACCTGTTGGTGATGAGAAAGAAAACTGACGGCGCCTAGAGCCGCGCCTGGAATGCGGGCAGCGAGGTCGAAGGAGGTGAGCCAATGACTTGCAGCGAGGAGAAAATTGATGGAGTCTTCGTCCTGGGAGTCAGCGGGAAAATTCAGGCTGAGGCTTCAGAGGAACTGCTCAAGAAGCTAAACACCATCATCAGCCAGGGAGAACATCGTCTGCTGCTCGACTTTTCCGGCGTGGACTATATCAACAGCTCCGGCGTGCGGGTCCTCCTGATGGCAGCCAAAAAGGTGAAAGGCCTGGGCGGCAGGATAGCCCTGGCGGCCGTGAATGAATTGATCCAGGAACTACTCCGGATTGCTGGCTGCGCATCGGTCATCGGGATGTACCCATCAAAGCAGGAAGCGCTGAAAGCTGTAAAAAGCTGACAGTCAATTCAGCCTGAGAGGAACGGGCGATTACCCACTGCTTGCAGGCAAGGATTCTCTTCCGGCACGCTTCCCGCAACGATCCCATCCTTCAACCATGCCGCCAGCGAGCAACATCATTTTCCAGCTTCTTGTCGAACACTCTCCGCTAGCAGAAATCCAGACGCAGGAGGGAGAAATCGTCATCCAGCACCTCGCCCGCATGCATTTCCTGGAGAGCTTTATACAACGCTTCGATCTCCATGCCGGACGCTCCCGGCGGGTGGCTCAGGTAATCCTGCAGTTCCTCGAACGACCACATGGTTCCATCGGGCTTGTCGACCTCATACACACCGTCGGAGAAGAGGTAGAGCCGTGAGTTTGGCGGGACGTAGGTTTCGGCCCCTTCAAAATCCACCCTGGGAAACGCTCCGATGAACATGTTTTGGGACAGCAACCGCTCGGCAGACAGGGAGTTTCCGAAGAGTAACGCCGGAGGATGCCCGGCGCTGGCATGTTTCAAACTTCTCGTCTTTCGATTATAGACGCCGTACCACAAGGTGAAATAGAGGTCGTTCTGCTGCCCCATCTGGAAACTTGCGTTCATCCCGCCGAGGACGGCTACCGGATCGTGAAAATCGACGTTAGGCAGGGACTGGGAGCGCAGAACGTTCAACGCGGAGACTGACAACAGGGCGGAGCCAACCCCGTGCCCGCAAACATCGAGCAGGTAGAACGCAAAGTGATTCTCATCGATCCAGTGATAGCCGAAAGAGTCACCACCAAGCGTGGCCGAGGGAAAATACCGCCAGACCGTTGCAACGTCACCCCCAGAGATTGGAGCCGGAAGCAGGGAAATGACATATTCGGCTGCCCGGGCGATATCGTTTGCAAGCCTCTGCTGGCTGGCGAGCAAAGCCTCGTAGGCTTCATTCCGCTGCAAAAGGTTGATATAGCCCTTGGAGTGGTAACGGATGCGTGCGACCAATTCGATGCGGTCAGGCAATTTCACCAGATAGTCATTCGCGCCAAGGGCAAATGCCTCGGCCTTGGTTGCGGCTTCTTCCCTGCTGGAAAGAACAATCAGGGGGATATCCTTCAACCGGGGGTGGGCACGGAAGAAGCGTACCAGGTCCAACCCGTCGACATCGGGCATCACCAGGTCCTGAAGAATTACGGTCGGCGACCATTCAACTGCTGTCGGAACCGCACGAGTCGGGTCCTGACAGAACTGAAGAGTGATGTCGGCTTCCGGCGCCAGCATCCGCCGCACGGTCTCTCCCACGATGGCTTGATCATCGACCAGCAGCACCCGAATCTGGTATTCGGTCAACGAGGGAGCAAAAGGCTGGTTGGCGTTCGTGGGCATTACGCAACTTTCCCCTTTCTGAGTTCATTCAAGATGGCGGCTGAGATGCTCTCCACGGGGAGCAGTTCGCCCGCCGCACCGGCTTCCACGGCCGCGCGAGGCATGCCGTAAACAATGCAGGTTTTCTCATTCTGTACCATCGTCCTCCAGCCCGCCCGGCGAAGCGCCAGCAGACCTTGCGC
>JBJKQK010000170.1:0-19964 GCA_046705285.1 Terriglobia bacterium
CTGGGCAAGAAGGAGGCGCACAGTGCCTAATTTTGAAACCGTAGTCGTCGATACCGACTTGCTCATCCTGGGCGGCGGAATGGCTGCCTGCGGCGCTGCCGTGGAAGCAGCTCACTGGGCCAAAAAGAACGGCCTGAAAGTCACCCTGGTGGACAAGGCCGCGATGGATCGTTCGGGCGCTGTGGCAATGGGACTGTCCGCGATCAACCAGTACGTGGGACTCAAGGATGGGACCAACTCCGTCAAGGACTATGTGGACTATGTGCGAAACGACCTGATGGGCGTCACGCGCGAAGACCTGGTGGCGAATATCGCCCGCCACGTCGACTCGACCGTACACCTTTTTGAGAAATGGGGCCTTCCGATCTGGAAAGACGCTGAAGGCAAGTACGTTCATGAAGGCCGATGGCAGCTGATGATCAACGGCGAGTCCTACAAGGTTGTTGTGTCAGAGGCAGCCAAGAACGCTCTGCTGAAGGACGGCACCGGACAGGTTTTTGAGCGCGTTTTTATCGTCGGGCCACTCATGGACGGCGACCGATGCGCGGGTGCGGTGGGCTTTTCAGTACGCGAAAACAAAGTCTACATCTTCAAAGCCAAAGCCACCCTGGCCGCCATGGGTGGCGCCGTACACGTCTTCAAACCGAGGAGTTCGGGAGAAGGCATGGGACGCGCATGGTATCCACCCTGGAACTCCGGCTCTTCCGCCTATTTCACCACGAAGGCCGGAGCGGAGATGACATGCCAGGAAGTACGCTTTATCCCGGTTCGCTTCAAAGACGCTTACGGACCGGTGGGAGCATGGTTCCTGCTGTTCAAATCGCGCGCCACCAATGCCATGGACGGCAATTACATGGTGGAGCGTAAGGCAGAGCTGGATAACTGGCTGCCTTACGGCCGTGTAAAGCCCGTCCCGGCGAACCTCCGCAACTACCTCGGAATGCTCGACATCATGGAGGGCAAAGGACCGCTCTTCATGCGGACCGAGGAGGCCATCCAGAAGATTGCCGACACCTACAAGGACGATCCCAAGGCCTACAAGAAGAAGATGAACCACCTGGAGTCGGAGGCGTGGGAAGACTTTCTGGATATGACGATCTCACAAGCCTTGCTCTGGGCCGGGACGAACGTCCAGCCTGAAGCGAAGAGTTCTGAGATTGCCCCTGCGGAACCTTACTTCATCGGATCGCACTCCGGAGCTTCGGGCGCGTGGATCAGCGGGCCCGAGGATCTGCAATCCGGTGAGAGCAAGAACGAGTACTTCTGGGGCTACACCAACATGTCGACCGTCAAAGGGCTGTTCTGCGCGGGCGATGCTTCCGGAGCCTCGAGCCACAAGTTCTCCTCCGGTTCTCACGCGGAAGGCCGAATCGCCGCCAAGTCTGCGATCAAGTTCATCGTCGAAAACAACACGGCCCCGAAGGTGGACCAGGCTGCGGTGGATTCAATGGTCGCTGAAATCCTCAAGCCCCTCGAGACCTACGAGGATCACAAGAAGGAAACCACCGATCCTGAAGTGAACCCCAACTACATCAAGGCTCGCATGTTCATGTTCCGTCTGCAGAAGATCATGGACGAGTACGCCGGCGGGGTGAGTTCGCAATTCACCACCAACAAGGCGCAACTGGAACGGGCCCTCGAGTTGCTGGAGTTCCTCAAGGAAGACTCCAGGAAGCTGGCCGCTTCGAACCTTCACGAGCTGATGCGATGCTGGGAGAACATCCATCGCATGTGGCAAGCGGAGGCGCACGTTCGGACCGTCCTCTTCCGGGAGGAGACTCGTTGGCCTGGTTATTACTACCGGGCAGATAAGCCCAAGATGGA
Organism: Terriglobia bacterium; assembly: GCA_046705285.1. GTDB lineage: Bacteria > Acidobacteriota > Terriglobia > UBA7540 > UBA7540 > SCRD01. Next base: position 1,825 of record JBJKQK010000170.1, read on the forward strand.
CGAGGAGAAGTGGCATGTGTTTGCCAACTGCCGATATGACCCAGCTACCGGCGACTGGCAGATGAAGACACGTCCCATCCATCGGATCTTCGCCTAGACGAAGGTCCTTTTGAATTCCTTCAACAGGAGGTGCCCGGCCATGCCGGGCGCCTCCCCGAGGAGGCAGAGTGATGGCTGAGCCGGGAAAGAACGTTTGCCCTTATTGTCTGCAGCCGATGACCCGATGGGCCAATCCTCAGATGGGCTCCTGGAGTGGCGAATATCAGTATGTCTGCTTCAACGATGAATGCCCATACTTTGTCCGCGGCTGGGACTGGATGGAAACGCACTTTCATGTTCGAGTGTCCTACCGACATCGCTTCGATCCGATAACCGGAGACAGCGGGCCTCTCCCGGTCTGGTCCAAAGGAGCCTTGAGGGACCACATCATCAACGAAAAGGACGCAACCCATGCCTGACAAAGGCACCACACAGGAAGCCATTCTCCGGGATTATCCACGACTCAGTCTGGACGACAATCTGGAATTTCATTGCGGCAAAGGCGTGGATTGTTTTACGAATTGCTGCCGCGATGTCTCGATTGTCTTGACTCCCTATGATGTGCTCCGGATGAAGAAGGCTCTGCACCTGAACTCCACAGAGTTTCTGGAAAAGTACACGATCCTGGGTTGTACGAAAGACCAGAAGCTCCCCGTGGTTCTGCTGAAAATGAATCCCCAAGACAAGCGCTGCCCTTTTGTGACGGACGAAGGCTGCGCCATTTACGCACACCGCCCCTGGGCGTGTCGCATGTACCCCCTGGGTCTGGCGGAACCCAAGCATCCCCATCCGACTGAGCGCGGATTCTATTTTGTTATTCATGAAGACCTCTGCCACGGACATGGCAAGGGGTCGCAGTGCTCGATTCGAGACTGGATCTCGAACCAGTCCATCGACACCTTCGAAATGATGGGCGAGCCATTCAAGACCCTGATGTTGAACGAATTCTGGGAAAAAGGCGAACCTTTGCAGCCGGCCAAGCTGGAAATGTACCTGATGGCCTGCTTCGACCTGGACCGCTTCCGGCGTTTTGTTTTTGAGACACGCTTCACAGGGATCTTTGATGTGGATGAGGCGCGGCTGGAAGCGATTCGCACCGATGACGAAGAGTTGCTGGTTTTCGCGATGGAATGGCTGAGATTCAGCCTGTTCAACGAGAAGACCATGAGGCTCAAGGCATCGGTGATCGACTCTATGGAGCGCGCTGTCGCAAATGGCGGCGTCGCGTGTGAAACGCCACGGTAGCTGAGATGAACAATGGGAACGCAACATCGAGCAATGGAAAAAGTCTCCTGGTAATCGGCGGAGGCATTGCCGGTCTGACCGCTGCCATCGAGGCGGCCGAGGCAGGATGTCGCGTTATTCTCATCGAAAAATCGGCTTTTCTGGGTGGCCGGGCCATCAGCTTCAATCTCTATTTCCCCAAGCTGTGCCCGCCGACGTGCGGCTTCGAAATCAATTTCCGGCGGATCAAAAACAATCCCCGGATCACGATTCTTACGCAGGCAGAACTGGAAGAGCTTTCCGGCTCGGTTGGAAACTACGAAGCAACCGTGAAGCTTTCACCTCGCTTCGTGACCGGGTCCTGCACGCTTTGCGGCGCTTGCGCGGAAGCCTGCCCCGCGGAAAGAGCGGATGACTTCAATTTCGGCCTGTCTAAAACCAAAGCCGCCTACCTGCCGCACAAGATGGCTTTCCCCGCGGAATACGTGATCGACCGGAACGCCTGCAAGAAAGATTGCACCGCCTGCGTGGACGCCTGCAAGTATGGCGCGATCAGCCTGGGGCAGCAGACCGAGCGGAAGAAGTTCCAAGTCGCTGCTGTGGTGCTGGCGACGGGCTGGGCGCCCTACGATGCGACTAAAATTACAAACCTCGGGTTTGGCCACTTCCCCAACGTGGTCACAAACGTCGTGCTCGAACGGATGGCCGCGGCGAACGGTCCCACCGAGGGAAAGATCCTGCGGCCCTCGGACGGGAAGGAACCAGCGACGGTAGCCTTCGTCCAGTGCGCAGGGTCGCGCGACGAGAACCATCTGCCTTATTGCTCAAGCGTCTGTTGTTCAGCTTCGCTAAAGCACAGCACCTACATCCACAGCCTCTATCCCGACGCACAGGTCACGATTTTTTATATCGATACACGCACGCCCGGTTTCCTGCAGGATTTCTACGCCAAGGTGGCCACGAATGATCACCTGAAAATGATCAAGGGGAAAGTGGGAAGAGTTGAAGAGGACCCGCAAACGCACGACCTGGTGGTGACGGCGGAAGAAGTGCTGACGGGCAAGAAATTGACACAGAAATTCAGCCTGGTGGTTCTGGCGACAGGCATTGTGCCACAGACAAGCGGGCTTCCGCTGAAACTCGGGCGGGACGAGTTTGGATTTGCGACCAACGGAACGCCAGGCATTTACGCGGCGGGCTGCGCAAAGCGGCCGGAGGAGGTTTCGGCCACGGTTCGGGACGCAACCGGAGCGGCGTTGAAGGCTCTGCAATGTGCGGTGAGGAGCACTCACCATGGATAAGAGACTCGGGGTCTACATCTGCAGCGGCTGCTCGATTGGCGAGTCGATTGACGTCAACGCTCTGGTGAACGTGGCTCAGAAGGAGTACAAGGCTCGGGTCTGCAAGACTCATCCGTTCCTTTGCGGCGAAGAAGGGCTGGCGGACATCCACAACGATCTTGCCCAGGGTGCTGTCAATACCCTGGTGATTGCCGCGTGCTCGCCCCGAACAAAGACGGCCGCCTTCAGCTTCGATTCCCAAGTCGTGATGGAGCGCGTCAACGTGCGGGAACACGTAACGTGGAGTCACGAGCCTCGAAACGAAGACACCCAGATGCTGGCGGAAGATTACCTGCGAATGGGCATCGTCAAAGCCCAGAAAACGGAGCCACTGGAGCCGGTTTCGGACGGGGTCTCGAAGACCGTCCTGGTGGTCGGCGGGGGTATCGCCGGCATCACTGCAGCGCTGGAAGCGGCGGACGCGGACTACGAGGTGGTTCTGGTTGAAAAAGAGCCACAACTCGGCGGCTCGCTAGCCGGAATCAAAAAGCACTTTCCAACGCACCCGCCTTATACAGATCTTGAGGAGACCGGCCTTCCAGAAAAGATCGTGAAGGTCACCAATCATCCCAGGATCAAGGTTTATACCTCCACGCGAATTGTGAAGACGGAAGGGCAGCCGGGAATGTTTGACGTGACGCTCCAGAATGGCGGCAAGCCATTCGTGCACCGCGCCGGCGCGGTGGTGATGGCCACAGGGTGGAAGCCATACGATGCTTCCAAGCTCGGCCATCTCGGCTACGGATCTTCGCCCAATGTTGTCACAAATAATCAGTTTGAAGCGATGATTGCCGAAGGTTCGCTCAAGCGCCCATCGGATGGCAAGCCTGTCGAGAGCGTTTTGTTTATCCAGTGTGCCGGTTCGCGTGACAAGAATCACCTGCCTTATTGTTCTTCGGTCTGCTGCATGGCCACGCTGAAACAGGCGGATGTGATCCGCCAGACGAGCCCGGAAACCCAGGTCTATATCGTCTATCGCGACATCATCACCCCGGGACAGTACGAGCGGTATTTTGCCAAGGTCCAGAACCATCCTTCGACATTCCTGATGAAGGGTGAGGTGGCCGCGGTTCGCGCGCAAAACGGCGAGCGGATCCAGGTTGATGTGAAGGACACGCTGCTGGACGAGGACATCACGATCCCTGCGGATATTGTGGTGCTGGCCACCGGGCTTGTTCCTAACGCCGCCGACAACGACGCCATTCGAGAACTACGCGATGCGCAGGCCAAAGCCCAGCGGAACGAGTCCGAAGCGCAACGGACGGAGGCAGAGAAGACCGTCGAGCGGTTGCGTTCGCACGAAGGAACGGAAATTCTGAACCTGACCTACCGGCAAGGCCCAGACTTGCCTATTCTTCGCGACGGTTTTCCAAATTCGAACTTTGTGTGCTTCCCTTACGAAACCCTCCGGACGGGCATTTACGCCGCCGGGGCGGTGCGTGCTCCGATGGATTGGGCGGGGGCCGAGGAAGATGCTTTAGGCGCCGCCATGAAGGCCATCCAGAGCGTGGAAATGGCCTCGGCCGGCCAGGCGGTCCATCCCCGGGCTGGAGATCTCTCCTATCCCAACTTCCTTTTGCAGCGCTGCACGCAATGCAAGCGGTGCACAGTCGAGTGCCCGTTCGGTTCACTTGACGAGGATGTGAAAGGCACTCCGAAGTTCAATCCCTATCGCTGCCGCCGTTGCGGAGTGTGCATGGGCGCTTGTCCGGAGCGGATCATCTCTTTCAAGAACTACTCGGTGGACATGATCGCGAGCATGATCAAGGCCATCGAGGTGCCTGAAGAGGAGGAAGAGAAACTCCGGGTGCTTCTCTTTATGTGCGAAAACGACGCGTATCCTGCTCTCGATGTAGCCGGAATGAATCATGTGCTTTACGACGCCAGCGTGCGCGTGATCCCGCTGCGTTGCCTGGGCTCGATGAATGTTGTCTGGATTGCCGACGCGCTGTCGCGAGGGATTGATGGCGTGATGTTGATGGGCTGCAAGTACGGCGAGGATTATCAGTGCCACTTCGCCAAGGGCAGCGAAATCGCCAACCGCAGGCTGGAAAACGTCAAAGAGACGTTGCAGCGGCTCCAGCTTGAATCCGAAAGGGTTGAAGTGTCGCAGATATCGATCGATCAGTACGACAAGGTACCGCAAATGATCAACAGCTTCATGGAGCACATGCGGGAGCTCGGACCGAATCCGTATAAAGGGTTCTGAAATGGCAGAAACACTTCTTGTCCAACCCGACAGCAAGGTCGTTGAAGGCGTAATAGCTTCGGGCGCCCACGACCTGAAGAAGTGCTTTCAGTGCGCCACGTGTTCCGCGGTCTGCACGCTTTCAAACGACGGATTCACTTTTCCGCGTAAGCAGATGATTGAGGCCCAGTGGGGCCTGAAAGACAAGCTGCTGGAAGATCCCGGGCCGTGGCTCTGCTTCTATTGTGGGGAGTGCTCGAAATACTGCCCGCGCAAGGCCAACCCGGGCGAAACCATGATGGCGCTGCGCCGCTACCTGACGGCGGAGTACGACTGGACGGGACTGTCACGGCTGATGTACCGCTCGGCTTTCTGGGAAATCGGTTTTCTGGCGCTGGTATCCGCAATCATCGTGGCGCTTTTCACCTTGCCTCAGAGCTTTGGGTTCGGCCTGCTCAGCCGCTCGGGCGCGGCTCCCCTGCACACGGTGATGCTCGGCAAGTTTGCTCCCGTCGGCATGGTCGACCTAGGCGACAGGATCATGGCTTTGGTTCTCAGCTTCTTCCTGCTGACGAACGCAGCACGGATGTTCTATCACCTGACCAAGGGTCAGAAGATTCCCATGCGGTTGTACCTGACGCGCCTGCCACACCTGATCTTCCATGCTGCAACGCAGAAACGGTGGAGCGAGTGCAAGGACAGCGAAACAACCAAGAACTGGGTGCGGCACCTGTTGCTGGTCACTGGCTACGTGACCATGTTCACGCTGGTCGTGATCTTTCTGCCGTGGTTTCAGGTGGACAACACCAGCATCCACTGGACCAGCTTTCTGGGTTATTACGCGGCCGCTGTTCTGATCGGCGCGACGGTCTGGATGCTGCTCGACCGCATCCGGCAACACGGAGAAATGTACCAGTTCAGCCACCTGTCAGACTGGCTGTTTCCGATACTGCTCTTTCTGACGGCGGTGACGGGCATCGGGATGCATGTGCTGCGGGTGAACGATCTACCGATGGCAACTTACGTGATGTATACGGTGCACCTGGCCATTGCGGTACCGATGCTGGTCGTCGAGGTGCCCTTTGGCAAGTGGGCGCACCTTCTGTACAGGCCGCTTGCTATTTACGTTGCTGGAGTCAGAAGAGAGGCAGCCGAATCCTTGAGTCGGGAGACGGCTGCGGTCGGCGAAGTGGCCGCGCCGGTTTAGTGGCGCGAGACCGCCGCGCTCAGGCGCTGCAGGAAGAAAAGATAACGATAGCTGGAACCACCGAGAGGTTGTTCACAGGAGGAGACAAGTATGGCAGACGAGAAACACGCAACCCCATTGCTCGATGAACTGGAAAAAGGCCCCTGGCCGAGTTTCGTGAAAGAGATCAAGGCTGCGGCGAAGGCGAAACCCACGGCGGAAGACCTTTTGGGGCAGCTTGAGCTCTCGTACGAAGACAAGATCAGCCACTGGAAGCACGGCGGCATCGTCGGCGTGATGGGCTACGGCGGCGGCGTGATCGGCCGTTACAGCGATGTGCCCGACAAGTTTCCGCACGTGTCGCACTTCCACACTCTGCGCGTCAACCATCCATCCGGATGGTTCTACACCAGCGACGTCCTAAGGAAGTTGTGTGACATCTGGGAGAGGCACGGTTCCGACCTGACGAATTTCCATGGTTCGACGGGCGACATTATTCTGCTGGGAACCAAAACCGACGAACTTGAACCCACCTTCAGCGAGCTGACGCATCTGGGCTTTGACCTGGGCGGGTCGGGATCGGTGATGCGGACTCCTTCCGCCTGCGTGGGACAGGCAAGGTGCGAATGGGCTTGCTATGACACGATGAAGCTATGCAACGACCTGACCCACACCTACCAGGACGAACTGCATCGCCCGGCCTTTCCTTACAAGTTCAAGTTCAAGTGCAGTGGGTGTCCCAACGATTGCGTGGCCTCGATCGCGCGCGCGGACCTTTCGATCATCGGTACCTGGAAAGACGACATCCAGCAGGATGACGCTGCCGTCTCGGAATATGCTGCAGCAGGGCTGGACATTCAGAAAGACGTCTGCGACCACTGCCCGACGAAGTGCATGGATTGGGATGGCAAGAAGCTGAGCATCAACAACCGCGAGTGCGTGCACTGCATGCATTGCATCAACGTGATGCCCAAGGCGCTGCGCCCCGGAAAGGAGAAGGGTGCGACGCTGCTGATTGGCGCCAAGGCGCCGATCCTCCAGGGCGCCCTGCTCTCCTCCGTCCTCATTCCGTTTGTTCCAGCAGATGAGTTGCTGGAAACCATCAAGGAACTCGTCTCACGGATCTGGGATTTCTGGAGTGAGTACGGAAACAACCGCGAGCGTGTTGGTGAACTGATCCAGCGCATTGGGATGCCGGCCTTTCTTGACGCCATCGGCCTTGATCCTGTTCCTGAAATGATCTCGGCGCCCCGCGACAACCCTTACATCTTCTTCCAGAAAGAAGATGTTGCACAGGAGCCGGCAAACGGCGCTGGCGAGGAAGCAGGAGACGTAGAAACTCTTAAGGAGACGAAATAATGGGAACTCAGACTGAGCGTTTGACCGATATCGGACCCCCAAATTACGAACGGTTTCTGCATCCGCTTATCAAGAAAAATTATGGTAAGTGGAAGTACCACGAAAACCTGGGGCCGGGTATCTTGTGCCACGTGTCGGAAACCGGCGACAAGATTTACACGGTCCGTGCGGGTTCACCGCGCCTGCTGAGTATCCAGACGGTGAGGATGTTCGCGGACCTGGCTGACAAGTACACCGGTGGTTACCTGAGGTTTACCAGCCGCAACAACATCGAGTTCCTGCTGGACAATCCCGACAACATCGAGCCGCTGAAGAAGGATCTGGCTGCAGCGGGCTTCCCGGTGGGCGGAACGAAGAACGCCATCAGCAACATTGTCCACACTCAGGGCTGGGTGCACTGCCATTCTTCGGCGACGGATGCTTCGGGCATCGTGAAGTCCGTGATGGATGCTGTCTACGACCACTTCACCGACCAGAAACTGCCCGCCAAGTTGCGCATTGCGCTGGCTTGCTGCCTCAACATGTGCGGTGCGGTCCATTGCTCGGACATCGCCATCCTCGGCATTCACCGACGTGCTCCGACGGTGCGGCACGACATCCTGAACAAGGTCTGCGAAATTCCCACGGCCATTGCCTCCTGCCCGACGGGCGCAATCCGCTCTGCCACCGTGGACGGCAAACCCTCTGTTGAGGTTATCGAAGAACAGTGCATGTTCTGCGGCAACTGCTTCACCGTATGCCCCGCCATGCCCCTCAACGATCCCGAGAATGATGGACTCTCCATCTGGGTGGGCGGCAAAGTCAGTAATGCGCGCTCTCAGCCCAGGTTTTCCAAACTGGCCATCCCTTTTATTCCGAACAATCCGCCGCGCTGGCCGGAGGTCGTGGACGCGATCGTGAACATTGTGGACGTTTACGCCCGCAACGCCCGGAAGTACGAGCGCATGGGCGAGTGGATTGACCGGATCGGCTGGCCAAGATTTTTTGAACTGACCGGTATCGAGTTTACTCGTTACCACATCGATGACTTCAAGAATGCCGGATTGACCTACGCTCGTTCGGCCCACTTGAGGTTTTAGGAGAAAACTATGGCTGTCCCAATCGAAACCCTTGCCGAGGAAATGTACCAGATGGTCGCCGAGACCCAGGGTAAGAAGAACCTGAAAGCGACCGACCTGACGAAGGCCATGCTTGCGCAACACGGTAGCGAGGTCAGCAAGGATGATTGCAAGCACGCTATCCGCCAGTTGATTGACTCCGGCCGCTGCGTTTACAGCTATTTCGGTGGCAGCTTCATCACCATCCCGCACAAGGAAGGCGCCGCTCCGGACTAGAAAACGCTGGAATGAACGTAACAATCTCAGTGCGAAGCGAAACGGCCGGGAAGGAGTTGTCATGAGCAAGATTGTCGAGAAAAGGGCGAAAGCTGCGGAAAACACTCAGGAACTCATTTCCACACTCCGAAGGTGGCAGGAAATCGAAGACGGCAGCGTGGCAGCGTGCTCGGGAATTATCGACGAGACCAAAAATCCGCTGATTCGCCTGGTCATGGAAATCATCCGGCAAGATTCGGTGATGCACAAGAAGGTTCAGCAGGTGATGATCGACAGCATGGAAAAGCAGGCGATCAGCCTCACACCTGAGGAACTGGGCCAAATCTGGGAAAGCATCGAGCGGCATGCGGAGATGGAAAAGGAGACGATCGCCCTGGCCGAGAAGGCGCGAAAGAATTGCCGGCTGTTCGTCTTGAGGCATCTGCTCACTTACCTTATCGAAGACGAGCAGAAGCACGACCGGCTGCTCGCTCAGTTGGAAGACTTTAAGCGCGGAATCTATCCGTATGCGTAAGTCAGGACGAAGATATGGTGCTCTTTAAAGCAGTAAAGAAACCGGCAGTCAAGGGAACTTCCCAGGCTGGGGCGGAAGTCAGCCATCTGCGCCCTCGCTACATTGCCAAGACGCCGCCGTGTACCGACAAGTGCCCCTGCGGCACCGACATTCGTGGTTGGGTCAACGTGATTTCGCAGGCGGCGGATTACGGCCGCACCAACGAACAGGCCTATGAAATCGCCTGGGACACGATTGTCGACCGCAATCCGTTTCCCGCAGTTTGTGGCCGCGTTTGTCCTCATCCCTGTGAAGACGCCTGCAACCGGATCGAAAAAGATGGCGCGGTGGCGATCAACGCTCTCGAAAGGTTTGTCGGCGACTTCGCCATATCCAAAAGTCTCAGGCTGAAGAAACTGAGCGAAGAAAAGCACGAGGAAAAGATCGCAATCGTTGGCGCGGGGCCGGCGGGGCTCTCCTGTGCCTATCAGCTCGCACGGCGCGGTTACCCCGTAACAGTTTTTGAAGCTTTCAGTAAACCGGGCGGAATGCTGCGGTACGGAATTCCGCAATACCGCCTGCCTCGCGAAGTGCTGGAAGCGGAGATTCAACGGATACTCGACCTCGGTGTGGAGTTGAAATGTAACCAGGTTGTCGGGGACGGACTTTCGCTCGAGACGCTCCAGAATGAATATAAGGCCGTTTTTGTCGGCATCGGCGCGCACAAGGGATTGAAGCTGGGCGTTCCCGGTGAAGATGCTCCAAACGTGTTCACTGGAACCCAGTTTCTGAACCAGGTCAACCGCGGCGAAGCGGTAACGCTGGGAAACAAGGTGATTGTGATTGGCGGTGGCGACACGGCCATCGACGCGGCGAGGGTGAGCAAGCGCTTGGGCGCGTCGGTCACAATCCTTTATCGCCGGTCACGGCAGGAGATGCCGGCAATCACACAGGAAGTTGACGGGGCGATCGAAGAGGGCGTAGGCATACAATTCCTGGCCGCACCGGTCGAAATCCTGACAAGCGCGGGCCAGGCCACCGGCATGCGCTGCATCCGCATGGAACTGGGCGAACCAGACGCTTCCGGCCGTCGCCGGCCGGTACCCAAAACAGGATCAGAATTCGATCTCGAAGCCACGGCGATCATCGCAGCAATCAGCCAGGAGCCGGAGTTTGCCGGGTTCAACGGGCTGCACGAAGGTAAGGATTGGATCAAAGCCAACGAATGGGGAAAGACCCATATCGAAGGAGTTTACGCGGGCGGCGACGACATCGAACTGGGCCTAGTCACTATCGCCATCTCTCAGGGGCGCTTTGCCGCCGAGGCAATTGATGCGCGCCTTCGGGGCAAGACGCTGGAAAAGCCCATTCTGCCGGGGGTCATCAAGACGGATCGCATGAAGCTTGGATATTACGAGGGCAGCAGCCCCCACGAACGCCCTCGCGTTCCGGTCGCCGAGCGCGACATGGAAATTGAGATCGAACAGGGTCTCTCGGAAGCCGATGCGATGGCGGAAGCCAAGCGTTGCATGTCCTGCGGCATGTGTATGGACTGCGAAACGTGCTGGATGTTCTGCACCAACAACTGCTTCGTCAAGCTTCCGAAAGGCGACCATTACAAGATCAAGTTGGAAGTCTGCAACGGGTGCCAGAAGTGCGCTCAAGAGTGCCCGTGCGGGTATATCGAAATGGTTTAAAGGAGATACAGTATGCCTAGCTATGAAGCCCAAGGAAAGGTCTACGACGTTGATGAGGATGGGTTCCTTCAGGACCCCAGTTTGTGGAATGACGACGTAGCCAAGGATTTCATGTCCACAGAGGGAATCACCGAGTTAACTGAGGACCACTGGAAAGTGATTCATTACATCCGCAACTACTACCTGCAGTTCGGCATTGCGCCGATGGTTCGCAAGGTGTGCAAGCAGACAGGCTTCAGCCTGAAGGAAATCTACAATCTCTTTCCGTCCGGACCCGCGAAAGGCGCTTGCAAACTTGCCGGCCTGCCGAAACCTACCGGATGCGTGTAGGAGGGCGAAATGCTGAACATTTCGTCAGAGCAGCAGCGCGCCGTCGCCGAAGAATGGCTGGGTCTTACGCTCAGGAGTTACCCTGCCCAGAGCATGCGATTTCTGCTTCGAGAGGCTGATGCCTTTCGGAATCCCATTGGTCAAACTCTCAAGGAAGGGATTCCTCTGCTGGTCGACGAGCTGTTTGGCGAAATGAACTCCGACAGAGTTCGGCAAGTCCTGGAGAGCATTGTGCGCATCCGGGCGGTGCAGAACTTCTCTCCCAGAGAGGCTGTGGGGTTTGTGTTCCTGCTGAAGAGAATTCTCCAAGACAAGTTGCCAGACGAGTGGGCGAATTGCCAGGAACTCGACCGCAGGATTGATGAGATGGTTTTAACCGCGTTTGAATTCTACGTGCACTGTCGCGGACAAATCAACAGTATCCAAGTGAACGAGGCCAGACGTAGAGTCGCGCTGCTGGAGAGAATTTATTCAGAAGTTGAGGGACGGTGATGGGTTTTTGAGTGCACTTACTTCATTTATCTTGATTTTGGCGGTCGCGGGGCTCGCATTCGTTGGTGGGGAAGCACATAATTCACGCTTTCTATTGGGCGTCATTCTTCCGTACGCAGCCTTAGTCGTTTTCCTGAGCGGGATCGTTTACCGCGTTCTTAAATGGGCGAGTTCGGTCATCCCTTTCAATATCCCCACGACTTGCGGACAACAGAAATCGCTGCGGTGGATTAAATCGAGTTGGATCGAGAGTCCCCATAATAAGTTTGGGGTTGTGGTCCGAATGGCGCTGGAAATACTCCTTTTCCGGTCGCTTTTCCGCAACAGCAAGGCAGAGATCCACCGCGACGGACCGAGGCTTCTGTACGGCGAAAACAAGTGGCTCTGGCTGGGTGCGCTGGCGTTCCACTGGTCGCTGCTCATCATCTTGCTTCGCCACCTGCGCTTTTTTGTTGAGCCTGTGCCACGATTCATTTTGGGGATGGACGCCGTTGATGGTTTCTTTCAACTGGGCGCTCCTCAACTACTGGTTACCGATGTCATCATTATTGCCGCGTTGCTCTTCCTGCTTTTGCGGCGCTTTACTAATCCCAGGGTCCGCTATATTTCCCTGTTTTCGGATTACCTGGCTCTGTTCCTGCTTTTAGGTATTGCCATCTCCGGGGTCCTGATGCGGTACTTCTTCAAGGTTGATCTTGAGGGGGTGAAGCAACTTGCAATCGGATTGGTTACCTTTTCACCCACAGTGCCTGCCAGCATCGGAGCACTATTCTTTGTCCACCTGGCCCTGGTGAGCTTTCTGCTGGCATATTTCCCATACAGCAAATTGGTGCATATGGGCGGCATCTTTTTGAGCCCGACCCGCAACATGGCCAATGACAGCCGGATGGTGAGGCACGTGAACCCGTGGAATTATCCGGTCAAAGTCCACACCTATCAGGAGTGGGAGGAAGAATTCCACGACAAGATCAAGGCGGCAGGGCTGCCGCTGGAGAGGGAGTAGAAAATGGCTGAAGCCCCTCCAAAACCGGAAGAACTCGTCCATATCAGTTATGCACCACCCCGTGGCAACTGGCGGGACACCGGTGTTGAGTTTCGCAAAGGGACCTATTGCTACAGTGCCGGAGCGAAGAGTGTTCGTTACCTCGACCTGCCGAACCCAAGAGACTGGCAACCATACGAGGAGGACTGGAAACTTCCGCCGAATTGGAAAGAAATCATTCTCAAGGGCATGAAGGACCGGCTTAAAAAATTCCGTTCCTTCCGCCTCTTTATGGACATCTGTGTACGCTGCGGCGCCTGCGCGGATAAATGCCACTTCTTCCTCGGCTCGGCCGATCCCAAGAACATGCCGGTGCTGCGTGCTGAACTGATGCGCTCCGTTTACCGGCGATACTTCACCCTTGGTGGCCGGATCTTTCGCGGTCTGGCCGGAGCCAGAGATCTGACCGAAGACGTGCTCAAGGAGTGGTTCTATTACTTCTACCAGTGCACCGAATGCCGGCGCTGTTCGGTCTTCTGTCCTTTCGGCATTGATACGGCGGAAATCACCATGATGGTACGTGAGCTTTTGAACCTGGTTGGCGTAAATACCAACTGGGTTCTGGAACCGGCCGCAAACTGCTTCAGGACGGGAAACCATCTCGGTATCCAGCCTCACGGCTTCAAGGACAGCATTGATTTTGCCGTGGACGAATTGGAAGAAATCACTGGAATCCGGGTAGAAGCGCCCATCAACAAGAAAGGCGCCGAGATTCTCTTCATCGTCCCTTCCGCGGATTATTTCGGGACCCCGCACTATTACACCCTGCTGGGCTATCTCATGCTCTTCCACGAAATCGGGCTGGACTACACCTTCAGCGCGTATGCCTCGGAGGGCGGCAATTTTGGGCTCTTCAGTTCGCACGAAATGATGAAGCGATTGAACGCCAAGATGTACGCCGAGGCCAAGCGGCTTGGTGTGAAGTGGATTCTGGGTGGTGAGTGCGGGCACATGTGGCGGGTGGTCCACCAGTACATGGACACCCTGAACGGCCCGGCCGATTTTCTCGAAGAGCCGGTTTCCCCGATCACCGGAACGCGCTTTGAGAACGCTCGCTCCACGAGGATGGTTCACATTTGTGAGTTCACCTCCGATCTGATCTACAACAACAAGCTGAAGCTCGATCCCAGCCGCAACGACCACTGGAAGGTCACTTTCCACGACTCCTGCAACCCTGCCCGGGCGATGGGGCTGCTCGAGGAGCCGCGCTACATCCTGCGAAACGTTGTCAACAACTTCTTCGAGATGCCCGAGAACACCATTCGCGAACAGACTTTCTGCTGCGGCAGCGGAGCGGGTCTGGGGACGGATGAAAACATCGAGATGCGGCTGCGCGGCGGGCTGCCGCGGGCGAATGCCGCCAAGTACGTCCGGGACAAGTACGGCGTGAACCTGCTGACCTGCATCTGCGCAATCGATAAAGCAACTATTCCCACAGCGCTCGAATATTGGGCTCCCGGGATCGAGGTCGGAGGAATTCACGAACTCGTCGGCAACGCACTTGTGATGAAGGGAGAAAAAGAGAGAACCACCGATGTGCGAGGTGAACCGCTTCAGCAAAAGAAGGAGGTGGCCGTCAATGCGTGACAAGGTTTGGATCATTGCCGGACTCTTTCTATTCCTGGGGTTCTTCACGTACCCGGTGTGGCACGACCTGATTGCGGACACAACTTCGAAGCCACCCCAGCTTGTTCTGCCTGCAAACCAAAAGCAGTGCGTGGCGCCCGTCAATTATATGCGCACTTCTCACATGAAATTGTTGATGGAATGGCGTCGCGAAGTCGTTCGCGACAACCAACATAAGTATGTGGCGTTCGACGGCAAGGTTTACAACATGAAGTTTTCAGGCACCTGCCTGAAATGCCATAGCCGTCAAGATTTTTGTGACCGGTGCCACAACTATGTGGGTGTGCGGACGCCCTACTGCTGGAACTGTCACCTGAATCCCGCAGAAGTTAAGAGGAGCGCCCCATGAAAATTACGCGAAAGGAATTTTTGAAGATTTCAGGGGCGTGCCTGGTTGCACTTTCGGGAGGAAAGGCTCTGGTCGCAATTGACCACTCCGGCGAAGGCCAGGCCGCTGCGGCCCAAACGCCCAAACCAACCAAGCAATTGGGAATGGTCGTTGACACGAGGAAATGCGCCAAGGCCCAGGGCTGCACCAAGTGCATCGACGCCTGCGTCCAGGCGCACAACATTCCTTCTTTCGAAAACCCGGCCCACCAGATCAAGTGGATCTGGGAAAAGCCCTTCGGCGACCTTTTTTCTTCCTATGAGACTCAATACATGGAGCCCTCGCTCAAGGACGAATCGACGCCGGTGCTGTGCAACCACTGTGACAAACCTCCCTGCGTGAGAGTGTGTCCGACCGGAGCGACATGGAAGAGGAAAGAGGATGGCATTGTCATGATGGACTGGCACCGTTGCATCGGCTGCCGGTTTTGCATGGCGGCTTGTCCCTACGGAGCACGAAGTTTCAACTGGGTTGATCCCCGCCCGCACATCAAGGACCTTAATCCCGATTTCCCAACCCGGACCAAGGGCGTGGTTGAAAAGTGTACTTTCTGTTCAGAACGCCTGGCCAACGGCCAGTTGCCGGCGTGTGTTGAGGCTTGTCCTGAGAAGGCCCTGGTTTTTGGTGATGTAAACGACCCCAAGTCTGAGATCAGGCAATTGCTCGCCAAGAGCTACACCTTAAGGCGAAGGCCCGAACTCGGAACTGGGCCGAACATTTATTACCTCGTTTGAGGCGCTGCTTATGTTCATGCTCGAAAAAGCGATGGTAGGTAGCCGGCGGTACTGGACCTGGGTCGGCATCCTAATCGCAATTATCGTGTTTGCATCCGGTTTTTATCTCTACCAACTCAGCTATGGCCTGGGTCTCACCGGCATGAGCCGAAACGTCTCCTGGGGACTCTACATCGGCCAATTCACTTTTCTAGTCGGAGTTGCCGCCTCCGCCGTCATGGTGGTGCTCCCTTATTATCTGCACAACCACAAGGAATTCGCGCGCATGACCGTCCTGGGCGAATTCCTGGCGGTGTCTGCCGTGACCATGTGCATGATGTTCATCATGATCGATATGGGGCGACCCATGAGGGTCTTTAACGTCATCCTCTATCCGCAGTTTCACTCCGTCATGTTCTGGGACATGGTCTCGCTTTCCGGGTACCTCGTTCTGAATGCCACCATCACCTATTTCACCCTGCACGCTGAACAAAAGGACGTCCATTACCCCCACTGGGTCAAATACATCATCCTCCTGTCGATTCCGTGGGCCATCAGCATCCACACCGTTACGGGGTTTCTGTACGCCGGCTTGCCCGGCAGGCTGGGCTGGCGGACGGCCATCATGGCGCCGCGCTTTCTGGCTTCGGCGTTTGCAGCCGGGCCGGCCCTGCTGATCCTGCTGTGTTTGCTATTGCGCCGGCAGACCGGTTACGACGTAGGCAAGAAAGCCATCAACAGCCTTGCCGTCATCGTTACCTACGCGATGGTGGTCAATACGTTTTTCATTCTCATGGAATTCTTCACCGCGATGTACAGCCACGTTCCGGACCTCACGGCGGATTTCCAGGACTTGTATTTCGGAACTGTCCACACCTCGCTTCTGCCCTGGGGCCGGACTTCCCTCGTTCTGATGGCCGGCGCGCTGGTTTTGCTGCTCGTTCCTCGGCTGCGCCACAACGAAAAAGGCCTGGTGGCGGCTTGCGTGCTTGTTTTCTCATCGCTGTGGATCGACAAAGGCGTCTGCATGGTGGTGGGTGGCTTCATCCCATCTCCACTAGGGACCATCACGCGATACGTTCCCACGCTTCCGGAAATCACCATCACGCTGGGCGTGTGGGCCGTCGGAGCGTTAATGGTGACGGTCTTCTACAAAATTGCTCTGTCAGTGGAAATCGCGAAGGAAACTTCTTATGTTCCAGCCTATGAATTCGCAAGGACGGGAGACGCAATCAGTGTACATGCGCACTCCAGGAGCGCCACTGCTGCTCCAGGTTCCAGCTTGGCCGGGCGATCAAATGAAGAGGTTTCCGGAAAGGGTGGCGAGGAATGGCATCGGTGATGAAGTCTCTCACACGTCCGCTGACACCGGAGGAACGGGAGAAGGCTTTTACCTCCAAGAAAAAAGAGGATGTTATCAAGAGCCAGCGCCTGCCTGTTCGTTATCACGTTGAGGATTTCGACGTTGAAGACCGGCCACGGCGTTTCCTGGAAGCATTTGCTTCGGTGCTGAAGCATACCAATTACCGGCTCGCTCTGGACCATTACATCCGGGTTACCTCCAGATGTGCTCGCTGCGCGGTTGCCTGTCCCATCTACGACGCGACCCACGATCCTCGTGACATCCCGTGCTACCGCTCGGAACTGCTGCTCTCCATCTACCGTCGGCACTTTACGGTTTCAGGCATCCTGCGCGCGCGCGTGCTGGGCGACCCAGGGCTTACCGATGAGAAGATTCAGGAACTGGCGGACTCTTATTACAACTGCACCGCCTGCCGGCGTTGCCACTTTGATTGCCCAATGGGCATCGATCACGCCCTGATCACCCACCTGGGCCGTTATATCCTCTCTGAAATCGGCATTGCGCCACGGGCGCTGGTGGTCAGTGTGCGCGAGCAGTTGATCGGCGCCACTGGGAACACTTCTGCCATTCCTCTGCCGGCACTCATCGACACTCTGGAATTTCTGACTGACGACATCCGGGACGAGAAAAATGTCCATGTCCCGTTCCCCGTCGATCAGGAGGGTGCTGAGTACATCTTCTTTACGTCGGTTTCGGACTACATGATGGAGGCGGACACACTCAAGGGCATCGCTGCGGTCATGAAGGCGACGGGTGATAGTTGGACCATCGGCAGCAAGTATTACGACGGCATTAATTACGGTCTTTTTTATAGCGACCAGATTATGGAACACGTCCTCCAGAAGATGCAGGCGGAGGCGCAGCGCTTAAAGGCCAGGAAGATTCTGATTGGTGAGTGCGGGCACGCGTCCCGGACCGCCAAGTACTTTTATCCCACCTACTGCGGCGGAAAGGATGCCATACCCGTAATCAGCATTCTGGAATACACCCATCAGGCCCTGAAAGAAGGCCGGATCAAACTCGACCCGAAGGTTGTCACTGAAAAGGTGACCTATCATGACCCCTGCAATTTTTCGCGAACGGGCTGGATTATCAGGCAGCCAAGGGAAGTTCTGAAAAGCTTTTGTTCGGACTACACGGAGATGACGCCCAACGGCCGGAGCAACCTCTGCTGCGGTGGTGGCGGCGGGACGGTTTCTATCGACGAGGTCCGCTCCTACCGCACTACGGTGAGTGGAAGGCTGAAGGCGGAACAAATCCGCAGGACGGGCGCGAACTACTGTGTTGCTCCCTGCGCCAACTGCAAGAAGCAACTGCGCGAGCTTA
>JBJKQK010000171.1:0-15883 GCA_046705285.1 Terriglobia bacterium
ATGTTGGTGTCCACCTCAGCCCCAAGATCGCCTCAATTGACCGTGCTTGGGAATGTATATTAGCCCCTGTCGGAGGCCACTTTGTATCACAAAGTGGTGTCAGTTCTGGTGTCGGTTGACTTTTCAGATTGGTACATTCCGGTGCGCCCCGATTGAGCAGAGGCGATTCCGAAAGAATCGATCAAGCCATTATAAATGAATTAGTTATTCGCCTGCTTCCTCTTCGGTGCGCGACCATGCGTTGTCAGTGGAAACTGCCTAAAATCGCCCTAAAAGGGCAATGCTCTTCCACTTGAGCTACCGGCCCATCATCCAGCTGACTAAGACATTCTCAACAGCTCCGGTCGATGCGCAAATCCTCCTGGCTCTGGACTTGCCAGTGTTCAAGGCAGTTTCGAACCGGGGCATCTTGTTAGGATACTTCATGGCGATCACTTTCCTCAAGCGAAGCTCTCCGTTGGAAGGCCAGGAACAACACGCAACGAC
Organism: Terriglobia bacterium; assembly: GCA_046705285.1. Taxonomy (GTDB): domain Bacteria; phylum Acidobacteriota; class Terriglobia; order UBA7540; family UBA7540; genus SCRD01. Next base: position 487 of record JBJKQK010000171.1, read on the forward strand.
TGAAACTTAACCTCATATCATGACGCCGACCCTTCCACCAGTGTTCTTTCGCACTTGCCACACGGCCACTCCCGAGATTGACGGACCTAATCTCTCCAATTGTTGACTGGCCTGTCGCTACGGTGTGATGAGATAAGTTTCACCGGCGCTCGAATCAAACATCAAGACCCCGTTTTCAGCCTGTACATGAACTCTCTGGCCATCTCGTTGACGCATGACTCGGACGGCGGCATTCTTCCAGGGGGTTGCCAACCGGACAGGTTTTCCTTTTTCGCTCAGTATGGACACCTGCGAAACAGCCCTGCCATCAAACGAGGCGCTAACCAGAAAGGCGCCGGCAGCACGCAGGTTCCTGAAACGAGCCTTGCCCAGGTTTCTCGTGTTCGGAAACAGACGGATTGTTCCCGTATAGCTCTGCATCATGCATTCGTTCAGTACCGCAGGCAGCGCAAAGTTTTCTGTCCAGAGCCCCAAGTGCATCATGAAGTCAAAGCTGGTGAAGTCCGTGTATCGGCCTCCGACCTGCCGAACGCGGTCGCTTGCCGCATCATCCGGCAGAAGGCAATAGCGCACTTGGCCCTTGAACCACTTCAGATCCAGCATGCCAAGCCGAGCCCGTATCAAGGGCTGAAAGACAAGGTCATTTCCACCCTCCAGTCGAACCACCTGGGCTGTTCGATGGGCGATCTCAAACTGATCTTCGCCACGCCCAATCCCCACCTGCTCAGCAGGGAAAACAGGAGCCAGTGTTAGCGGAACGTTGTAGACGTGCTCGACAGGGGCATTCTCCACGTCCAGCCAGACCTCGCCATAGGGACCTCTGGCCTTGGGATATGGAACAAGGTTGTCCCGAATCTCTTTCCAAGCGGCGCGTTCTGTGCCGTCGGTTTCCAGAACCGTGGACCCTTCCATCACAGCGTCCAGCAGAAACGCTATCAACGAGAGGTCCAGGATGCAGTCTTTATTCAGGCGATAGTCCACGGTGAAGCCCCAATTCTCTGAAGAGACCGTTGGAACTACGTGATACTTTCCATCCTCTCCTTTCTTGACGTAAGCCGCCACAAACCTGGCTGCAGCACGCAGTATGGGATAGACCTTCCGCAAGTAATCGACATCCTGCGTGTAGAGGTACTGCCACCAGAGACTCTGCACCGTCCACGGCGTTTCACTGATCTGGTAACCCCAGGGCGGAACGGGGTAAGGGACCATCTGGCTGGGTACGGGATAGGCCGAGTGCGGGAAATAGGCGCCGGGCAATTTGAATTTCTCCCTGGCGTATTTCTCAGACATGGGCATCAGGTTCTGGCAGAGTTCGACATAAGGTAGATGCTGGTTCACATGATTGCTGGAAAACACTCCCCAGAAAACCTGTTGGGTGTTGTAATCCATGTGATAGTCACTGTGCCATGCGGTGCCAATACTCCCAGCGCTCCAATTGCCGAACAGCCCTGGCGCCACCTTCCGCTGCCGCAGGCAGCAAGCCAGAAAATACTGGTTGTGGTACCAGATTTTCTCCAAGTCTGCATCCTCGATTTCCACTGCCGAATGTGACCAGAAATCGTGCCAGCGATACTCTGAATCCTGTTGAATCTTGCTCACAGGCAGCCCTGCGAGGCGCGTAAGTTCCCGATGCGCATAACTCGCCGTATCCAGTTCCTCCTGGCTGTAGCTGCGATCCTGGCTGATCATGATCCAGGGATGCTTTTCATGGGCCTTAGCGGCAGCCTGTTCCAGCTTTTCCAGCAAGATGTCCCGGGGTGTCGCCACCTTCAGGTCCATTCTGAACATCTGGCTGCCGTGGCCCATCAGGAAGACTCCCGGCGGTTTCCCGTAGCTGGCGCTTTGGGCACCGCTTCCCAGCAACTTCAACTGTTCCTGGCTTTCGGCAAGGCCTTTGATGTCCCACGAACCGCTCAAGCGGCCAAACAGAGAGAAGTTGCGATCTCTGTTCGATTTTGGCGGATTCGGCGTCTCCTTTGTGGGTCCGATGGCAGGGAAGTACTGGAAAAGGCTGAACTCTGAGAAACCCTGTTCCGACTTTCCCTTGATTTGCGGCGGAGGAAGTATCGAGAAATTCTCCTCCACTTTCCCCAGATCCGCCGGTGAGCGCGGTTTGCGGTCAACTTCCGGATAGTAACAGACTGAATAGAACGGCACACGGCCATCGGTTGATACAGAAACCAGCCCCGTATCCCAATCGACAAAGGTGCTCACTGTCACCGTGCGCGACTGCTGATGCCATTCATGGATGCCGAGTTCAAGGGTGAAAAGCCCATTCGATGGATCCAACACCTGCCGGCCCGCGCGAACCCAGCGCGGATCCCAATGGATCCAGATAGTTCCGCAGGGCCACGGCCGCGGCCAGGGCATGCGGTATGAAGAAGCAACTTTCTCCGTGTACTCGCGGAAGAAGCCGATGTTGGTTTCCAGGGAAAGCATCTTGGGCTTGCCCTCTTGCCTGGCCGCTTCGCTGGCACGCTTCCAAAGTTTCAGGAGTTGATCGAACGTCAGAATGTAAGGTTCAATGCCTTCACTCACACGGATGTCCCAGACGTCGCTCTTGCCTACGTGGAGTCCCAGGGCATCCGGACGCACTTCCGTGCATACGCCTACATCGCCATTGCCCAGCAACATGCCCTCAAAGAAATTGGGACCTGGAACATCCTTGACAATCCGATGCCTCTTCGCAATCTCTTCAGCCCGCAGTACATCATCGTCTCCGGAAGCTGAAGCTGACTTGGGAAAGCATCCCGCAGCGGTCGCAGCAATTGAGGCCTGCATGAATTTTCGGCGTGTCGTCTTCATCGTGCTCTCCTGTCGTAATAGTGTCCAACTCGCACAAGATGCAACTCTGGAGACCAGTATTTCAGGGGCATTTGCCGATAATCCGGCAAATTGGACTGAAACGTGGTTCCCACGTAAATTCGACTTCTTCCCCAGCGCGAACCGGCGAGCCGATTTCACTTTTGTTCGCAGCCCTCGCACCTCGTGACTCTTGGCGGCGGGAAAGGGAGCGTCAGTTCACCGCCGCCGATCTTACCGCAAAATCCCATTCAGGATACGCAGAAGATTGCCCGGACCGATTCTTTCGCAAAGCCACCCGTGTTTTTCTGCTCTTTCCCGCCCGCTTCAAGGCCTTTCTTTCCGGGTCCCCTGAGGCTAAGCTCTTAGTGGCATGATTCGCGGACAGAGAATTCGGCTCGACCGGCTTCTGGCAGAGCGTGGCTTCGTGGAGTCGCGGCAGAAAGCCCAGGCACTCATTCTCGCCGGCCAGGTGCTGGTGGAGGAGCAAAAGGTGGAAAAGTGCGGCACAGCTGTCAATGTCGAGGCGCGGATCAGGCTGCTGGGCGAACCGCTCCGGTATGCCAGCCGCGCCGGGCTGAAACTTGAGGCGGCACTCGACCATTTCCGTGTCGACCCCAGGAGCAAAATCTGTCTGGACATTGGCGCATCCACCGGTGGCTTTACAGATTGCCTCCTTCAGCGCGGCGCCAGCAGAGTTCTTGCAGTGGATGCGGGAACGAATCAACTTGACTGGAAACTGCGCAAGGACCCACGCGTAACGGTGATGGAAAGAACCAACGCCCGCTATCTTACTCTTCAGCAAATCGGTATTCGCGTTGCGCTTGTCACGATGGACGTGTCGTTCATCTCATCCACGCTCATCCTTCCTGCGCTTCCGCCATTGCTCGAAAAAGGTGCGGATCTTCTGGTGCTGGTCAAGCCGCAATTCGAAGTGGGCCGCGGGAAGGTCGGAAAGGGTGGCATCGTGCGCGACCCGCGTTTGCATGAAGAAGCCATTTCCAGAGTTGAGCGGAAAATTGCTGAACTCGGTTTCCTGGAAATCGGCTGTGTTGAAAGCGCTGTACCTGGAGCTTCAGGAAACCGCGAATTTTTCCTGCATGCTATTTGCCCCAAAAGTGTCTAGAATGGTTTCTTCCGCGAGTCGTGCGGATATGGCATCCTGTGATCAATCCAGAGTAACTTCAGGGTCCTATGACAATTAAGAAAATCGGCATTGTTTCAAAACCCAAGAAAGGGGAAATTCGCGAGATTGTTCCACCGCTGGTGGAGTGGCTCCGGGAGCGCGATATTGAAGTCTCAATTGACAAGGAGACCGGCTCCATTCTGGAAAGCTCGGAAAAATGGCTCACCCGCAACGAGCTTCCCGGAAAGGTCGATCTGCTGGTTGTTCTGGGAGGTGACGGCACGCTGCTTGCGGCCGCCCGTTCTCTTTACGGGCGCGACGTTCCCATTTTTGCAGTCAACCTGGGCGATCTGGGCTTTCTCACCGTCATCACCCGGGATGAGCTTTACGCCGCGCTGGAAGGTGTGTTGTCTGGGAACTATCGCTCCGAGCGCCGAGTCCAGATTGAGGGTGAACTGATCCGCGCCGACGAAGTCCTCTCCACTTTCCGGGCTCTGAATGACGTGGTTCTCAATAAAGGAGCGATTGCACGGATTCAGGACTTCGAGGTTTACGCCGACGACGAGTTCATCTCAAACTATAAGTCCGACGGATTGATTGTTTCCACGCCCACCGGCTCGACGGCATATTCACTGGCTGCAGGCGGACCCGTCGTATCGCCTTCTGTAGAAGCTTTTATCATCACTCCGATCTGCGCACATACGCTTACCAACCGCCCGCTCGTGCTCCGCGACTCCGCCACGGTTGAAATCGTGGTGAAAAGCCAGCGCGAGGCCGCCTATCTGACCGTGGACGGCCAGGTCGGAATCGCGACTCACAGTGAAGACATCGTCAGAGTCCGCAAGTCCTGCTCGTTTGTCGAGCTGATCCAGCCCCCGCAAAGAAATTACTACGAGATTCTTCGCCAGAAGCTCAAGTGGGGCGAGCGGTAGAAACCTTTGGACGCAGGAGCGATGAGTCCTCGAGATGGGTACTCCCCGCGTTCAGAGAACTTCTCCGGCCATCAACTCTTCCACTTTTTCCCGCGGGCGAATTAACTCGATCTCTTCCCCGGCGACCATCACCTCAGGTGGGCGAGGACGTGAGTTGTAGTTTGAAGAGAGAACGTAGCCGTAAGCGCCGGCAGTCATAACAGCAACCAGGTCGCCCGGCTCGACGCGAGGCATCTCGCGATCGCGCGCCAGGAAGTCTCCGGTTTCGCAAAGCGGCCCGACGACGTCGGCGAGGAAGGATTTGTCCGTACGGCGTTCGACAGGAATGATCTGGTGCAATGAGCCGTAGAGCGTCGGCCGGATCAAATCGTTCATGCCTGCATCGACCACGACAAAGTGTTTTTGCCCGGTGTTCTTGATGTAGAGAACTCGTGTCAGCAGGATTCCAGCATTGCCCACAAGGGCGCGTCCCGGCTCCAGGATCAAGCGATAGGGCGTCGCGGCCAGGCGGCTCTTCAGTGCTGCCGTCAGCCGGTCCATTTCCAGCGGGTTTTCATCCACGTAACGAATGCCATAGCCGCCGCCCAGATCAAGGAATTCCAAACGGATTCCTTCATGCTCAAGGACTTGAGCAAGGTCCAGAATTTCCTGAAGCGCCTGAACGAAAGGGTCCACATCTAGGATTTGCGATCCGATGTGGCACGCGATGCCTCGCACTCGCAATTCCGGGACTGCGGCGGCAGTCCGGAAAAGCTCCACGGCCTGATTCTTGGGCACGCCGAACTTGTGGATAAACTGCCCCGTGGAAATGTAAGGATGCGTGTCTGCTTCGACATCAGGATTGACGCGAATGGAAATGTTGGCATGTTTCTTCAGATGACTCGCTCGTCGTGCGATAGCCTCCAGCTCTCCCGGCGATTCGACATTGAACATCAGGATGCCGGCGGAGAGCCCGGCATCGATTTCCGTTTCATCTTTGCCCACCCCGGAGAACACGATCGTCTCCGGCCTGGCACCCACTTTGAGGACCCGCGCCAGTTCGCCTCCGGAAACGATGTCAAACCCGGCGCCCGCTTGCCGCAGAAGGTTAAGGATCTTAAGGTTGGAATTGGCCTTGACCGAATAACAGATCAGATTTGGAATCTCGGCAAGGCTGCGCTGGACGCTGAAAAAGTTTTCTTCGATAGCCGAGCGGCTGTATACATAGGTGGGCGTGCCAAAGCGCGCGGCAAGTTCTGCCAGCGACACTCCCTCACACTTCAGTCGGTCTTCTGAATAATGGAAGTATTCCATTGTGATCCGTCTGATTTAACTCCCGGCCTGCCGGAGCTCATCGGTTCCAGCCTCTTTGCCCAGGTCCACCCTCCATCTCAGCAGACGCGGGCCACAACCAGCGTTTGATCGTCGCGCTGAGGCAGGCCCTCCTCAAAACGGTCGACTTCATTGAATAGCAGATCAATGATCTCTTGCAAAGGACGCTTCACGTTTTGGCGCAACAGGTGTGAAAGATGGCGCGAGCCGAACTCATGGAGTTCCGGGCTCATGGCCTCAACCAGACCATCGGAGAAGAACGCCAGCAGGTCCCCCTTGCGCAAATGAAGAGAGATTTCCTGATAATCTGTGTGCTCCAGCAGCCCCAGTGGAATCCCTTCGGCCTGGATCAGCCGCGACCGGCCATTGCGGATCAGAAGCGGTAATGGCATTCCGGCGTTGGCAAGGTGCATGACCATCCGCTTGGGCTCCCACACCGCGTAGAGCAGGGTGATAAAGTGGCCTTCAACCCTGCGTTCCAGCAAAGTCGCATTCAGGCGCCGGAGCATTTCCGGCACCGGAAGCCGTAGCGCTGCAAGACTACGCAGAATTCCGGCGGCGAGCGCCCCATAGAGAGCGGCTGGCGCCCCCTTGCCGCTGACGTCGCCCACTGTCAGGGCATGCCGGTCCTTGCCGTAATCCAGGAAGTCGTATAAGTCTCCGCCAAGTTGGCGCGCAGGCTGGAAGCGGAGGCCGACCTCGAGGCCGGGGATGCTCGGCGACGTCCCGGGCATCAGGAGCATCTGAATTTCCTGCGCACGCTTCAAATCTCGCTCGAGGTGAGCTTCGCTCCTCAGCACCCGCTCATACAGCCGGGCGTTCTCAATCGCAATGGCGATCTGTGGCGCCAATGTGGAAAAGATCCGGACGTGCTCTTCCGTAAAGTAATTTGCGTTGGGACTTTCAAGATCCACAACACCGATAACGTGGCCTCGGTAGATCAGGGGAACCGCCATCTCCGATTTTGTTTCAGGATTAATTCGGATGTAACGTGGGTCACGGGTGACGTCCGGAGCCAAGACGGGTTGCAGCGAGTCTGCGGCAGCGCCCACAATACCCTGGCCAAAACGGACGGTCGTCTTGTCTGGAAGACTCTCGTCCTGGCGCAACGTCAGGACGGAGTTGAATGTCCTGGCATGTTCATCCGCCAGCATGATGCTGAACCGGTGATAATCTACCAGGCGTTTGGTCAGGCCGCCAATCTTGCGGAGCAGCTCGTTAAGAACAAGAACCGAGCTCAGCTCGCGACTGATTTCGTTCAGCAACTGCAACGTACGGGACTGGCGAAGGCTGCGCCGGTAAAGCCGGGCGTTCTCGATCGCCATAGCCATGCGGCCGCCCAGAAGCTCCAGCAGGTTGATGTGCTGATCGGTGAAGAAATCGGCCGAGTCCGCCTCCAGGTCGATGACGCCGATCACCCGTTTCTTCAGAATCAAGGGAATTGCCAGTTCGGACTTAATGATGGACATCGACTCAATGTAGGACGGATCGCTTCGGACGTCGTTCACAAGAATCGAACGGCGCTCGAGGGCCGCTCGGCCGACAATCCCTTCGCCAACTTTGATGTGAAGTTTCCGAACCAGCTCTTCCGGGTGGCCGACGCTTGAACGGACCCGCAATTCCTGTTTCTTTTCATTCAGCAAAAGGATCGCAAACACCTTGTAGTCAATGACGCGCTTGACCAACTCGGCAATGCGCACCATCAACACATCCAGGTCAAGCGTGGAGGTGATCTGCTCGCTGACTTCCAACAGCAGCGTTAACAGTTCAGTGGCTCCAAGGGGGCGAACTGGTGATTTTACAATTTCTGACATGAATCAGCTCACGCGGCGCGCGGCTTCTGCCAGGATGCCAGCCGACGCACTGGTTCCCAGCCGCTCCGCGCCAGCTCGCAGCATCTTCAGCGCGTCGCTCAACGTCCGGATGCCACCGGCTGCCTTGACGCCTATCGATGGTCCAACAGTCCGGCGCATCAGCCGGACATCGGCCTCTGTGGCCCCCGACGGCCCAAATCCCGTAGCGGTTTTGACGTAATCGGCGCCCGCCTGCTCGGCAACTTGACAGGCCGCAACCTTTTGCTCATCGGAAAGATAAGCATTCTCCAAGATCACCTTTATGATGCAGCCAGAATCGTGCGCGATGTCCACCACACCGCGAATGTCGCTCTCAACATATCCCCAATTGCCCGAACGCATGGCTCCGATACTCATCACCATATCGAGTTCTTCCGCACCCACACGAAGGCATGCTGCGGCTTCCGCGCGCTTGACAGAACTGAGCACCGCCCCGAATGGGAAACCCACCACCGTCCCAACCTTGACGCCGGTTCCACGCAAGAGATTCGCTGCTAAAGGGACCCAAACCTGGTGTATCGCAATGGTTCCAACACCCAGCGCCACGGCCTCGCGGCAGAAACGTTCGATCTCTTCGCGCGACGCCTCTGGCGTCAGCTTCGTATGGTCAATCACACTCGCCAGCGTCCGAACATCCGCAGAGTTGTGCGGGACGGAAGCCAGCGGCGCCAAATCCTCGTTTGCCTCCCCCATCGCGCCAGCAAATCGGCCAATCATTCCTGCGAGATCAGTCCTGGACGGCTTGGATGATGCCATAAGAGTTGTTCGCGATTCCGGAACGCTCACTCCCGGCCCGGGAGTGCGGCAGCAGAACGAGGTGTTAATAACAGAATCAAAGCCCTCACCATTAGGTGCCATTCTAACATAACCGGCAGGACTTTCACTGCTTCCAGCCCGCGGTACAGGAATATGGCCCGCAAGCCGGAACCCTTCATGGCACTCCTGCATGTACAATGATTTCGTGGAGCGCGAGCGATTTGAGCGGCTGGTCGGAGAAGTACTGGACAGCCTGCCCGAGCCATTCCGGAGCAGGCTATCCAATCTGGCCATTATTGTTGAGGATTCTCCTCCGCGGGAGCCTGACCGGGGCGGCTTGCTGCTGGGCCTTTTCTCGGGTGTTCCGCGGACCTTGAAGAGCGTTTTCTCCGCTGACCCGCCAGACCATATCTTCCTGTACCAGAAGAATATTGAGGCGATCTGCTCAAACGATACACAAATCGAGCAGCAGATCCGTGACACGCTGCTGCATGAAATTGGCCACTACTTCGGGATGAGCGAAGATGAACTCCGAAATGTTTAGGAATATCGGCAATCTTCAGGAAGCGCAGTTCTTGGCGGAAATGGCGCGTGAGATTTGGCCGGGCCGGGTATAATGACTTTGAATGCGAGTTCTAGCTATTGACACAACAAGCGATTGTGGCGGGGCTGCAGTGTACGATCAGGGCGAATGCATGGCAATCGCCTCGAATGAGGAACCTGCCTCCCGCTATGCGGTGACGCTGTTCAGCTTGGTAGAACGAGTGCTTGCCGAAGCTGGCGTCACCTTTCCGGATATCGACCTTTACGCGGTGTCAAATGGTCCGGGCTCATTCACCGGAATTCGAGTGGGCATAGCGGCAGCGCAGGGCTGGGCAAAAGCTTTCGCGAAGCCGGTCATGGGCGTAACTCTGCTCGAGGCCCTGGTGGAGCAGGCTCATCCGGAAACCGATTGGGCAGTGCCGCTTCTTGATGCGCGCCGTGGGGAGTTTTTTGTCAGTTTCTTCCGAAAAATGACCCACGCCAATGCTCAGACCCACAATTTCGAAGCTACCGGGCCAAGCCTGCTTGTCGGCCAGGAACGGCTGTTGACCCTGCTGGCGACTCTTGGGCAGGGGGGCCAGTGCAGGACTTTCAGTGGTGGCTCAGTGGCCTGCATAACGCGCGCACACGATCTAAAGGCTCGTTCGCTGCGTGAGAGCCTGGCGCCCGAGCTGACTGCCGTTGATGTGTCCGGAGTGCTCCTCGAAGCGATTGCCAGGCTGGCTCTTCGTGCGCATGAACAAGGCTTTGTGAGTTCGCCCGCAGACCTTGATGCCTGCTACATTCGCCGGTCAGATGCCGAGATGAATTGGCGGCCATCGGCAACAAAGGCTGGCGCCTGATCGAGAAATTCGGATTCCAGCCCAATATCTTACAGTTCAGAGGACAGTTCCCTTGCCTTCCACGCTGAAAATCTCAGGTGCAGTGAAAATCAGGAGGTTTTCACTGGATGACGTGCAGGCCATCCTTGAACTCCAGAAGCTTTGTGCAACTGCCTCGGCGTGGGGATGGCACGACTACGAGCGACTGGCAGAAGATCCCAGGGGATTGATCCTGGTCGCGGAACTCGAAGGCGGCACGTCGCCGGAGCTTGTGGGGTTCGCCGTGGCGTACCGTGTGGACGTGGAAGCAGAACTTTGGAATATAGCTGTTGCCCCCCGATTTCGACGTCAGGGCATTGCCACATCGCTGCTCAAGCAAATCTGCCAGACATTGGCGACCGCGGGAGCCCAGCGACTTTTTCTCGAGGTTCGAAGCTCCAACGCACCTGCGTTGGAACTCTATCATGGCCTTGGCTTTATGCCGCTGCTCACCCGGAAGGGCTATTACCAGGATCCCTCAGAGGACGCACTGCTTCTCGTCTGCCAATTGATCCCCTCTCGAGCTTGACGGCACAAGCCGCGCCAGCTTGTTCCGAGTGTCCGGGTTATCAAGATTCTCCTTCGCAGGTCTAATTTCCGTTGTACCACTGCGTCCCGAACTTGAAACGAGTACCCCAAATCGTGTGTCCCATACCCCATATGGTGCGCCCGACTTGAAGTCTTCGTCTTCCAAAGACGCTTTAGAATCCTGACTCAAAACCTAACCCAATATAATCAAAGGAGTTGCTCACCCCTGTCTCTCTAACGACCCCCTTTGGAATAGACCGTGCTTAGCCGGACTCTGTAGTTATTTTTGATTGGAGGTTGTACGCCCGATGAAGAAATTCCTCACATTGATTGCGGCTATCGCTATGGCCACGACTCTTTCAATGCCGGCCTTTGCTGCCAAGCACCACAAGAAGCACCAGACCACAACGCAGTCACATAGCAAGAAACACATGAAGCACGCCAAGAAGCATGGTGCAAAGAAAGGCCAGAAGAAAGGGCAGTAAGGAAACCCTTACGGCGGTAAGCATTTATCCGCCTGTCTGAATAAGAAACTGCAGTCCTGGTGGTTTTGGTTGCAACTGAGAAACCCGGCCGGTCGGCCGGGTTTTCTTATGCAGCGTTGGTTATAGCCAGTTTTAACTACCCACCTGAAGCCTTTGCCGTTCATCATAGCTGCCCTCCATCTTTCCGGCTTGAACCCGGTACTGGTGTGTGTTAGCCTGACGGAAGTAAAATAATACTAGCAGGGAGGTGGCACACCCGTGAGCACCCCTACCGAGGCCGTCCGGGATAAATTGATGGCCGACAGGAACGAGTATCAGCGCCTTCACGAAGAGCACGCAAAATACGCGGTCGAATTGGAGCGCTTGGAATGCAAGCCTTTCTTGACCGAAGAAGAAAGGCTCGAGGAAGTCAGGCTCAAGAAGCTTAAGTTGCGCCTCAAGGATCGTATGGCGGCATTGCTGAGCGGCGGCAAGACAGCGGCGTAGCAACGTGGGAGGCCGGAAAGAAGGGAGTCTTATCTTCGCGGCGGAAGGGTTCGTCGCAAGGGGATTGTTTATCTAGCCGGGGGAGTTCAGCGCCTGCCGGGGCCAGCTGGCCCAAGGCAGGGCAAGCACCCCATCACTTATGGTGAAAGAAGGGTATTGGTATGCCCTGCCGCTTATTCTGGTGGCGGGGGGCCTGCTGGGTTTAGGATTCTTGTGGCCGGGCTGGTTTTTCTTTCTCGCCGGAGCATTCTTTGTAGCCCTCGCGTTAGTGGTATTGAATTTCTTCCGTGATCCGGACCGCATTGTTCCAGATCGTCCAGGGATTTTTGTTTCTCCTGCAGACGGGCGGGTGGTTGAAGTTCGAGCAGAACAGGAGGCTGGCCTTTCCCGCCAGCGCATCAGCATTTTCATGTCGCCTTTCAACGTTCATGTAAACCGCTCACCCGTCGCCGGGACTGTCCGGAACGTTGTCTATCGCAAGGGTTCGTTTCGGATGGCTTCTGAGCCGCTTGCCTCAGTGGAAAATGAGTGCAACACTTTCACTGTTGGGGGCGAAAAAGACGAAGTCGTTGTCCGGCAAATTGCCGGCGTTCTTGCGCGCCGGATCGTTTTCTGGAAGCGCATTGGCGACCGTGTTGAGCGAGGAGAACGGATCGGGATGATCAAGTTCGGGTCGCGCGTTGATGTCCTGGTCTCACCGGAAATAACTCTTTGCGTCAGTGTCGGCGACCGTGTCAAAGCCGGGAGTACTATCATTGCAACCAGCACTCCAGACTCAGCCAGGCCAGGAGGGGGGTGCGGATACGGTAGTCAATAACCACCGGTTGCGGCGCGGCATGTACATTTTGCCGAGCCTGTTCACGGTGGGAACGCTGATTTGTGGATACTACGCGATCCTGATGACTTTGCAGGGGGCCCAGTTGATGGCTGCCGGGGCAGCCGCGGTGCTGGTGGGCACTTCCTTTGACCACGCCGCAGTGGCAATTGGCGGGGCCATTGTATTTGACGGCCTGGACGGCCGGATCGCGCGACTGACCAATGCCACCTCTAATTTTGGCCGCGAATTTGATTCTCTGGCTGACGTGATCGCCTTTGGTCTGGCCCCCGGTCTCCTCATTTACGCCTGGGGAGTGCGTCCGGTGATTGAAGCTTCGCAGGTTTCCTGGACAAATCATTTACGCGCCGTCGGATGGATTGTGACCTTTGCGTACCTCATTTGCGGAGCGGCGCGGCTGGCGCGTTTTAACATCGACTCCGTCAAACCGGGGGTCGATCGCCGTTATTTCGTGGGTTTGCCGATTCCAGCCGCTGCGGGAGTGATTGCCGCCGTCGTCCACTGGGAGAAAGATCCTCTCACCTTCTGGCCGTTTGCGCTGGTATGGCTGCTGGCCGTGCTGGGTTTGGCCTTTCTGATGGTCAGCCGCGTCCGGTATTACAGCTTCAAGGCGCTTGATTTACGCCGCCGGCGCCCATACGTGACCATCATCTTCATCGGGCTGATCGTTTGGGCCGTCGTCTTCTATTCGGAGCCGGTTCTTTTGATTCTGGCGCTGACTTACGCGCTTTCCGGCCTCATTCATGAAATACCCACGCGGCCGCATCCCAGCCCTCCTGCTCCGGAGGAGGTCAGAGCCCAATGAAAATGGCCGGCTATCGCGTGGCAGTCATCGGAGCGTCCTCGCTCCTCGGCAAAGAGCTTCTGGCCGTCCTGGAGGAGCGCGATTTCCCCACCGCCGAGCTGGCGACGGTGTCCGGCGAACAGGGCGAACCCGACCTGCCCATTGTGGATCTCGGGCGGCGTCGCCGGGCCTCAGATTACCAGCAGGAGCTTCCCCTCGACTTCGATATTGCATTCGTGGCTGCCCCGCGCCCGAGTCTGGATTTCTGGGCCCAGCAGGTCGGTCACAAACGGCAAGCTTCCCACGAGGTTCTCGCCGTCATCGATTTGACGTCGAGTGTGTGGCCAGGCGCTGCTTCGCCACCCTGCGTCCCCTTCTTCAAAGAGCTTTCGACCGGCGCTCAGGCAGCAGAGGCGGACAAGGGGCTTCGCATGATAACCGCCCCGCACGCGGCGACCATCATGATCAGCGCTTTGCTTTTACGCCTGGCTGCGCGCTTTCGTGTCCGGAGCTCCGTGGCGCATATCTTCAGCCCGGCCTCGGAAATGGGATCTCGCGCCATCGACGAACTGCAGAAGCAGACGGTGAACCTGCTGAGTTTTCAAAAGGTACCTCGTGAGGCTTTCGGGTCCCAGATCGCCTTCAACATGCTGCCGCGATTGGGGTCAGGGTACGAACGAGCGGACGCGCTCGAGTCGCGCGTGCGAGGCCAGGTGGCTGCCTGCCTGGGCAGCCTGCTGCCCGCGCCGGCTCTGCGCCTGCTGCAAGTTCCGGTGTTCTACTGCACCGCGGTTTCGCTTTACGTGGAAACCGATGAGCACGTACCGCCAACCGACCTGGTTGCGGCGCTCGACGGTGCGCCGATTGTCATCCGCCGGACTTCAGAGAAGCCGCCGTCGCAAGTGGATGCAGCGGGCTCGAACGACATCCTGGTGGACGCAATTCAGCCCGACGCCTCGCGTCCCGCAGGAATCTGGCTCTGGGCGGTTGCGGACAACATGCGCCTTGCGGCGGTCAACGCGGTCCAGATTGCCGAAGGGCTGCATCGCCAGCGGCAGCCGCTGCACCTACTCAAATGAAACACGTCCCCCACGCCGCTGTTGCCGCGCTTGCCGTCTGTTCGATCCTGCTGGCGGTTGCCTGCGGATACAGGGTGGCGGGCACCGCCGTGCGGCTTCCTCCCGACATCAAGACCATTGCCATTCCGGAGTTCATCAACAAGAGCACGAGGTTCGGCATCGAGCAGAAGGTTTCCGCTGCGGTCACGCGAGAGTTCATCGAGCGCACCAGTTTTCAGGTGACGCCCAATCCCGCCGCAGCCGACGCTGAACTCAAGGGAACGATCAATTCCGTACGCTCCGGCGTGCTCACCTACGATCCGAATACAGGCCGGGCCACCACGTTCCAGATCCAGGTCACCGCCAGCGTCGAGCTCATCGATCTCCACACCAGGAAGGTCCTGTTCTCCAATCCCCATTACGTCTTCCGTGAAGAGTATCAGGTCAGCCAGTCAACCAGCGCGCTCTACGAGGAAAGTGAACCGGCGCTCGACCGCCTTTCGCGCGATTTCGCCCGCACCCTGGTCAGCGATATCATCGAGAATTATTAGCGCCTCCAGAGCCCTCTGCCTTGGGTAGGGGCTGCCGGAGGGACGACGCCGGATGATGGGTTTTGTAGCGCGGGCCTTTACGGCCCGCAGTTCTTGTCTCTGAGCCCCAGGAGCCGCAGGCCACAAGAGCTTGCGCCGCAGGCCACCGTGTCCCCACCGCCGGCCTTCATCGGATTCTTTCGCCCCTCCGGGGCTGGAATTGCGCGACGCCGGATGCCGTCCCATGGCTTGCGCCATGGGCTACAATCTCTTGCCCCCTCCGGGGGCTGCTCACCCATATCGATCGAACCCGCTCCGAGGGGAGAGGCTGCCGGAGGGACGACGGCGGGTGAGAGGTCTTTCCTGTCTTCTGTCTTCCCTCACTTCCTACTCCCTATTTCCTACTCCCTCTTGTCTCTTGCCTTCCCCTACTTCCTATTTCCTACTCCCTCTTGTCTGTTGTCTTCCCCTACTTCCTATTTCCTATTTCCTGCTCCCTGCTTTCCGC
>JBJKQK010000172.1:0-4575 GCA_046705285.1 Terriglobia bacterium
CCAGCTTGCGTCAGGATAAGCCCTGGAAGGGGGGATGTGATGTAGAACTGAAACCTTTCGCATTGGTCCAGAGGGTTCGACTCCCTCCCGGCAAAGGCGAGCCAGCCAGCCGGAAGCCAGTCTTGCATGGGCAGTGGCAACGCTGTTCGTGAAGCGTAGACAGCGGATACTGAAGCCGTGTGTTGGCCACGAAATCATGTGCTTGCTGGAGCCTTCGTTGCGTTGGATGCGGGGGCAGCATCGGGATGTCCGCTATCGGCGAGGACATTGCGATCCGGCCGGGGTCTTGGAGCACGGCATAGGTATGGGACGGGCTGACAGGGAACCTGAGAAGTCCTGTGTTGTCCGCGTGTAGAGAGCCGGAATGGGGGACGCCGGCAGCGAAATGCCCCTGGCCCGGAAAGACCGCCTCCGGTCTGACGGGAGCGCGCAAGCGAGAGCACGAAGCGAGGGAGGGAAGCGCGGGAGCCGGAAGGCGAAATCATAAGCCGCCGGTGTGCAAGACAGGATGGCGTAGCGTCTCCGTAGTATCGATGAAGGCGGGGAACCTGACCGATGGGACCCACCGGAGAGAAGGGAGACGCCATGAGAGAGAACTGTTGACGGGAGACACGGGAGGGGACTCTGAACCCTGCAAACCTGTACACGAAACGGCAGCAGATAGCGGAACTGGCGAGGAAGAAGCCCGGTGTGGCGCTGTACTCGCTGCACCATGTCATCGATCTGGAATGGATGCTGGAAGCCTACCGACTGACGCGCAAAAGTGGTGCACCCGGCATCGACGGAGTTGTGGCTGCGGAGTACGAGACGAATCTGGAGGCGAACTTACTCAGCCTTCTGGATCGCATTCGCTCGGGCAGTTACAAGGCTCCGCCGGTGCGCCGGGCGTACATACCGAAGGCGGATGGCTCGCAAAGGGCGCTCGGCATTCCCACTTTCGAGGACAAGGTTGCGCAACGGGCGATTGCGATGGTGCTGGAGCCGATTTATGAGCAGGATTTCCATTCCTGTTCATATGGCTTCCGCCCCGGACGATCGGCGCATCAAGCGCTGCAGGCCTTGCGCACTGGCTTCATGACCCAGGGACTGCGGTGGGTGCTCGATGTCGATATACGCAAGTACTTCGACTCGATTCCACACTGCCATCTTCGGGCATTCCTTGACCGACGGGTCACCGATGGCGTGATTCGGAAGATGATCGACAAATGGCTGAAGGCTGGCGTCATGGAGGACGGACAACTGCGCCAGTCAACCGAGGGCTCTCCGCAAGGGGGCGTGATTTCACCGCTGATCTCGAATGTTTTTCTGCACCATGTGCTGGACGAATGGTTCGAGACGGTTGTGCGGCCACATCTCAAGGGGAGATGTATCCTTGTCCGGTACTGTGATGACCTGGTCATGGCGTTTGAGGATTTTCTCAGCGCCAAACGGGTGCTGGCAGTGTTGGGCAAGCGTCTTGCTCGATACGGCCTTACGCTGCATCCCGACAAGACACGCTTTATCGACTTCCGCTTCAAGCGGCCCGATGGCAAGCCCCACCCGGCAACGAGTGGGACCACGTTCGACTTCCTCGGTTTCACGCATGTCTGGTGCAAATCGAGGCAAGGGAAGAATGTGGTGAAGCAACTGACGGCGAAGAGCCGCTTTGCACGCGCGCTGGCATCGATGACTGACTGGTGCAGGCATAACCTGCATCTGCGCATCGCTGAGCAGCACCGCCACCTGAGCCAGATGATGCGGGGCCATTACGCCTACTACGGCATCACAGGCAATGGCCGTCGATTGCGCTGGTACTTCCATCAGGTTGAGAGGATATGGCGGAAGTGGCTCTCACGGCGCGGTCAACCGGGTCCTTTCCGGTTTGATCGCTTTCGTGCGCTGCTTCAACGCTACCCTCTGCCTCCAACCAGAATCGTTCATCAATACGTCGTTGGGAGCGAAGCTCTTTCATGAGGAACCGGATGCGGGAAATCTGCACATCCGGGTCTGTGAGGGACGAGGGCGGCAACGTCCTCGTCTACTCGGCAGCATGCGTGCACCATCCCCGGGCCGCCGATGCCGCGTTCGTAGGCTATGTAGTCGTCGGTTTGGAGAATCCCCGCGAAGTCGCCCAAAAACCGCGCCGGTCCTTCGCGTCCGCGGCTCATGCGGAAATCGAAGACCACGCCGCCGCCCGGTGTGCCGTACTGCCAGAGATAGGCCTGATGGTTCTTGCCACGCTTGTCGTGCGTCTGCACATCGACCGGCGTCTCGTCGGCCTGGATGTAACCGCTGGCCAGCAACTCCTTGCGCATGGCGCCGACCACCGGCTGAAGCATCTCGCCAACCCTCATCACCCAGCCGCACATCGTGGCCCGCGTGATCTCGATGCTGCAGTCGCGCTCCAGCAATGCGCTCTGCCGGTACAAGGGCAGATGCGCCGTGTATTTGTTCACAATCGTATCGACGATGATCCGGTCCGAGACCAGGCTCTTGTCGATGATGCGCGGCGGCAGCGGCGCCATGGCCACCCCCTGCTCCTCGCATTCCTTCTTCTTGCACGCGCGCTTCTCGCGCTGGATGACTTCGACGTAGTACTCGGCCGGTTTAACGTTCAGCACTTCGCTCTCGTCGTAGCCAATCACTTCCGTTTCCTCGCCGCACCGGCCGCAGATGCACTGCTCCGGCGTGCAGGCAACAATCTTCTCTACGCGAGGCAGATCGGCGGGAAGAGTCTGCCGGCCGGGATGCTTGCGCCGTTGACGCTTCTTCTCGCCGTCCGGCGCCGGCGGCGCTTCGCGCTCGCTCTCCGCCTGAACTTCTTCGCTGCTGACGCCGGGCTCTTCTTCCAGCAACTGCAACTGCAGATTGCTGAGCTTCTCGCTGCCCGGACCGTACCTGGCGATGCGCCGCAGACGCAGATGCTCCTCCAGCACCTGAATCTTCAGCCGCGCATACTCCAGTTCTTTCCGGGTCGCATCCAGTTGCTGCTTCAGTTGGGCGTTGATCTCCGCCAGAAAAGCTTCTGAATGTGGGGGAAGCGTCGGTCGGAGTGGCGCACTCACGATGCTTCTTTCATAACAGAAATATCTGTGAATAAGTAAGTGAAATCCCCAGTATTTATGCGGTGATTCGTAACTTCTCTGGTTCTCCTTCAGGCGCCTTGCGATACCACTTCCGTCGCTCCGTCTGCTTCAGATCGATGCCGCCCAACAACATCGCCAGTTCCTCGTGGCTCAACAGGATCTTGGTTGCCGTGGTGTTCGCCTCCGGCCAGCGCAGCCGCCCACCCTCCATGCGGCGAGCACACACCCAAAGCCCGCAACCGTCAAAAAAAACCAATTTCAGACGATTCCTTCGTGCGTTAGAAAAGAGAAAAATATGGCCGGTCGTCGGGTCACACTGCAAACGGTCGCGAATCAGGCCGTACAAACCATCGAACCCTTTTCGCATGTCGAATGCGCCTGTGGCCACGTAGATCCGCGTCGCCGCCCCAAACCCAAACATCGCCTACACCCGCTCGAGAATCGTCAGCAGTCGTTCAAGAGTCGTCGCGTCGAATCCTCTGCCCACAGCGATCCGTCGCCCCCTCCGCAACTCCACCAGCAGTGCACCGCTCCGCTCAGCCGCAGTTTGCGCGGTCTCCCCTAATCCCCTCACCAACTCCACCGCAACCAACTGCCCCGTCGCCGCTGACGATCCATCTCTATGCCGCCGGCGATACTTATCCAGAGCCGTTACCGACACTCCCCGCTCGGCACAGAATGACTCTCGCGTCAATCCGCTGGCTTCATACTCCCGAACCAATTGCTCCGCTTCCGCACGGCTCCGACGCCGGCGCCGCTGCTCGAATCCCACTGTCTCTTCGCCCATGACTCCAGCACATCACAAATTACAGATGCCGAATAGGTGTGTTGGTCTGACGGATACCATTAAATAGACTCCCGGCGCTTGCGATATGAGAACGCAAGTAGAGACCGCCGATCAGGCCGAGCTTACTGTCTGAGACTTGCAGATTGTCTTGGATGGGCTTCGCACTTGACATGGAAGCCCTGCCTTCACGTTCTTGCTTGAGTCACGGTTTACAGATATTCGACATTGCCATCCACGCTAATCGCCTGCCCTGTAATATTCCAACCCGCAGGCGAACAAAGGAAGAGACACATGAGCGCCACGTCGTCTGCTGTCACCATGCGGCGCAGCGAGATTCTCTTGAGATATCTTTCGCGCATCGATGTCTCGTCGACACCCTCAACCTTGGCCCGAGCGGTAATGACGCCATCCATCCTGGGACCCTGGACAATGCCTGGCAGTACTGCGTTCACCCTGATGTTGTCGGGGCCCAATTCGATGGCCAGCGACTTAACGATTCCCACGATCGCCCATTTTGTCGCCGCGTACGGCGTACGCCACGGAATCCCCAAATGGCCTGCAACGGACGAAATGCAGATAATGTTGGCTGACTTGGACCCCCGCAGCATCGGCACAGCATGGTTCAGGCAGTGGTACTGGCCATTGAGGTTTACGTCGACTGTGCGGCGCCAATTTTGTTCGGTGATCTGATCCACTCCGGCTGTTGGGCCAGCGACTCCAGCG
>JBJKQK010000173.1:0-6731 GCA_046705285.1 Terriglobia bacterium
ACGACGCTGTCGGTAATTGCTCTCACCCGATCAAACACAGCGATCTGCGAGACTGGGGTACTTGGGAATGCAATAGGGCAAGTAAGCCCTACTAAGCCGTCCTTCTCCAGTTGTCAGTGAGACAGTAGACAGTACGCCGCAACGTTGCTGTTTTTTGCGTGAACACCGGTGTCCAGTGATTCCGCCGAAAGTACCCAACCTCGCCTTCTACGCCTCCTTTCTCATTCCCGCGTCCCGGTGTGCAGAACTCTGCCTGAAAGCCCCAATGGGACCGGAAGGCGATGAACCGTGCCGTCTCTTCCCGCTGGTAGCCCTGTAGAATCTTCTTCACCGCGCTCTTCAGGTTGTTGTAGTTTTGTGCCGCTCCCCGTTTTGTTCCCTTTGGCCAAGAATCGGTCACGGGTATTGGGAGGTGGGCGCTCTGGCGGCCACATAACGATCACAGCGAACGAAGCCATTTCATCAATTCTTCGTCTCTCCGCCATCCGCCGTTTGGGTGGGATGTTGCAGCCGGACCGACAGGTGGCAGACAAGTCGCTACTGCGGCTTGCTTTGTACGCAACGTAATTTCAGCATAGCGATGTGTGGTATCGAGGCTGACGTGTCCTAGCCAGCCTCGAATAACGTTCACATCAATGCCTTCTTCAAGGAGCCGAACGGCCAGGGAATGTCTGAAAACGTGGGGAGAAACTCCACACCGCTTCATGCTCATGGATGTGGAGCATGATGCCGCGGTGTGGCGCTTCACCAGTTTGTAGATTCCGAATCGGGTGAGGGGCCTCCCTTGGCGTGAAGTAAGCAGGGGCGCAGTTTTGTCCTGGGAGCGCACGGTGTCCAGTTGCTTCAGAGCTTCCACGGTCTCCGGCCAGAGGGGACAGCTTCGCCACTTGTCTCCCTTGCCATGCAGCCGCAGGCGCAGCGGACCCTGCAGGTCAACATCGGCAACCTGCAAGTCGGCAACCTCTTGCACGCGTGCTCCAGTGTTATAAAGCAGCATGAGGAGCGCTCGGTCCCGAAGCGCCAGCGGGCCCCGTTTCGGCAGAGATTGAAACGATCTGTCGATCTCATCACGCTCCATGTAACGGGTTTCAGGAGCTGGTGTCCGCTTTGTGGGGATCGCCTCCACCCTCTCGGCGTCGGCGAGCATTTCGGGGTGGTTCACGGCGAGGTAACGATAGAAGGTGCGAAGTGCGGCGAGCCGCTGGTTTCGCGTGCGAACCTGGTTCCTACGAACGCTTTCAATCATACCCAAGAACTCCCGGACCCGCTCGAAAGATAAATCGTGAAGGGTGAGTCGGGTGATCGGCCGTCGGCATGAGGTGACGACGTAGGTCAAGAAGAGCTTGAGCGCATCCCGGTAACTTCGCACGGAACCGGGCCGGAGTCCTTTTTGAACTTTGAGGTGGTCTTCAAAAAAAGCGAAAAGCACTTGACCGACGCTGCTCATTCAGCACCTCCCTTCGGCGCTGCTGTCTGGAAGCGCTGATCTGCCTCGCGGAGCAACTCCTCGGTGATGGGCAAGTACACGGCCGTCGAGTTGGGATCAACATGGCCTAAGAAAGTGGCCAAATGCATGAGTCGAGAGTTGGGGGCGATGCCCTCACGATACCAGCGAAGCAACGTTCGAACAGCGAATGACCGACGCAGGTCGTGGAGTCGAGGGGGCGAGATGCCAGGCGGAATTGGCAGGTTCAGCTTCGGCAAGAGATGGTGAAACGTCTGGCTGATCGTTCCTGGATTGATGCAGCCTCTCTTGGTGAAGGAAAATAGGGGAGCATTGGTGTCACGTTTCTCGCCATGACATAGGTTGATGTAACGTCGCAGACGGTCGGCCAATCGTGGCCCGAGGGGCACGATTCGACTCTTGCTGAACTTGGTTTCACGGATGAACAGCGTGTCCTGAGCGAAATTCACATCATCCAGCTTGAGTCCGGCCACCTCGCCAGCGCGCAGGCCCAGGCCATAGAGCAAGGAGAACACCGTCTCGTAAACCAACGCCCGGTGTGGTGCCCGGGAGCGGTCAGGAAGCGAGCGTACGAGTTCAAGCAGATGTTGCGCATCGTTAAGATCGAATAGGTAGCGCATCTGCTGGGAAGTTTCTCGCCGGAGCGGGGTGTTCACGGGGTTACAGCGAGTAAACTCTTGCAGGAGGGCCCACGCGTAGAAGCGGCGGAGCACACCTACCAGATGGTTATAGCTGCGCGGCCTGGCACGCGGACGTGACTTCAGGAAGTTGTCGATCAGCGTATGGTCGATACATTCCCAGCCGCCGACGCGATGCTCACAAAGATATCGGTCAAAAAGCTTAAGCGCGGACGCCTCGGTTTGATACCTGCAATTCAGTGCTTGTTTATACCGAACGAAAGTAGCAAGGGGTTCCGCTAAGGCACGGTGGAAGGTTAGGGAGTTCATAGCGCCTCCCCGCCACCCATGGCCACCTCCCGCAGGGAGACCAGGGCAGCCTTGGTATAAATTCGGGTCGACTCCGAGGAGCGATGCCCAACATAGTCGCCGATAGTTTTAAGCGGGAACTCGGCGTCAATCAGTCGCTGAACGCACGTGTCCCGCAAGGTGTGCGCTCCCGGGCGATGGACTCGGATGCCAGCTTTCTGAAGGTAAACCGCAACCCGCGAGGATACGGCGCCATTGGTGATCGGCGCCTGTGGGGCGAGCATGCGGAAAAACAAATGACGATTCGCAGTTTCTGGTCGCCCCCATTTCAGATAATCGATCAGCGCCTCAGCGACGACACCGGCAAGCGGGTAAGCCGTCGAGTGACCAGCTTTCCGTTCAGGGATTCGAAGCCGCTCGCGGTCCCAGTCAATGTCATCGAGAGTGAGCTTTGCCACCTCGTGGCTCCGCAACCCGTACGTCACCAGAAGGAGAAGGATCGCGTAGTCGCGGCGTCCGCAGGTTGTTCTCCGATCTACCGCCTCCAGCAGACGGCGCACTTCGTCCCAAGTGATAGAACGCGGCACATCGGCCAGGCGGTAGGCTTGCGGCATCCCGATCGCGGCACTGAGATCCTTCGATGTGATCCGTTCGCGGTAACAGAACCGGAGAAGAACACGGAGGCAGCCGATCAGATCACGGCGGGTGGTGCGGGCCAGCGTGGGCGCACTGTCAACCACGAAAGATCCCAAAAGCGCTGGCGACAGTTCTCCGAGCGAGGTGAGCCCTAGGCGAACACGGTGAATGGGTTGAAGGCAAATGTGAGCTTGCCGACTCTAAATCTTAAAGCGGGGCCGCCAGGTGTGGCATATCCCACCTCTCGAACCTGTGCCCCGATCAAACTCCACGCTACGGCGTGGCCTGCCTCGTGGATCAAAGCCGAGGCGACCGTGAGCCCAATCAGAATGGCCCACCCTGCGGCTGTAAGCGTCAATGTGGTAGTGATATCCATCTCTGTCCAATTGATTGAAAGATCGAGGAATTTCGATCATCTCCCCGGTGAAGACGGCTTTCGCGTAGCGCGCCTGAATTGATCTCTGCAGTCCTCCGACCGGTCGATCACCTGCCGTCACCGAGATCGTAACTGAAATTCACTTGTTGTAAAGGTGCGAACCACCCTGTGGGCCAGTACAGGAGACGGATTTCCGATTTTGTTCGCTGGTTTCACGTGTCATCAGTTTCACCCCAAGGAACAGCGCGCAGACACTGAGAACGCAAACCGCCTCCCCACCTGCCTTGTTAAGTTCCCCGAAGGAGCTGCTCAGAAGCGGCCCAAGAAGTTTCGGAATTGCAGAGGCAAGACCAACAGCAAATCCCAAAAGCGAAGCCACTGTAACGAATATTCCAACTATTCTCACGTACTTCTCCTGTTCTTGTCCGCAGAACAAGCGCGATACTCTCTAAGGATTCTTCGAATTACCTCCAACTGCCTGCTGAAGACATACTTTCCCTCCACCCATCATCCCACTCGAACTTGGCGCAACAGGTGTCACTGTGAAATCACCATGCCTGAGTCATCCGCCATATTAACGGCCTGCGCAGGGAGTTAGCCTCCCGAACAAGAGCCGTTGATAGAAGGCGGATTCAGATACGGTAGTGGATCAGCCATCGGAACCGTTCCGGTTGAAGGAGCGGGGGTGATTGATCCACTCCCATTGCTAGAATTGTTGCAGACACCGCCGATCGATTTGGTGTTGGCGGTACTGCTACCCGCTGTTTAAAAGTGCCTGACTGGCGTTCGAATCGTCGTAAACGCCACACTGGGCCTGCGTGTAGACGGACCCGTTTGTCAGGTTTGCATTCGTCTCGGAAGGACTCAGCGCATAGATACAGCCGGGACCATCGCCGAGACACACTACCGCCCGGGCACTGATGGACATTGTGTTAACATTGGAAATTTTCATGATGTATGTGGGAGCAACCTGGGTCGCGATGACTTCAACGTATTGAAGGTTGCGAACATGCGATCCGCCCTGCTGCGAGTTGTCGACTATAAGCGTGGCTACATTGGGCCCGTCAAGAAAACCGTTTTGCTTGGCGGCGTTCTGCGCCCCGCTCGTAACATCGCCACAGTTCAGTTCGGATGCTCCGCCAAATGCCACGCTGTCAGCGACGCTCTGCAGGACTTGCTCCGCGTGCCGAATCACTCCCATGCCTATGCCCAGACCCCAAAAACAAGTGATCACCACCATAGAGAGTGCGGCAAGAATCAGCATTTGTCCCCTTTCGCTTTTCCAAACCTTCGTAGCCCCTCCACAATGCTAATTTGTCCGGATCAGCCGGATGGGGATGGGAGATCCTGCCGCGCCTACAATCGGGCCAGTACCGCTCCCAGTGCCGCTGCCGCCAGCCGTGCCTCCGCAGGGAGCGGCGTTCAGGATGACTACATCAATGGCTTTTTGACTTGGACTTTCCGCTTGGGTCACAAACACCTGGAGATAGCCGACGATGGAAACAGTACTCCCGCCCGGAGTCAGCGCCCCTCCCTCGTAGACCGGAACGGTCATGACGGAAGGGCTCTCGCTATAGTCGTAAAAAACTCTGCCTCTCAAAGCGGGATTCGGATTATTGCTTCCTCCCGTGATGGGGAAAGGAGGGCCGGTGGTTGTGTCAATCGAGTCCTGGCCCTGGCCGAGCCCGTCTCCGTTAGCGTCGATCAGAGTTTCGATACCCTGTCTGACCGGCCCTTCCTTGGCGCCGTTTGCCGTCACCAGTGTATCCCCGCAGCTGAAAATTCCGGGTGTGCACTCGATAATGTGATTCCGCAAAGCGTTCCCACTCGATGGAGGCGCATCACCAAACCCAACCAGGTACCATTGGCTGGGTGCCCCGGTAGTGTGCAGTTGCCAAGGCTCGCCGACAATCCCGCCTTGCGAATACGATCCCGGATTCTCGACCGTGTTCGTAGCCCCTGGCGTCCCCGGATAAAAGAAGTAGCCTTGGCCAGAATCAGCGCAGGCAGTGTTTTGGGGCGAAGGGTGGTCGGGATCACAATTGGGAACTAGGAAAGGTTTCAGGCAGGATACGCCGAGCGTCCCATTCCCACCACCGCTCGGGTTATACGCCTCTGCGGTCGCCTTGGCGCTTACGTTCACCGCCTGGATCCCAAAGATCTTTGCAAACATGGTGGGTACGGAACGCCCGGCCGTGACAGTGATTTGTGGCTCGTAGGGATTAGGGTAACTGAATACCACATCCTTATTCGGATTGATATTGGCGGGCTGGCCGGCAATGTAGTTCTGAGCTGCCGCAGCCTCGGCCTGCTGCGTCGCCATGGTCTCCTGGAGGCCGCCGGCGGTGCATCCGCCCGTCGTACACCCGGAGGTTACAAAGGCCTTGGCGCCGGCAAGGGCCGCGGCATCCGCCGCCCGCTGCGCCTGCGCGCGCGCCAGATAGAAGTTGGCCAGGTCGATGGCAATTGCGCAACGGCAAGCAGCATCACCATGCCGCCGGCCACCATCAACAGGACCGAGCCCGCCTCACTTTTCCTCATGTCGTAACTTTTCATCCTCAGCATTGAATCCCCTCAGTTCACAATATTCTGCATTACGGCAGTCTCGGTTAATGTCTTTGGCAGTGACATACTGGCGCCCGGTACCATCAGTCCGATGATGTTGTTAAAAAACCAGGTATAGGGATAGGTCAGGGTCACCTCGGTACCGGTTTCAGGTTCTCCCGTGGAGGTTGTGTAGTAGTACTGGTTATTGATGGTCAGGCTGATGCCGCTCGGACAGGAAAGCGTCCACGTCGAAGTGCCCGTGGAGGCCGCAGCACTTTGGAGGCAGGAAGAGTCTACTCCGGCACTCGTCATGTAATTTGCTACAGCGGCCGTGGTGGCCTGGACGGAGCAATCTGAAGTGGCGCAACTGCTGTCAGCCAAAATGTTGGAGACCATGATGCGCGCACCCTCGCGCGCCGCATTGGCCATTTTCTGCTTCAGGGTGAAAGCGCCGGCAAACTGGACGATCCCAACCAGGAAAACCAGCAGCATCGGCAGGCAGAGAGCAAACTCCAAAAGCTGCGAACCTTCCGTTCCCCGTGCGGCTTGAAGAAGGCGCCTTCTTTTGCGAGCTCGCGCAGCGGCGCCTTTAAGGGATTTGGGGCGAAATGCCTTTCGGGTCCCCGAATGCAATTTCATCATGGACAGTCTCCAGTCTGGTTCTCAAGGCGCATCTGGGCCTGAGCGGGAATATAAATGGTTGTGGCGTTAATGGTTGTGAATGGAATCTCCACCTGGAGTGGATAGCTGAAGCTGATGTCGACTCCGCACTGTTGCGGGT
>JBJKQK010000174.1:0-4134 GCA_046705285.1 Terriglobia bacterium
AGAGGGTGACGGCGCCAACTGTCGGGCGGGAGTTTTCGCCTCGCGGAGACATTGACGAAGCCGCGACCTACAGAACCGTCTCCCGGCCACCTTACCCGGCGCGAATTGGCTTGACACGAAGTGGCTACTGTGCTAGTCTACTTCATACTCAGCCTGGCGGTTCACGCCGGCCGGTCACAGGGTTCAGCGGAGGGGCCAGCGGGTTGATCACTGTAACATTTGAAAAGGCTACATGTTGAAGACAAAAGACGACGCATTGCAGCCCACAAACGATGCAAGCAACTGAATCAACAGGCAATAGCCTGTTTTTGCCTTAAAATTGCTCGTGGGACAAAAAGAATTCTTTTTTTCAAAAACGAACCGGAGAAATTACTGAAAACAAAGGATCGTGGTGCAAAAACGAACCGAAACGAACCTGAAAACTAAGCGGAGAAGTTGTTGAAAACATTAGAGTGCATAAAAAACGAACCGAAACGAACCGAAAAACGAACCGGGCCATCTTGCTGAAAACACAGGATGGGCAAAAATGCGACTCGCCAAAACAGGCAAAAAGGCAAGGTTATATATCTAGCCTATCATGCCCCGAAAAGTTCGCTCTCCCGACCCACGCCGAGCAGCTTCCAGCGGGCGTGCTGTGGCGGGTGGCGAGAGCCGCGAGCAATCACCCCGCGGCCACCGCACCAACGGTCGCGTGAGGGGAGGCTTCCACCGCAGCCTCCGGACCGTTCCTGAAACGGCGGTCGAAATCTGTCCTGAGGTACGATGGGACCATCGAATCCGGCGTGATTGGTGCTGTTCTTACACGGCAGCGCCCCTGGCTGAGTCTTCCCGCATGCTTGACCGTCGCCTGTCCTGCGGGCGGCGCGCCAATCCTGGCACAAGCAGATTTAGAACATTCGGGGACCTTAGGACGGGAAAGCAGCGCCACGTATTTAACCCGACGCCCGGGCACAAGAAAATGGGTGCAGGAAGGAAAAGGGACCCGGAGCCGTAACACGGCGCTGGAGTGCAGCACCGTAAACGCCAGCACCCGAAGAGCTGCAGACATCAGGACCTGAGGTCCACGCTGCGAACTGCACACCGCCAGCGAGCGACCGTCTGGTTTCGAGGATCTGATCACACAGAACATTTCAAAAGTAAGGAGTGCAACATGCAAAAGAAGACCGCGGGGGACCTTGGAGCTTTCAGAGAGGATGCCGGTGATGGCGCCTTGAGCCGTCGTGATTTTGGCAAGCTTAGTCTCGGCAGCATCGGAGCAATCTTGCCGGCGGCAAAGCTGATGCGGACAGGTGCAACCTCCGACCGAGCAGGCAGTACGGGGACTGAAATTTATGTTTCCCGACGTGGAAGTGACCAAAACCCCGGGACGAAAGCCCGGCCATTCGCAACTCTCGAGAAGGCTCGGGATCGCATCCGCGCCATGAAACGCTCGCATGGGTTGCCAAAGGGCGGCGTGACGGTATGGTTGCGCGCCGGCGTTTACGAGTTGTCGGCGACATTCAAACTCGGACCCCATGACTCCGGGACCGAAGGCGCTCCTGTTGTTTATCGCGCCTATCCCCGTGAAAAAGTCTCCATCATCGGAGGCAGGCGAATCTCGGGCTTCACGCCGGTTCGGGATGCCGAAGCTCTTCGGCGAATCGAGCCTCCTTACCAGGATAAGATCCTGCAGCTTGATTTGAAGGCCATCGGAATCACGGATTTCGGCAAGTTGGTTCCTCGCGGTTTTAGCATTCCCACACAGCCTGCAGCGCTGCAACTGTTTTTCCAGGACCGCCCCATGACTCTGGCCCGATGGCCGAATACGGGGTGGGCAGAGGTTGGCACAACTCCCGAAGGCGGCGATGATGACAGTTTCACTTACCTGGGGGATCGTCCTCTTCTTTGGCGTGAGGATGACGACGTCTGGCTGCATGGATACTGGAATTGGGATTGGGCGGACAGCTATCTGAAGATCAGATCCATTGACCCGCAAGAAAAACGGATCACAATCTACCCTGCGGACGGCATACGCGGAAAAGGATTCAAGCCGGGCCAGCGCTATTATGCCTTGAATATTCTGGAGGAATTGGATGAGCCCGGTGAATGGTATCTGGACCGCCGCACCGGGAGATTGTACTTCTGGCCGCCGGAGCCGCTTGATCAGGGCGACGCGTATGTTTCGCTTCTTGAAAAACCGCTCGTACAGATCGAGGACGCTTCGCACATTGTCCTGCGAGATTTGGCCTTCAAGTTCGCGCGCGGTTCGGCTGTTGAAGTGAAAGGCGGATCGAAAAATCTCATTGCAGGTTGTGTGTTCAGAAACATCGGGACCTTTGCCCTGAGAATTGCGGGCGGAACCGGAAATGGCGTGGTTGGCTGTGACATCTCCGAGATCGGCGAAGGCGGCGTCATTCTCTCAGGCGGTGACCGGCAGACGCTGACACCCGCCGGCCATTATGCCGTCAACAATCAAATTGACCACTACAGCCGGTGGGTGCGGACCTACCGTCCAGCCATCCACGTGCTGGGTGTGGGCAACCGGATCGCGAACAATCTGATTTACCATGCACCTCACGCTGGGATTCTGCTTTCAGGCAACAACCACATCATCGAGTTCAATGAGATCCACGATGTTGCTCTTGAGACGTCGGATGTCGGGGCGATTTACATGGGAAGGAATTACACCATGCGCGGGAATGTCATCCGTTACAACTACATTCACGACCTTCCCGTGAAAGGCTGGATCAACGCCGTCTACCTGGATGATTGCTGGAGTGGCACGACCGTCTATGGCAATGTCTTTTATCGCGCGCATCGCGGGGTTCTGGTTGGAGGAGGGCGTGACAATACAGTGGCTAATAACATCTTTGTGGAATGCCATCCGGCAATTTACTTTGACGCTCGTGGTCTCACATGGGCCAGTTTTTGGTTCGACGGCCGTGACCCGTCTCAGCTGGAAGCACTAAAGGCGGTCCCCTACAACAAACCGCCATACAGTGTTGAATATCCTAAACTCGCCAACCTGTGGCACGATGAGCCGGCTTTGCCCAAAGGTAACTCTATCCTTCACAACGTTTGCTACGGAGGGCGATGGCTGGAGTTGATCGATGGAGTCAGTGAAAAAATCATCACGATGGAGGGGAACTATATCGGGCTCGAACCCGGATTTGTGGATCTTGCTCACAAGAACTTTCAACTCCACGAGGATTCGCCTGCATACAGACTTGGATTCAAGCGCATCCCTTTGGAGAAGATCGGTCTTTATTCAGACGAGTATCGAACGACTGCCGTTTTGCAACCGTTCGGAGGATCAGGCCAGCCTCCCAAATGACGGCTAAGGCCCTGATTGACAGCCGGGTGAAATGGAAATGTTCTGCAATGCTGTGCAACACAAGCACCCGTCGGCAACACAGGAGGTCACCGCCTTCGCCTCGCGGAAAACGCGTCCGATTGACGGCGTCCCGGTGATTGCCAACCCTGCGAGCCTCCGATAGAATGTTTCTGCAGGGGTTGTTGCTCGCGCAGGAGTCCGAAAGAAGCTCTGCTGCCAAATTTAACTACGGCTGGAGAAAACGTTATGACCCAGAATTCCCGCACTCGTAACCTCAGTGAAGTGGACCCGGAGATCGCGCAGGCGATCGACCGCGAAGTCGACCGCCAGGCCGGAACGCTGGAGCTGATCGCCTCAGAGAATTTCGTGAGCGAGGCCGTGCTCCAGGCGATGGGTTCCCCGCTGACCAACAAGTACGCCGAAGGGCTGCCGGGCAAGCGCTACTACGGCGGCTGCGAGTTTGTGGACGTGGCGGAATCGCTGGCCATTGAGCGCGCCAGGAAGCTTTTCAATGCCGAGCACGTGAATGTCCAGCCGCATTCCGGCGCGCAGGCCAACCAGGCCGTCTACATGACCGTGCTGAATCCGGGCGACACCCTGCTGGGCATGAGCCTGGCCCACGGCGGCCACCTGACCCACGGCCACCCGCTGAATTTCTCCGGCAAGATGTACAAGATTGTCTCCTACGGAGTGAACAAGGAGACGGAAACCATCGATTACGACGAACTGGAGCGGCTGGCCATGGAGCACAAGCCCAAGCTGATTGTGGCCGGCGCCAGCGCTTATCCGCGGACGATTGACTTTGAGCGCTTCGGCGAGAT
>JBJKQK010000175.1:0-8039 GCA_046705285.1 Terriglobia bacterium
GGGGGCGTGTCTTCGCGAGCTTCACCTGGAAACGCTGATTATCACATCCTTGGAATAAACCAGGAGGGGAGTGGCAGGCCCACCACACTTTCTCTGGTCAAGCTTGTCTCCTCAGCGGTGATCCTAATCACAGACATGTCTTCGACGCAGCCGATAGGCTGAGAATTGTATGGAGAAGTTCAGTTCATTCCTGCCGGGATGCATTATTACTGCCGAATAAAGGCACAAGTCGCTCAGCACGAATCCTTTCGTGAGGGGGGACTGCCAGAGCCCGCTGTATTCAATGTCAGGGAACGATTGAAGGCAGTTGTCTGGTTTTTCGGCAACATTCTGAAGGCAGGGAGGTTCTTTCCATATGAATCTGATTCGCAAGATGGCAAACGCAAGTGGATTTGCAGGCCTGGTGTTCCTGGTTGGAGGAATGCTCTACGCTCAGCCGCCGGCGAGCTCAGGCGGAGACGAAAGTGGTTTTGTGCTCTACGAGTCTTTTGATGGCAGCTCCAACACCCTGGGCCGGGTGACGCGGCTCAACTCGGCCATCGGGTACAACTTTAACCGGTATTTCTCCGTGGATGCCGGACTCCCCGTTTATTTCATCAGCGCTTCAGACACGGCGGTTGCGGAAGGTGCCCAATCGGGGAATGGGATCGGCAACGTCTTTGTTGATCTCTATCTCACGCTGGACAATCCTGCGGTGTATTACCAGTCCCGGCTTACGGGTACCGCTCCTACTGGCGACAAGGTTCTGGGACTCACCACCGGCCGGGCCACCGTCGACTGGAACAACTACTTTGGCCGCGAATTCGGTCGCGTGCGGCCATTTGCCAATGTAGGAATCGCGAATACTGTTTCAGATACACCCTACTTTGTTCGGCCCTTCTCCACTCTCGGAACGGTGGGACATTTCGAGGGTGGCGCAAGCTACAGAGTCTTTCGCTTTGCGAGAATCGGCGCCTCGCTTTATGACATTTTGCCTACCGGCGAGCAGAAGGTGTATAGCCGGTTGGTTCACCGCAGGGCTGCTGCGGGTGCCGTGCAAGGTGGAGGCATGGTCATGGCCTCGAGTACAGGGCAGGGACCAGGCTCGGGCACCGGGACCGGTACCGGGCAAGGCAAAGGACCGGGCACGGGACAAGGAATGGGCCCCGGCTTCAACCGAATGGGGTTTGAAACCCAGAGTGAGATAATTGGAAGCTCGGACCTCACGCGCGACAATGGCTACTCGGCCTGGCTGAACATTAGCCCCATACGGAGTGTCTTCCTGCAGGC
Organism: Terriglobia bacterium; assembly: GCA_046705285.1. Lineage (GTDB taxonomy): Bacteria > Acidobacteriota > Terriglobia > UBA7540 > UBA7540 > SCRD01. Next base: position 1,270 of record JBJKQK010000175.1, read on the forward strand.
CGGGTACACGCGAAGCGTCGTTTACAGGTACGACACGTTCACTTTCGGCATCGGGTTCAACTTCAACTTTCCCGGCAGAAGGTAAAAGGAATCAAGACCGCTGGGTGTCTCTGGCCTGCCGCTGGCTTCGTGTATCGTTCCGCGGAAAATGTCTTGGAATGGGCTCCCGCCAGGGTGCCTGGCCACTTCTGAGGGGTTGCTCGATTAACTCGGATGGCGCCGCCATGAGGGACGGGGTTTCTATTTGCAGTGTGCGCAATTCGGCTGGGTTTTACCGGCCACCTGGCCGCCCTTATTCCCGTGTAAGTTTCCGGTGGCCTTCTTCTCCGCTACTGTTGCAGTGGCCAATAAGGTTGCAAGAGGAATCGGCAACTGACACCCTGACAGTAATCCCCCGCCTTTGAAACTTCTGACAGAACCAAAGACTGCAAGGCCTTCCAGGTTGCTCGTGAGAGGCAACTCTTGGCCGCCGGCTGAGCCTGCAGGCGCAGGGCTGGGCTCCTCAGATTCCTTTTCGCACGTCGGCTGGCGATTGAGTTGGCTTGGACTTGGGTGCAGCTGCACGGGGCTATAGTCAAGGATCGTCTCCAGTTCACCATCGTTGTCAATGTCAGCAAACGAAATCTTGCGATGCAAAGCGGAAACCGTCTCCGAACTGCCAGTTTGAGCAACTGCTTCGTGAGGCGCCATTCCAGAACGACCTTTTCCCTGATGAACTGCGGTTGCCCCTGTCCCTCCCTTCAACAGAATACTTGTGGGAGGGGTCTGGGTTGATTGACTCCAATAATGGACAGATTCGTACGCGGCCGCTGCGACCAGGAGCGCGGTCGCGAGCGCTGCATAGGTCTTGAGATATCGAGGATTCCAGAGCCAGTGATTACTGCGCGAAACGGATTGCTTCCATCGATCTAGTTCCGCTGGGTCGGCACTTACGCGCCCCTTCTTTCCTGCGAAGCGTTGGACCGGCAACCCTTTTTCGTGCTCCCAAGCCTGGGCCGTCCGCACCGAGACTTGAAAGTAGTCCGCGATCTCTTTCCATGACGTCAGGTTCTGAGGAGCCCTCCTCTCTTCAGACATCCGCACCTCTGGATGAGAATCGCAATCAGGCTGGCAGGAAACCTATTGGTTTTAAACTAGCACAGTTCTCCAGACCGGGCAATACGGTGATCCCCTCAGCTAGCAGTATGGGAAAACCACGAAGCATCTTCCATACGGCTCTTCCGCAGTCAAACGGTGCGCAGAAACACGCAGTGATGCGCAAGCGTATCACCTCGCTTGCAATCACCTGTGTGGCAGTCACATGTTATGAGCTGAAAATCCTGTGCCCGGCAACTGCGCTGGCGAGGACGAGAGGATGGTGCGGGGCAGGAACTGGATTGCTGTTGAACTTTCCCTCTGCCGACGATGCAAATTTCAGCGGGGGGCATTGAGCAGAATGGTTTCTGCAGATGGAGGCAAAAAAATGAAAAGACGAATGATAACTTCGGCGATTGCCTTCCTGTCTTTCGCCGCACTTGCGCTGGTCTTGTACCCGATAGTGGGTGCATTGGCCCAGGGTCGGGGTGGTGGTGGCGGGAATGGCGGCGGCAACGGCAACAAGCCGCCGGGCGGAGAGGAATCGACGACAAATCTGTCCTATCCGGCCAATTTCTTTGGGCCTTCCCTCCAGACAGGTACGATTGGAAGCTTTAGCTTGAGCGGCAAAATGAGCTATGGCTGCGCCATACCCGAAACGATCGGGACCACAACCTATCCCAACACGTCCTGCGTCAATACAGATGGGACGCCGCAGTCCCTCACCGATTGTCAGTCGAAATGCGTGCTCAACGGCGAGCAAGTCCAAGTCGATCGTATTTATTGGCAGAAGGACGCTAACAACAAATGGCAGGCGGGCTACAACTGGTCGGATTCAGCCATAACACCCCAGGCGCCTCTCCAGGTGCAATATATTGACTGGGGCGATAATCTCGAGAGCAAATCCTGGCCGGTTCAGGTAATTCGCGTTGAAACCAATACCTTCTCTTCTTTGCCCACTCTGAACCCGGGTGGTGCCAGTCCGCTCCAGCGGTTCCAAGTGTGGCACGTGTTCGGACAGGGAACCAACGAACTCTGGGGAGTCCATACCACCAACCCAGTGGAGGGCTCGACCGAGGAGGTCGTTCCGTTTGTCTATTTGAACGATGGGGGGGCTGTCGAGTGGCCCTACGCGGTGAACGTTTCCCCAAAGGCCCGCCTCAATATCGCCAAACTCAACCCACCCAATCCCGTAGCTTGCCCGACAACGGCGAACAACCAGAATTGGTCGCCTTTTCAGGGTAGTTCGAATCCGCTGTGGTCTTTCAATCAGATCACCCAAACAGGTGCGTGGGTAGGCGCCGCTTACACGAACGACATGCTGTATGGCGCTGAACTCAACATCAAGGGGAGCTACGTCTATGGCTACAACTGGAACTTGAGTTCTGAACCCATGACGGAAGGGGCGGACAAGACTGGATGGTGGCGCCTGACATTTTACACACCGGACGGTTCCATTGATTTCAAAACCATCAGTAATCCGATCTTGACTCCGCCTCCCGACCTGCCGTATACGGCAGGACAAATTCCCATCAACCCTCTAGCCGCGATCCAACCGGCAGCGGAGGAAGGCGAAAGTGGCGGGATGCTATACGTGCCACAGGCCGACACAACGAATAATCTGACCTATATCGACATCTGCATCACGGGAAGCTCCGGTGGCGGCGGTGGAAGCGGATCTGGCGGCTCCGGCAGCCATAGAGGCGGAGTCGGCGGAGGCCACCACTAGACGCGAGTCTGGTTTGGCCCCTAGACCTTGGATCAATGCGACGACCAGTGAACCGGCCCCGCCGCTGGAAAAACCGATGGGGCCGGCCAGGCCTTTCGCCACAGGACAAGATCACGGTCAAGTGGAAGAGCGGTTGAGACTGGCAGCTTCGGAGGAGAGCGATGAAATGTACTCGTTTTGGAGTTCTATTTCCCTGTCTGGTGGGTGTTCTGTTTCTGATCCCTGGCGTGATTGCGGGGCAGGCCGTACTGGCGCCTTCTCCGGTTGTGGAACCGGGTCATTTCACATGGAACACGGTGGTGAACAACGCCGTCCAATTCCCGGGCGACACCCGGAAATTCAATAGTTACAATGAGCCCTCGATAAACGTCGACCAGTTGGTCGTATTTCGAGCACGGAGCAAGGGCGGATCGGGCAGTGAGCCCGCTCACGGCATCTTCACCCGCAACATGGCTACAGAGGCTCCGCTGATGCCGATCTTCGACCGCAACATGGCGGTGCCACAGCCGAACAATCTCGGTTCGACATTCGTCGAGCCACCTTCTTTTCCGCGTATTGACATGTTCACCGATACCATTGCATCCCGCGGGAACCACGCACCCGTGTGGAAATACCTGCTTCCTGGCGGCATTACCGAAACACGTGCCGGAACCACGGGGATTTACACCAATCCGTTCGGGACCCTGATCACCGGCGCCAGCAACCTGGGCGCTGTGCCCGGCTTTTCGTTCTTTGAGGTCCCGGGTAGCAACGGCATAAAATTCGATGTCTTCCCCGGCGCTCCTTCGGTGACCGAAGGCAACATCATCGTGTTCAAGGGCAACTACAGCGTTCCGGACGGGGCTGGTGGGACGATCAGCAAGACGGGGGCGTATTTCCGGATCCTGGCGAATGGTTCGATCAAGGACTCTGATGGCAACGAACTCTCACCCGCCGCTGGCGACTCGCCCGTAGTGGTGATCGCGGACACTGACACGCCGATTCCCCACACGCGCACTGGAAAAACCTTTGGTTCCGTCGCCCCGCCCAGTGCAGCCGGCCGATGGGTTGTGTTTGCTGGCTTTGATGACGAGGATAACCCCACAGAAGGCGGAATCTACCTGGCACCGCTGGGTAGCCCGCGGCCGCAGCTCAGGCCTCTGGTGGAGATTGGAGGGCTGGTGCCCGGCGAGAAGGGGAGAACGGTGTTCAACAAGCTGAGCGAGGGGCTCTCCTTTGACGGACGCTATGTTGCTTTCTGGGGAGCCTGGGGGACCGAGACCAAAAACCTGACCCTTCAGTGTCCCGAAGAAGGAAACAAGGACCGGGTTGCGTACTGCAAGGAACAAAATCCGCAGGGATACCCGGCGAAAGTTCCACTACACCAGGGCATCTTCGTTTACGATACGACCACTGGTGGAGCGACGATCATTGCAAAGTCCCTGACCGGTTTTGACGACTTTGTTTACTGGAAATTCACCGGAGTCCCTCCCGGGGTGGGCCAGTCGGACGAGCCGGGCGAACCGGCGCGATGGCGCTCTAGCACGTTCATGGCTGTGTCCGGACTTGCCGACGAGAATTTGAAAAACACTGCCTTCCACGTTGCTTTCGAGGCCAGGACAGGCCAGGTTGCCGGCAGTGCGTACGCGAACCCCGTCGACGGCATTTATCTCTTCAGTGGGCCGACCAATTCCGCAATCACAACCGTTGCCGAGACCGGCACGGACGGAAGGTCGATTGACCCTCAGGCTGTTGTTGTGGATGAAGAGACCGGAGAAAGTGTGGTGCCGCTCATCACAGGGCTCGGTCTGGAGCGCGACAGTTTCCGCGGCAGGTCACTGGTCATTAACGTTGCTATGGGAACTGAAGATACCGGCTGGGCAGGAATCTATCTGACCACCGTGCCATGAACGTAGTGGTGGAGGAGACTGCGGCCGGTAGACCGCCGGTCGCCAACCCACGGGTCGTCACCGAACCGGGTGACAGGCATCACCGAAAGGAATACGAGGTTAGAGACAAGGTGGAAATGGGAGGAGATGAAACCCATTCCGTCCAAAGGAGGAATAAGGTTATGAAAAAGAGGATACTTTCGCTTGTGGTGGCAATGCTGTTTTGCGTAACCTTCCTGCCAGCACAAGGCCGTGGAGGCGGTGGCGGAGGAGGCCAACGAGGCGGCGCCGGAGGCCAGGGGCCGGCGATGGGCCAGGGCCAGCAACGGGGAGGACAGGTTGGCGCTCCTTCTTCACAGGGAACTCAACAGCGCGATCGGGATCGCGACCAAATTCGCGCTACCGACCAGCAGCGCGATCGGCTGCACACCTGTGATCAAACAGCCAAGCAGGTCCGCACCCAGGCTCGCCAGATGGCGCGTGACTCCAGCGGATCAAAATTCAATGCCGACCAGGCACGACAACAGCGCGACCAACTGCGACAGCAACTTCAGACCATGCAGCAGGAACACGAACAGCTGATGAGCGGGCTCTCCGAGCAACAAAGAGAAGCCTTACAGAACCGCGTTCAGAACATGAACCAGCTGCAGGAAAGGGTCAACACTCAGTTTCAGCAGATGGATGCAGCGTTGAACCAGAACGACCCGGACCCCAAGGTTGTTCGCGAGCAGGCGCGCGAAATGGAAAAATCCATGAAACAGTGGCAGAAGCAGTACCAGAAAATGCAAAAGGACATGAGTGTCGGCTCTTGAAGGAGTACAGGAAGCGGGCCTTCGCAAGATTGGTCCTTCGAGACGTAGTCACGTGGTGTGTTGCGTGCCAGCTTTGGCCTGGTAGCCATCCTCAGCCTATCAGGCCCGGCTGGTGCGCGTGATGCAGGATACCAATCACTCGTTTGCACAAACGCCGCGCAATTCCCAACAATTTTCTAACGGGTCTAAAACGAATGATGCGGGTATCGACTCCGATGCCATGGCCGTAGCACGCATTAGTCTGAAGTTTGAGACTGGCGCATCTCAGGAGGCCCCGGCTCTGCCGGGGGACACTTACTTCGGCAATGACAACCGACTGCACCAGGGTTTGGGGATATTACCCAGGAGGCGCCGTTCACGGAAACTGCGGACCAAAGTTGACGGGTAACAGCCAAACCGTGTTCCTGGCCGGCGTGCGTCGAGCCCCGGAGCAGAAGAAAGGTACGCCAACCCATCAGCCACTGCTGAGGGTGGGTGCAAATTGAATCCTCATGATGTGCAGCATGCTGCTTGCTTGTGCACGAGTGTTTCTCTGTCTTCCCGGCCCGGAAACAAGATTGTTGCAAAAGGAGACCGTATCGTGAGTTCATATACGTTGGCGCCTGGTGAGAAACAACCTCCATGAAAAAAATCCTCATTATCAAAGCCCATCCCCGCGAGGCCAGCTTCTGCAACGCGCTGGCGGACAGGTACATCGAAGGGATGAAGCAGAGCGCCGTTGAGACGGAAACTCTGGACCTCAAAGATCTGGCACTCGAGCCGTGGCTTAAGTACGATTGGGGCCGCAATCACAATTCGAAACCCACCTCCCCGGACCTCGAACGATCCAAGGAATTGATATCCTGGAGCAGCCATATCGCATTTTTCTACCCGACGTATTGGGCGACGCCGCCTGCGCTGCTGATATTATTCATTGAAATGGTTGTCGTTTCAGGCTTCGCTTTCAAATATCACAAGCCAATCTTGAAGCTGATTCCCCGGCGCGACAAACTGCTCAAGGGGCGCACCGCAACCATCATATCAACGATGGACAGCCCACCTTTTATGATGAAGCTGCACGACCGCGATCCGGGTGGGAAGATGATGAACGATGTTTTGCGCTTCACGGGAATAAAGCTGACCGGCAAGCATTATTTTGGCCCCGTAGTAATGTCCACAGAAGAAGAGCGGAGCAAATGGTTGGCTAAAGCCTATTCCGTCGGGCGGCAAGACAGCCGGTAACTTTCCTGCGATCCGCGCCGTATCAGCGTCTCTATCAATCTTGATCCATCGGAGTGCAATCCGCAG
>JBJKQK010000176.1:0-47241 GCA_046705285.1 Terriglobia bacterium
TCGATCACGGGGACGGTGTGTCCGCGCCAGGTGACAAGTCCCGCAACGTAGGCTGGCGCGTGCGGCATCGGCGTACACGTCGGATAGGGCACCACCTGCATGACGTTCCGGGCGTCCAGCCCGAACACCTGATCACCTGCCTGGAAGGTAAGCAGAAGCATCCAATTCAGGACGCCGTCGCAAAGCGTCCTACCTCCGTCTGCAAATCGCGCACAGCGCACTGCAAATCTTCGGCCACTTGCCGGAACGCCGCGAGTGAGTCCTTGGTCTGGCTGGCCGCCTCACGCAGTTGCTGCATGGCCCCCGCAATCTGGGCTGCGCCCTCTGACTGCATTTGCATGCCTCTGTTCACAGCCTCAAATTCGGGTGCGAGGCTCGTGGTGCCTTCGATTACCTGCCCGAGTCCGGAACTCAGTTCGGTGACGGCCGCGGACTTGGCTCGCGTTTGCCCGGCGTAAGATTCAACGCTGGAAACACCCTCCCGGACCGCATGTTGCACATCCCGGATCTGCTTTTCGATATCCAGTGCGGCTACAGCAGTCTGGTCCGCAAGCCGTCTCATTTCGACCGCTATCACCGAGAACCCTCCTGCGCTTTTCCCCTCTTTTTCCGCCTCGATTGCGGCATTAAGCGAAAGCAGGTTCGTGCGGTTCGCCACTTTCGTGATTGCGGTGATGATCCTGTCGATGTTTCCGGTCTTTTCGTTGATAGAGTTCAAGGTCTGGGTCATTGCGGTGCTCGAGTGGATCAACTCGTCGATGGCACTACGTATTCCGTCGAGGCTGCTGACGCCCCCGCGGGCAGTGTCGGCAGCCTTTTCCGCCATGCCTGTGACACCGGCCATTGTCCGGGCAAGGTCCCGGACCGTGGCATTAATCTCTTTGCTCGTAGCACTTACTTGGTTGGTTGAAGCCGCTTGCTGGGAGACAGCCGCCTCGACCTGCCGCACAGCGGCCGACATCTGGGCAGCGCTACCGGCAACCTGGTTACCAGCCTGTGCAACTTTGACGAGGAGGATGTTCAGGCTCTCCGTCATGGTGGAGACGGAAGCAATCAGCTTGCAGATCTCATCTTTCGTCCGCGCTGAATCGCCATCGGTGTTCTCCGGAAGGAACTTCCTGAATTCTCTGCGCTGCTGCCGATTGAAAGCTTCCTTTACCCTGCCGGCGGCGATATCCGAAGTCAGGCCCACGATGTAATTGAGCGGACGCGTCACATTGAGTATGACAGCAACCATTACGGTCGCCGCCAGCAGCACACAGAGCAAACTCAGCAGCCAGGCCACGGAGCGGTCGCGTTTGTCTTCGGCGATACGGCCGAGCAGAAGATTCCTCAACTCGCTGCTAGCCGTCGAGCCGAGGATCACTCCGGCATCTGCGGCCGTGTCTGCCATTCGGACAACCCGCTCCGGTGTTAAGGTAGTACCCGCTCCCGTGGCCGAACTGCCAATCGGCGCAGAAAGATCGGAGATCCGCCTCACGTAGCTCTCAAACAAGGGCGGCACTTTGTTCTGGAAAGAGGAATTCGCGCCGTGCCGAAGCTTATCTTCGCGAACAGCCGTTTCCAGGGAGTACCGCATGCGAGGAATAATGGTATTGCTCAATGCCCCCATCTGGGCGCGAAGCTCAGAAAGGTCGCGGGCATCCAGCGAGCGGCCTTCCACCCTCGCCTCCAAAGCCGCTGCCCCTGCTTCAGCCACGGCAGCCTGGGCCTGCAGCAGAAGAGGACCGGTAACGTTCATGAGATAGTAAGTGCGGAGTTGGGAATCCAGGATCAGCGATGAGTCGTCGAGGATTACGGGAACCAGTTGCGAGGCAGTTTCCACCATCTGGTGGTAGGCCGTTGCCTTTTCACTGGCTGGCATTACCCGGCCACGCTCCCGGAACTGCTCCCACAGCCCGCTCAGCCGGGACACCAATTTCTTTGTCGCGGCCCCCTGGGCATGCTGCAGGACTGCAACAGCGCTATCGACGCGTTTCTGCATCGCCGCCGGATCGCCTTGCAGGGGCAACTCGCTCCGACCCGCGAGGTTCTCCCGCGCTTCGAGCGCACGCAGGTCATGGAGCAGCGCGGGACACACTTCCAGGGCCCTTGTTCCGGCAACTTCTCTCTCACAGGTGCGAATTCCTTGATGATATTCATTGGTAACGTAATACAAGAGGACGGCGATCGGCAGCGCAAAGAACACGCCGCTCAAGATGAGTTTGTGGGCGATCTTCAAGCGTGACAGCCAGCGGTTAATTCGCTCCACCGTTCTTCCCTCCTAGACCGCGGTGCGGAATCGCGACACCCCCCCGTGGAGTTCTTGCACTGCGCTGTTCAACTGGCCTGTAACCTTCTGGAATTCACCCAGCATGGATTTGGTCAGATCCGCAGTCTGCGCCAGCTGCTTCATGGCCTCGTTGATCTGCTCGGCGGCCAGTGTCTGGCCTTTCATGCCCTGTTTTGCCGTTTCAAATTCCGGCCCCAGCGCCTGCACTTGTTCGATCAACCTTCCCAGATCCGCCGCAATGCCGTTGACTTCCGCGACACGCTGGCGGACCTCTTCTGAGAACTTATCCATCTCCATCACGCCGCTGGAGACAGCCGACTGCATCTCCTTCACGACCGCGTCGATATCCTGGGTGGCCACGGCCGTCTGGTCCGCCAAGCGGCTGATCTCGCGCGCCACGACGGAAAATCCCTTGCCAAATTCGCCCGCCTTCTCGGCCTCGATTGCCGCGTTGAGGGAGAGCAGGGCGGTCTGGTCAGACACCTTATTGATGGTGGTGACAACGGTCGATATCTTGCCGGCCCGGTCGCTGATGACGCCCAGCCGGGATGAAATCGAGCTTGTGGCCTTTGCAAGCTCCCGCATTGCCGCCTCCATTTCATTGAGCTTGAACTGGCCACTTTCTGCCTGAGCCGCGGCATCAGAAGCTGCCTGGCCCGCGCCGGACATGGTGCGAAGCAGATCCTGCGAAGTCGCCGAGATCTGCGAACTTGTTGCCGACACCTCCCTGGTCGCTGCCGCCTGCTCGCTGACCGTCGGCTCCAACTGTTTGGCAGACGCCGTGATCTCCGTCGTGGAAGCCGTCACCTGGATGCCCGCTCGTTGCACCTGCCCGATAAGGCCACCGAGTGTCTCCGTCATCTCCTGGAAGGAGGACATCAGGTCAGCACTTTCATCGGGGAAGTCGAGCCGCCGGAGGGCCCTCCCGTCGGTGGGCGTCTCAAGGTTTTGGAAGTGCGCGCGAGCACTGTGCAAGTCGCCTTTCGCGACCTTCCCGGCAAGGCTCGTTACCAGCTCGATGGGCCTGGTCAGGCGCCTGCCCATGAGAAAGGCGATGCCGAGCACAACCAGGAGCGAAAGGAAGCCCGCCAGAATCACACCCCAGAGAAGGTTTGTTGCCGACGACTGCACTCCCGCGATCGCGCTCATGTAGTCGTCTTGATAAGCGCCCGCAACAATCAGCCAGTCCCAAGGATCAAAATAGATCAACGCCGAGTGCTTCAACCTCGGTTTCGGCTCGCCTGGGTTCTGCCAGACGTACGACCGGTGGAACAGTTCTCCTTTGCTCGAGGCGAGCGCGTGCTGAACCATTTCCTGGACAAACAGGTCGCCCCTGGAATCCCGCGTATCCCAAAGGTTCTCTCCATCACGCATTCCGCCTTTGGAAATGATGTAGCGTCCTCTCTGGTTACCCCTGGCGCCGATGACCACGATGTAGCCGCTGTGCCCGATGACCGTGTTCAGCAGGGTGCGCCGAACGGACGCGACAGCGGAGATTCGCTCTCCCACAAAAAGCATCCCAATCACTCGTCGCGACCGGTCGCGCAGTGGTTCGTACGAAGCCACGTACATATCGTTCACGACAAACGCGCCTCCGCGGTAGGTATCACCCCGCAGGACCGTCGCCACCACAGGAGTGGGCACCCCATCAGTTCCCACCGCAGGAATGTACGTGCCAGTGCCCCGGCTACCGTCCGTCGCGGCCACGGTGGTCGCCACACGCAGCATGTCTCCTGCCTCGTTCATTCGCTGAAATACTGTGACTGCGCTGCCCACGAGGTTGGTGACTTCGTCCACAAAAGGAGAGGTTACCTTAAAGCTTCGGTTCGAGGTCACCGGAACGCCGCCGATCAGCATCTGGGGCAGGGTTACGTGCGCCACGGCGTGGGTATATTGATTTACGACCTGCCAGCGCACTTTACCGCCGCCCATTGTGATTCCGCCCTTCTGAATCAGGATTCTCCGGGCCACCACAAGATTCTGGTTGACTCGCCGTTGGAGCAGATTGTTTGCTGTCTCGCAAAGCCCATAGGCATCTTTGGCCGCCTGGTCCACGTTGGATTCCGCCAGTGCCGCCATTTCGATGGTGGCTTTTTGCGAGACGCTGCTGCGAAAGTGCAGCATAAGCAGGACCAGCACCAGGACCGGCAAGATCGCGGCCACGAGCGCAAGCCCATAGATCTTGTTCCTAAGTGAGATTCTCACACTGCCTCCTGTCGTGTTCCCTGGAGATCTTCATTGCTGCCGGCATGGTACTGAGACGGAGAGAAGTCAGGATTCGATCTCGCGGCAAGTCTGCTGAAAATGCCCTTGATCTGGCACCTCCCGAAACTGCTTGAGCTCTCGCTGAGAGGCTGCAGTGAAACGGCTTGAGGTCACTTCGGCAGACAAATGGTTTGGATATGCAGATTGCAGAGCACTGTTTACCTCCAATCCGTCAATTTTGAGGCTCTTGGAAAGGAACAGATTCAGGGGTCTGCATTTCCTGGTGGAAAGGTGCGGCGCTGGCACATACCATTTGACGCCCATGGCGCTTGTTTGTGCCAGATGCGCGTGTTGAAAAGTAAAAAACGAAAGGTGTTGCCATGCTGAGCGGAAGCCAAGGGTGCCCTTTTCTTCCAGGTTCAGCAAGTCGAGGAGTTGTTCCCTTTTTAGAGGTCTGCTCAGCATGGCAGACTCACCGCGTCGTGTCATCCATCCCGGTTGCGTAACCTCAAGCTGCTTTGCGACCCAAAAGCTTCTCGAACGTGGTATTCGTCACTTCATAGGTTCGCAGTTCCGGCTTCGCCTCAGTGTGTTTTTCCAGCGCCTTGAGAACGTGGGCTGATCTTTCTCTGTCATAGGTTTCGGCACTTTCCTTGCGGTCCCACAGACTGATGCCGATTGCCTCTTTGCCATCGCTTGACACCATCGTAACTTGCCCGACGAATCCGGCAGACTTCTTCACGGCAGGGACAATCTCATCATCGACGGTCCGCGCAAAGCCCTTGGCGCCATCCGGCTTCAGCTTCATCCGGAGAACTCTTGCAAACATGGGATTACCCTCCTTTTTCGGAAAGAGTTGTACCTGCCATTAAACTTAGATCGGCCAGAGTTGTACGCCTATGACCCGTATCACAGACTGAAGTGACGCCTGGATTCGCTGCCTTGCACGAAATCATGGATGGCTGACTGGGCGGGAAGGCGCGCAGTGCCGCGGTCGGAACCCGCCGCTCATTACGTCCGTAACAGCATATATCGGCTTGCGCATTAAGGGCACATCGAATCCATCCCCTCCGCAGGCCAGACTACCATTTGGAAATCAAGTTGAATCCGACGGTGTTGTAGTTGGTCATGGAATCGAGCACCTGGCTCGCCTGCTCCACCGGCAGGCAGCGCGTGACCAATCGTTTGGGGTTCAGCTTGCCGCTGGCAACAAGCGCCAGCAGGCCGCGGTAACTGGTCGTGGGGCAGCCCAGGCTGGGAATGAAACTGATTTCCTGCACGAGCATCACATCCACAGGAAGCGAAAAAGCGCCTTGGTCCTTTGCGCCGGTCAGACCGATCTGCAGATGACGGCCTCCCTTGCGAATCGACTGCAGCGCAGGCAGAGCCGTTTCGGACGTGCCCACAGCGTCCACCGCAATCTCGGCGCCTCCTTTGGTGATTTCGCGGACTTGTTCTGCCAAGTTCTTCCCACGGGCGTCGATCACCGCTGCGGCGCCTTCCGCTCTGGCCGTACGCAATTTCTGTTCGGAAAGATCAACGGCGAGAACTTGCGCGCCCAGGGCTGCAGCGATTTGTACCGCCGATAGCCCGACTCCGCCCACGCCGAAAACCGCGACCCACTCTCCTGGTTTCAGCTTTGCCTGATCGACCAGGGCGTGATAACTGGTCATGTAGCGGCATCCGAGGGCTGCCGCCGTGGTAGCATCTACCTCATCGGGCAGATGCACCAGGTTCGCGTCGGCCGCAGGGACCACGACCAGATGGCCATAGCCGCCGTTAAAGTGCGTGCCAATCGCCCCGTGGGCAAGACATATGTTGGAGCGACCCGTCTGGCAGTATTCGCAGCGCCCGCATGCCATATGGAAAGGCAAGGTAACGCGATCACCAACGCGGAAGCTGCGGACGCCAGGGCCTACGGCCTCTACGACCCCGGCCATTTCATGCCCCATCACAAGCGGCAGTTGGGGCTGGATGCCCATCCACGACCAGTCACCTTGCCAGAGGTGCCAATCGCTGCGGCAGATGCCGCACGCTTCCACTCGGATCAGCGCGCCATCGGCGTCAGGCACAGGGTCCGGCAGGTTCATGATTTCGAGGGGCTTACGAAATTCTGTCATTACGGCTGCCTTCATGGCAAAACCCTCCTTTACCCTAAAGATTGTTTTCTCCGATCACTTCCGGAACCCAATGCCCTGGGATGCCGCTCCATGAGAGTCGAGTGACGCAAGCCGTCGAATCTTGCCGCAGTGCCGCCCTTGCTCATTTCTGCGAATCGCGACAAGTTCACCCCTGGAGGACAGGCTCACTCTCGAAGACAACTCCCTCAAGGGCTATACCGGAAACCCATGAGTGTGCTGCCATTCACTTCCAATCGCATCCGCCGCCCGTATGGCATCTGCTACCATTTCCGGGGACACTTCAAAGGGTTCGTTGTGGATTGTTTCTCCTTTTGCTGTACTGCGGACGGCAACGCATTCCAGCATGCCTGGCGTTATGCGGCCGAGTCCGATTTCGGCCAGGGTGACCGGTAACCCTACAGAAGTTGAAAAGCGAAGCACTTCTTCCATGGTCGAGTGCGGCTGGCCTTCCAGAACCAGTTGAACCAGGACCCCAAAGGCCACTTTCTCGCCGTGCAGGTAGGCACGCGTCTCGGGAACGGCAGTCAGGCCATTATGAACGGCATGCGCCGCTGCCAATCCGGACGATTCAAAGCCAAGGCCCGAAAGCAGGGTGTTCGCTTCCACAACTCGCTCGAGGCCTGCAGTTACGGATCTTGTTCGGAGTGCTGCGAGCGCATCTGCCCCATCTTCGAGAAGGGTCCGATAGCACAATTCGGCCAGCGCCAGGGCGCTTCGAGTGGAAGCTCCGCCTCTCATGTTCCGGACATTACCCTCGACGCAGGTTTTCGCCTCAAACCACGTCGAAAGCGCATCACCCATACCAGCCACCAGCAGGCGAGCCGGACTGCGGGCAATCACCTGAGTATCGACAAGGACTAAATCAGGGTTCCTGCGGAAGAGCTGCAACTTGAGGAAAACGCCATCATCGGTGTAAATGATGGAGAGAGCGCTGCAAGGTGCATCGCTCGAAGCGACTGTAGGACAATTGACTACCGGGAGTTTGAGGTCTCCTGCCACCACCCTGGCCGTATCAAGCGTCTTGCCGCCGCCCACACCGACAATCACTCTGGCTTGCTGCCGGCCTGCTTCCTCCTTCACACGGTCAATTTCTGCAACCGAGCATTCTCCACCGAAATGGTGAACCTGAAAGGCAAATCCGGCTTCAGGGAGTGCCTGTGCCCAAGTTCCGGAGAGAAGCGCAATGGCGGACTTGCTGCCAACGATTAACGCAGGTCCAGCCAGGCCCAGGGCGGCCATTTCCTGTCCGAGGAACTGCGTGGCATTCTTACCCTGGGTATAACGGCTCGGCGAACAGAACACACTCAGCATTGCAACACCTCTCTGATAAGTTGATCCATCCCCTGCCAACGTTTTCCGGTCTGCCTGTTCCAAATCTTTGCCTGCCGTCGCGAAGCGGGCAACTCTCACTGTGACGCGCCAGGCCCTTGAAGAAATCCGCAGAGGCTCTGGGTTCGGGTCTGCACCAGCCCCGCAGGATGGTAGGACACCAGCCACGGCGCTGTTTCCAGGCCGCGGGGACCGTCCGGGCAGTCGCCCAACCGCGCAAAACCCGCGCCGTGGTTGTCCAACACCAGAATTTCTACGGCAGAGACGTAGTAATCCTGGCGAGTTCCTCCTCGTTAAAGAGCCGATGGGTTCGAGTGCGAACATTGCCGGCCGTGGCAATGGCCAGTGCCATCTGCGCCACTTTCTCATCATTCGGAGCCGTCAGGATGAAGAAGGTGTCAAACTCACTTCCCATGATCAGGTAGTAGGCTTGAACCTCTCCTCCCATTTGGCGAATCGTCTTTTTCGCTGCGTCAGCCCGTGCCACAAGCTGCTTGATCTTCTCGATTCCTTGTTGGGTGAAACTGAACTGCATCAGATAGGTCGCCATCTTCATCCTCCTCTACGCTGGTTTGTGCTCTGGACACAAATCATGATTCACCAGTCTCTTAAGGCGTTATGGTCCCATCGTGCTTCCCGTGCTTCCCACGGGGACCTGGAGTCTCCACTCTGTCGTACCACGCAGACTCGGCGCCGGGACCGCAACGCGCCGTTGCGACTTCGATCAGGTAAGGTTTGCCTTCCTGTGTTATGGCTCTTCCACGCTGCAGTGCGGGTTCCAACTGTCGTGGATTATCAACCTTCTCTCCATTCACGCCCTGGCTTTCTGCCAATGCAACAAAGTCAATGTCGGGCTTGCCCAGGTATGTTGCGGCATAGCGCCCCGTCGCGGCCATCTTGCCCTTGTATCCGTGATAAACAAGCCGGACCGTCTGGTAGTTATGGTTGTTCGCAACGACGGTAAGTACAGGGATGTTGTACCGCGCCTGAGTCCAGAATCCTGCAGCGCTGTACATGACCGCGCCATCGCCGATGTAACACACCACCTGGCGCTCAGGCGCGCCGAGCTTCGCACCCGTTGCCGCACCCACTCCCCAGCCCAGGCTGGCGCCTGCCGTTCCCACGTACATCTGTTCGTCATCACGGAAGCCGAAGGCAAAGGGCCTGTACGTGGCGGTTGGATTTTCGCAGACGATCACGGCGTTGCGGTCAAGTGATTCCGCCATAATCTCCGCGATTTCATCGGGGTGGATTGGCGACTGGCCACTGTTCAGCTGAGACGCTTTGCGGATTCTGGTCCGCTCATCCGATGTGAGCGCCGAAATCTCTGCCGAACGACCACCCGCAATGGCCTCGCGACTTTCCGTGGTGAGAAGGCTCTCTGCCGCCTCATGCAATTCCGCAAGGGCTTCCTTGATGTCGCCCACCAGCGCCAGGTCGGTGGGATAATTGCGGCCCATTGCAGACACATTCATGCCAATTCGAATCACACGCGCGCCGGATGGGACGTCACTGGTCTGCAGCACAGCACGATCGCCAAAATCCCTGCAGCCGACGCAGACCATCAGATCCACACCGCGCGCCATCCACTCTGAATCTGCCCTGAAATTGCCCAGGTAATGTGGGTGACGAACCGGAAAACTGTGGAATGCGCGAAACGGAGAATCCATGGCCAGCCCTTTGGCCACCATCTCCGCCTGCGCTGTCACCTGGTCCGCAACCGCCAAACCCAACTGTTCGGAAAGCGCCAGAAGTTCCGGTTGGGCTCCCGCTTTCCAAACGTCGTCCCCGACTACGAGCAGCGGTCGCCTGGATTCCACCAGCAGTCTGGCGGCTTGCTCGACAGCGGCCCTGCCCGGGCGGCAGCGCGCCCGCAGCAGAAAACGGTCCGGCGGGAGAACCTTGGCCCGCACCGTCCGGCTTTCGAGCGCCGAGTCTTTCATGGCCAAATAGACGGGCCCGGTGGGTTCACTGGTCGCCACCTTGAATGCCCGGCGGACCATCAGAGGCAGGACGGCCGGGTCTCGAACCTCCCAGCACATCTTAGTGAAAGGCCGCGCAATCTCCTTTTGGCTGAACCCGGGCGGGGCCGCCAGAACAACCTCATCGCTCCCGGTCTCACTGTCCAGCAGGCCTGCCGTCACGACCAACGCGGAGCCGTCCCAATTTGCGTTGTAGAGCTGCCCCATCATCTGCGCCGTGCCGACAACCGCGTGCACGTTGACGAAGCCCGGCTTGCCAGTGACCCGATGGTAGCCGTCGGCCATGGACAGCACAATTCCTTCGTGAAGCCCCAGGATCACATGCATCGCCTGAACGTCTGTCAATGCGTCAAACAATCCGGACTCGAAAGACCCGGGGTTGGCAAAAACGTATTCAACGCCAACTGCCCTGGCCTGTGCCATGACGAGTTCGCCTCCACTTCCTTCAATCGTCCACGCAGACTCTTCCATCCCCGTAGTGACCTCTTCCGAGATCGCAAGGGGCTCAAGAACAGTTCTTGGTTCCCCAAAACTCAAAACATGGGCTGATGACTTTTCTTCAGATTTGCGGGGTGAAATTCCAGAGTCGAATCGGCGGGCCTTCGCGTTTTCCATCATGCAATCACCTTTCCTTTGCCGCACAAGGCACATTGCAGGAGAGGTTCATCATCTCGCATCGCGAGGAGACACTAGGATCGAGAAAAACGCCGCCCCTCGAGTAGCCATCTGCGGACCTTATCTATTAAGCCGAACCTTGGCGAATGATACCCAATGTATCAATTCTCCTAAAACGGCGAGCCAACGCAGTGATCGGCATCACCAGGGGCGGTGCGGTACAGCCATTGCAGCCCGCGCTGGCCTATTGGTCCTTATTGAATCGGAAGTAATTGGCGCCGCCGGTTTGAGGATTTCAGGCCAAGTCGTCGGGCGATTCAACGGTCTGAACGTCTTTATTAATCCATGCATGATGACATTATGTATAATCCGTGTCTGGCCCACCCTCCTCCCGGCCGTCGCCACCTCCTGCCAGGTCCATAACTGGCATCCGGCTGGAGCGCAAAACGGGCCAGTCAGGGTGCCGTGTTCGCGGCCAAGATTTTGATCGAATCTATCCCGCAGTGCGGCCGGTTCACGGAACAGGTTGAAGAGAGGAGAAAGTCGGATGGACCCGTTCCTCGAGGCAGCAATCGAAGAGGCCCGGCAAGGCCGCCGGGAAGGTGGAATCCCCATCGGATCGGTAATCGTTCACAAGGGCCAAATCATCGGCCGCGGCCACAACCGGCGAGTTCAGAAGGGGAGTGCGATCCTGCACGGCGAAATGGACGCACTCGAGAATGCCGGCCGCCAGCCGGCTTCCGTATACCGCGAATCGGTCCTATACACCACTTTGTCTCCATGCTCGATGTGTAGCGGCGCGATCCTGCTGTATGGCATTCCGAAGGTGATGGTGGGCGAAAACAAAACCTTCCTTGGCGATGAAGAACTTCTGCTGTCCCGCGGCGTGGTGGTGGAGGTCCTTCAGGAACCGGCCTGCGTTCAAATGATGGAGGAATTCATCACGGCTGAACCAACTCTCTGGAACGAAGATATCGGTGTTCCAGATTCCCGGACAACGGGGTGAGTTTTCAACGCCTGACCAAAGGCAAGTCCTGTCCGCAATCATTAGCGGCTAGAACGCGCTGGATTTCGGGAATGAGATCCTGATATAAGCGGTCTTTCACGACAACCCCATCTGCACCGCTCCCCATGCAGACATGCTGGACCTCCTCCCCATGGTTTAGAGTAACGACGATGATCCGAACCCCTGAGAGGTGGTTTCTGATCAGCTTGATCGCGCTCAATCCGTCGAGCTTTGGCATTTGGAGGTCCATCAGGATCAGGTCAGGATGCAAATCCTCTGCTCGTTGGACGCCTTCTTCCCCGTCGCCTGCAAAACCGACAAATTCAACTTCGCGGTGGTGTTCCAGTAAAACGCGAATAGCACCGACGGCCATTGGCGAGTCATCCACCACCAGTGTGCGGACAGGCTTTCCAAACCTCTGTCCATGGGCAAGATCATTTATGTCCGAACTGGTCATGTTGCTCCTTTCTCAGCTCATTCACGTCGCATTCGGTTCCGCAATCTCTCATCGCGTGATCCTGACGATTCTTGGCCGGAGAACCTCAGGCGCCGGGCCGGCCGGGGAAATTCACGGGTAGGGAACATCTTCGGTAGACCCCCTGGCCGGCAGTGTGCGAGTCGCCATCGCCCGACATATTCCTGGTCGGGCGCATTACTGCGAAATAACCATCTGTGACGCATCACTCAAGGTAAAATCCTTGCTGAAAAACGGGGTCATAAACGAGAGATTGTCGCTGATCCGCACCCGGACGCTGCTGCCAGGATCGTTATTGGGGCTCCAGGTTGTGGAAATGGTGAGATCATTGAAATTAATGCCTGCCGGCGTAATGGATTTCACATAGTTTGCCACATCCGCAGCCGTCGCGGGTTCCGTGCTTGATGCTCCGCGCACAATCGCGTAGCGGGTAGCCTCACAGGCCGCATTGCTGACGAAGTGATAGCTGTAAAGCGCGCGCCCGAAGTCCATGATCCCAAACACAAACATGAAGAACACGACCATAACCAAGCCGAATTCCAGCAGAGCGACGCCCCGATCATTCCTTCTGCTTTCTCGAACTTTCGTCGTTTCATACCTTGCCATTGGAATCCCCTCCTGTTTTCTTTTCGATTTGTCATCCTTCGTTCAGTGTGTTCCCGAACGGCCCGCAATCGGACGCCGTTCACCGATGCTCAGTGTTGCTAATGGCTTACCCGCATGATGGCCTCTCCCTTGACCACGTATGCCTTTGGGAAACCGGGATAGTCGAACAGGCTCTGCATGTCAACTTCAGTGTCAACCTTGGAGTATTCAATGATCCGGCTGCCCTGGCAGTCCGTCGGCTGGCAGGTCGAACTTGAACCGTCCGCGCAAGTGCAGTAGTAGCTCGGCGTAACCGTCATGTTGCTGAATTCCGGAGCGTCGGCCTGCGCGGCCTGGATAATGTTCGTGTTGCTGGACGCCGTCACCCGGTTCTGGGCGGCATACTGGACGCCCGCACGGGCAGCGTGCCCCACCACGATGCAGGCGTTGGCATAGCGACCGATCTCCGCGATTCCGACCAGGAACATCAATGCCACAGGAAGTATGAACGCTATCTCCAAAACAGCCTGCCCGGAATCCGATGTGGCCTCGCGGCGGTAATTCAAAGTGCGATTTCGAAACCATGATTTCAACTTCAGCTCATTCCTCATTGTGATTTTCCCCCTCCGTTTTGGTTATTCTGAAAGCACAGCCTTGTGAATCGGCGACCAGCCGGCGTTTTGCATTGAGTAGGTGTCTTGGATAGCCGTGGTATTGCTGATCGTCACAGTGTTAGCCACGAGAATCGTGTACGCAGAGTCAGCGCTATTCCCCGAGTAGGTGAGACCGGTCGTGGGAAAGTAAAGCGTGCCCTCGATGGCGGTCCCGCTCCCGCCTGCGATGTTGCTGTTGGCACCGGAAGAACTGGAAGTAATGGATCTGTCCTGATAGAACAGAACTCCATTGTAGGTTCCCGAAGTCGGAGCGATCAGTTCGCTATCGGTACCGCCCGTAATCGAGACGCCTTTGAAGGAACTGGACGTCCCGGTGAGATAGAAGGTCACCCCGTTGCCATAGACGTTGGCGCCGCCACTGATGCTCATCCCGCCACCGTTGATGATGTAAGTTCCGGGGCTGAAGGTGACGTAAGTGGAGCCGCCGCTGATGTTGATGCCCCCGCAATAGACACCGGGATAGAGCGTGGGCGAACCACCGGTAATTGAAACGCTTTGATAATCGCACGAGCCCACGGTGGGCGGCTGCAAAAAGCTCAGCGGATCGCTGAAGGGGGCGACTCCGGTCTGCGGAGTGGGCGACGGCGCGCAGGAGGAGTTGTCCTTGAATTGTCCGACCACTCCAATGTACTTTGCCGAAAGGCAGCCACCACCGTTCTGGACAAGCGCCGCTGTGGAGTTGTCCGAGTTGTCGAGGATGCCGCAGTCGGCGCTGAAATTGGAATTCCCATTCACGACAAAGGCGCTGGAGACGCTAGGGTTCAAAGCGAAGACGCAAGCCCCTGAGATCCCTTCATAGGCGACAGCGCGGGTACTGACCATCTCGGAGTTGATGCCGAACAGCTTCATGAAGAACGTTGGCTGCTGCTGCGCAAGAAGCACTTCTACATAGTTTGGATTGCCCTGGTTCGGACCACTGAGCGGCGGGTTGTTAACCGTAATCTTCGTGCCATTTACGCCATCCGTGAATCCATTCGTGGAGGCATCGGCCTTGGCGGCCGCAGTAACGTCCCCATACCCCAGCTCAGACGCGCCGGCAAGCGCCGCGCTGTCGGTCGCAGCCTGCATGTGCTCCCTCGTGTAGCGGAGATATCCCATATCGATGCCCATGCCGGCAAATCCACACAGGACTACCATCGAAAGCGCCATCAGGAGTAATGCCTGGCCTGCTTCGCTGCTATGTCGTCTCATTTCCCCCTCCTTTGTCGTTTGTCCTGTGTCCTTGAAGTTCCGCATCCGTCTTCGCAGATGTCTCTTTACTTCGGGACAGTTCAAATTTAGAGCAGAGAGGAAAGAATGCAAATCGGCAGGGTTATGCAGTTCCCGATGGAATGTTGTTTAGAGCAAAAGGAGGAACTCTGTAGGTGCCGGTGTAAAGTACTGTATATCGAGGAATTCAATAATGAGTCAGTTAATGAGTCGCGAACGTGGCGTCGGCGCGGGAAATGAGGTTCAGGGCTCGATTATCTTGTTGCGGATGGCGTAACGGACAACCTCCGCGAGGGAATGCAAATCCAACTTGCGCATGAGGTTAGCTCGGTGGGTGTCTGCCGTCTTGATGCTGATGTCAAGCACCGTTGCGATCTCTTTGCTGGTCTTGCCTTCGGCCAGCAACTGGACGATTTGCCGTTCGCGCGAGGTGAGGCGGTCACCGACGGCTATCTCGGTATTGGCAGGAGCACGCTGCTGCCGGAACCCTTCCAGCACCATGTCCGCCACCTTGGGGGTAAAGAAAGGACGATGCTCGCTGAGGGAGCGGAGGGCGTCAACCAGATCGCGTCTGGCGTCCGTCTTCAGGATGAATCCCCGCGCCCCGGCGGCCAGCACTTCGCGTACCAGCTCGTCGCTCTCGTGCATGGTCAGAATCAGGACCTGAGTTTCGGGAAGCTGCTTCAGGATCTCTTTTGCCGCCTCCAGGCCGTTCAACTCAGGCATGCTGATATCCAGCAGGGCAATGTCCGGCTTGACTTCCAGCGCCTGGCTGACCGCGTCCAGCCCGTTCTCGGCTTCTGCGACCACAATCCACCCCGCCTGTGACTCCGCTATGGTCCGCACACCCTGACGCACGATCTCATGATCGTCCGCGATCAGGATTCGCAACGGTTTCGTCATCGTGTTTCCTTTGCGACGGGCAGGCTGGCCTCCACCGTGGTTCCCTTGCTGCTGGAAGAGACCTGCAGCCAGCCTCCGAACTGCTGCAGCCGCTGCTTCATTCCGGCAATTCCCACGCCTAGCACAGCCCCTTCGCGCCTCACCTTTTTGAGGGTCTCGGCATCCATTCCTCGTCCGTCGTCCGAAACAGTCAGAATCAACTCTTCGGGTGTCCGCCTCATGGAAATGGAAGCTTCGCGGCCGCCCGAGTGACGCTGAATATTGGTGAGAGCCTCCTGGACGATCCGGAAGAGTGTAAGCTCGATTTCTTCCGGCATCCGATCCCACCCGTCGGGCAGATCGAGCGTCACATGAACGCCGGACCGTTTGCTGTAACCTTCGACGTACCACCGCAAGGCGGACTGAAGTCCCGTAACATCCAGCAAAGGAGGGTGGAGCAGATAGGAAAAGGTTCGTATTTCACGAACGGCCTCTTCGGTTATCTTCAGTGTTTCTTCCACCGTCTTCCGAGCTTCCGGCAGAAGCTGCGCAGAATCCTTCATCATTGACAGGTTAATGACCGCCGCCGCCAATCCCTGGATGACACTGTCATGGAGTTCGCGGGCCATATTCCGCCGCGCTTCATCCTGCACCTTCAGCAGACGGCCACTAAGCTTTCTCAGTTCCATCTCAACCAGCTTCCGGTCGCTGAGGTCGTGTGAGATTGCTGAAATGCCAATGAGATGCCCTGTCGCGTCCTTGACGGCTGAAGCAGTTATCGAAACGTCAATCAGGCTTCCGTCCTTTCGCCGCCTTACCGTTTCAAAGGGCCGGACGATTTCACCCCGCTTGACCTTCTCCAGAACGTCTAAAGGTTCGTTCTGCTTCGCCTCCGGCACGATAATGGAGATATGCTTGCCTGCAATCTCCCCAGCCGAATAACCGTACATCCTTTCTGCGCCGCGGTTCCAAGTCGTAATATAACCGCTCATGGTCGTCCCGTAGATTGCATCCTGAGTGGACTCCACGATGGCTGCAAGCTTGGCCACTGAAGCTGTGGCCCTCTTGCTCTCTGTAACATCCAGGGCGACACCAATCACGCCACTGATGTCCCCCTCGGCATTTCGAAGGGGCTGGACGGTTACTGACAAGATCGTGCCATTGAAATTGTGTTCATAAGAACCAGCCTCTCCTTTGAGGGCGGCACGATGGGCGGCGATTGGCACCGATTTCCCATCCGGGTCGCCAAGGAACTCCTGCAGGGTCATCCCGATAAGCTCTTCACGAGGACGGTTCGCAGCGGCCAATCCCCTCCCGTTTCCGGAAACGAGCCGCAGCTCCGTGTCCGTTGTCCAGAGTATTGCGGGAATTTGATTAAAAATGAGGCGTAGTTGCTGCTCGCTGGCGCGGACTTTCTCTTCGGCACGCTTGCGCTCGGTAATGTCGGTAGCAGTAATGCAAAAACTCCGGATGCCACCAGCAATCATCGGTCTGGCTGAGAGAAAAATCGGAACGAGGGTTCCATCTCTGGCCTTGAGCGTACATTCGCGCCTGTAACCCGCGGTTTCTTTGGCTCCTTGGAACTCATGATCAGCCGGCCAGACCGGCTGGAAAATAAACTGCTGAATCGAACAACCGATGACCCTCTCCAAGGGGGCCTTGACCATGTCGGCAAAATGCCGGTTGCTGTATACAATGGTCCCGTCTGCGGTCACCATCACCGCTCCCTCGTTCATTGTTTCGACAAATACCCGATAAGGTTCCTTCTTGCTGTGAGGAGTAAAGATATGTTCGCCTTCTTTCGCCGGGACCACCAGGGCATCCGCCGGGTCATTTGGGGTCGCAGGCTGTGTCTTTTGAACAGCCTCAAGTTGTGCTTTCAGGCGGGCGATTTCCTGCAGCAGGTCGCACTGACTGGGAACCCCTGGCTCTGTCCTATTTGAGCTCAACTTCCATCCTCTTTCGCGCTCCAGCCTGTAGACAAAAGATTGGCGTCACTGTGAACGGCCAACAATCTCAAGTTGTACGCGAACGCGCACACCTGCCGCCAGCCTGGCAAGCCCGGACATGCAGACTCAGCTGATATGGACCAATAAACCCCTAAATCTGCTTTCCATTGAATGGATCCTCCAAATCACCGTTGACGCTCTGATGGCAACGGCTATCTTCGTCTTCCTTTTTTTCAGATGAAGTTTGAAGAGATCATCATTCTCCCAGTTCCGTACGGAACCATCCTCCCAATGTTAACTCATTTTCCACCTTTACGATCTATCAAATCATCGACTAAGCGCCGTTACTCCTTTGTATGGAGGATGCGGCAGGTATCTACAAGGCATTTCCCCGTATCCGAGACGGTGTGATAGACTGGCCCCGCAGTCAATCTGCATGGTTGTGTCTATGGCCGAAACTCCTGAATCCAAACAGAAGCTTAGAGAGATATGCCGTATTGCTGCACGTGTTTTTTACGAAAAGGGCTATGACGGGGCTTCCATGCAGGACATCGCGGAAGCGGTTAGCCTGACCAAGGCGGGACTCTATCACCATGTTGGAAGTAAGGACCGTCTCCTGTTCGAAATCATGAACTATGGTATGGATATACTCGATGAGACGGTGCTCGAGAAGGTCAAATCCATTCAGGACCCAAGTGAAAAGCTCCGACAAACTATCATCGGCCACATCGATCTGGTCGTCAGGGCCCGCGACCTGGAAATCACGGTCATTCTCCACGAAAATCGTTCACTGAAGGGCGCCCTGCGCAAAAAGATCAATACGCGCAAGAAGGCTTACATCCATTATCTGGAAGACCTGATTTCCCAAGTCCAGATTCAGTCCGACCGTGAGCCTCTGATCTCGCCCGCGCTCGCTACCTTCAACCTTCTTGGAATCATCAACTGGCTCTATCAATGGTACCGCCCTGAAGGACCCATCACACAGGACGAACTGGCCCAGGGCTGTGTTGACTTCTTTTTCAGGGGCTTATTGGGCGCCGCACAGGCTCCCCCGGCTCGGCCGGAGGACCGGAACCCATTCGTATAACGCTGAGTCCTGCAAATGAGTACAGGCTCCCGGCAAGGTTGAGGACGTTGTTCCCTCCCGCGCGCCATGATAGCATCACTAGCCTTGTGATATGACGTAAGGAGAACCGGTACCTTTATGAAAAAGGAGATGATCGCGTTTCAGGGCGAGCGGGGAGCCTTCAGCGAGGAAGCTGCCTACAAATTACTGGGTCCCAACATAGAGGTGCTGCCGTGCGAGAATTTTGAAGCCGTCTTCGCCAGCGTCGCAAAGGGCCACGCGGACCGGTGCCTCGCGCCGATCGAAAACACTCTGGCGGGATCAGTCTATGAAAACTACGACCTGCTGGTGAAGAACGACCTGTACATCGTGGGCGAGGTCAACCTGCGAATCGTTCACAATCTGATCGCGCTTCCCGGAACTACGCTGCGAAACTTCCGGCGGGTCTATTCGCATCCGGTAGCCTTGGCTCAATGCAGCAGATTCTTTTCTGAACGCCCGAACATTGAAAGGATTCCCTTCTACGACACTGCCGGAAGCGTCAAGATGCTGGCCTCTGAGCGCCCTGCCGGCTCTGCTGCCATCGCCAGCAGGGTGGCTGCGTCGGTCTACAAGGCGCGAATACTGAAAACTCACCTCGAAGATCATCGTGAAAACTTCACCAGGTTCCTCCTGCTCTCTCCCAAAGCGGTGGTCTCTCCCCACGCCAACAAGGTCTCGATTGTTTTTTCCACCCGCAATGTTCCGGGGGCACTCTATAAATGCCTCAGCGTTTTTGCGCTGCGGGATATCGACCTTACCAAAATGGAATCGCGGCCTTTGCGTGGTCGCCCGTGGGAATATCTGTTCTACCTGGATTTCGTTGGCAACACCAGAAAAGAACGATGCCGCAAGGCCCTGGAGCACCTGGAAGAAGTCACAAATTTCCTCCGCGTGCTCGGTTGCTATGAAAGCGCAAAACGGTAGCAACCCGAAAGTTCATCTGCGGTTCAGGACGCTCCGGCCAGGAATCTGAATTTCAGAATGGCGCGAGATTTTTCCCACGTTGGGACGCCGCTCCCCGGCATGAAGCGCCTGGGGACCTGATCGTAAGGAAACCGGCCTAAAGGCAAACTGCTGCTGGCAACTTGCCCGGCGTGCGATCGAGGAATAAACTGGTTTCTAGCAAACGCGCAATACCCATCAGGAAGGTTGGGGCTCGGACAATGAATCAGATACATCGTGAAAGCCGGCGGCGGGATTTCAAGCTGGCAAAAGGGTTCTGGCTGACAACCGCCTTAGTAATTGCCTTCATCGCCACCTGTGTGGCATGGGGCAAACTGCAGGCCCAGACGCCGGGCAGCGCTATTCCGGACATTACGGGCAATTACGACTTTCTAAAGCCTTACAACACGCTGGCCATCCTGCAGGAAGACCAGATGCTGAAAGGCTACGTCAACGTGCTCCAGGGCGAATCGGCGTCCGATGCCGTCTTCAGCTACAACATCACTATCGGGGAACGGAAAGGCAGCCACGTCGAATTTCGGACGAGCGTAATTCACGAAAAGTATTACCGTTTTTCAGGAACCGTTCAGCGTGGAAAGGGAGAGAAAAAAGGCGATCCCGACTACATCGAACTGGTAGGAGAACTGCAAACCATCGAGTACAACTCGGTGACCAACCAGCAAAACATTAAACGGCAGCAGGTGGTCTTCAAATCCAAG
Organism: Terriglobia bacterium; assembly: GCA_046705285.1. Taxonomy (GTDB): domain Bacteria; phylum Acidobacteriota; class Terriglobia; order UBA7540; family UBA7540; genus SCRD01. The sequence goes on from JBJKQK010000176.1 coordinate 20,094, forward strand.
GGAAACGTCGAAAGAGAACCTTAAAGCGCCCCTCGCAAAGAGTAGCCCGTTCGGGGTTGATTATTGACCGATCCCGTTCCCGCCCGGCACATGTCTTATAACAACATTGACTTCGAGGACCGGGTCGCCATCATGACAGGTTCCGGCTGCGGCATCTGCAAATCGATTGCCTTTCATTTTCTAGAATCTGGCGCCCGGGTTGTTGGTGTGGGACGCTGTACCGCGACAGCCCGATCCTTTCACGACTTGCGCACTTAAGGGAATCGGTTCCTTTGGGTTCGCGCCGCACGGTCAAAGGTATCACCAGATTTCTCCAGTATGGTTACGGATTTCCTTGCCGATGAAGTCTGGTCCCGCCCTAACCCGGACCTCGGGACAAGAAGCCTGATCACGATCGCCGCCCTCACTGCGTCAGGCCTGCCTGACGGGCTTCGCTTGAACATCGAGATGGCCCTGAACAACGAGGCCACGCGCGGCGAGATCGTGGAAACGATTCTTCACATGGCATCCTATGAGGGAATTCCCCTATGCTGGGATGCACTTGCCATTGCCGATGAGGTTTTCAGCCAGGAACGGGCAAGCCACGCTTAGCCCACCAATCGAGCCTGGCCTGCAGCAGCCGTATTGGCTTGCTGCGTCTTTCTCAGAAGGCGTTTCTGACGGTGTGAGATTCGTTTCAGAAGAAAACGAGGGCCGAAGTTTTCCTCGAGATGTTGAGAAGCCGCCTCGGCAAACTGCAGCGCCTTGACTACATCATGGGCTCGATGTTCGTAATGGATTGCAAGCTCTTCATAAGCCTCGACGGTGAACCGCGAGCTGATGCCAACGATTTTCATCCACAGGCCAACGGCCTCGTCATATCGGTGTTCGCGCTTGTGCTGGGCGGCAAGTTGCCACAAAGCCTGTGGCTCAACCGACTCGGGCAAGCCGCGTGCAATCGCCCGAAGGCAGGTTGACCGGGCCAGTTCTGCGGCGCCGGCCCGGTTCAGAACTCGGCTCAAGCTGAACAGATCGCGGCTGTCACCATCGGCGCTGTCTCCTGCCCCGGCGATAGCCCGCCCCACTTCAACGGTGAGCCCGGCAAGTGTCACAATATCGAGCGCGTTATGAAAGAAGACCGGCTGCAGTCCCCTCGCGCTCCTGGTTCGAAGGTAATCGAAGTAAATCTGCGGAATTTCAGAGCCTGGAACGTCACCGTCGCGCGCAATGCCCAGGAGTTCCCGCTCCAGGTTTTTGAGCTGGCAGCTTTCAAGCCTCAGTTTCCACAAGTTTCGAGCCGGATGCAGCAGATCAAGATGGACAAACCGCGCCAAAGGCGAACGCATGCGGGCAAGCGTATAGCGGGTTTCGAGCAGCGGCACATCGAAAGTCTTGCCGTTAAACGTGACCAAAAGCTGATAAGGTTTCAGCGCCTCCGCCAGCGCGACCAGAGCAGCCTTTTCTTCAGTAAGATCGCGGAGGAAGAACTGCCGTACGCGAAAACCTGACCCCTCAGCAGCTCCGATCCCGATCAGGAAAGCGCAAGTCCCGGTCCCGCCAGCCAGCCCCGTGGTTTCCGTATCCAGGTAGACGACCGAAGAAGGCTCGGGGACATCGGCTCCCTTCAGAAACAGTTCGAGTGGGGTCAAGTCTGCGTGGACAACGTCACCGATGCAGAACTTGCCGTACGGCCTGCCAAAAGGCAGGCTTTGGCTAGCAAGAAAATACTCGCCGCGGTCGTTGCTGCAAACTTCGCCATCCACGTAATGCTCGACTCCCCGGGGAGCGCGCTGGACGGAAACTCTCTTGGGCCGCTGCTCCAGTTTCCGCAAGTATTCGAGCTGGCGCTCAAGCGCGCCCTCAAGCACAGTCTTGCTGGCCGCTTGCTTAAGTTCCCGAAGTTTTTCTTCCAGGTTCATTACTTTTCAAAAAGAGCTTTATGCCAGTATGTTGCGCAAAATTGCGAGGGCTACTTCTTTGCCCTTTTCACCTACTTCGCCGACCGGCCCCACACAGGATGGACAGCCAGACTCGCAAGGGCAATTTGAAATCAGTCGCTGAGTATTTTCAAGCAGGCTGGAGCTGAGGCGGAAAAGCGGCTCGCTGAATCCAATGCCTCCGGGATACTTGTCATAGAGGTAGATGTTGGGTTCAAAAATTTTGGTATAGGCAGTCCGCCGGCCTGATGCCGACACCAAAGCATCAACATCCTCTGCGATTTCCAGATTCTCGCCAACTGCCACTCCAAGATCGCGCGCGTCGCACATCATGAGCAGAGTGCCAATCGCCTGCAACGCATGGGCAAGCCCCTGGACGCCGTTCAGCCGGTCTTCCCGCGAGTAGGGCATCGCATCCAGCAGTCCCTGCGGAAGAGTCAGCCAGTAGGCCGTGGTATGCATTTCCTGCTCGGGAAGCATCAGGTCGCCGGAGCCAACGTTCTGATTGGTGTGGAATTTGATCTTCTTGAATCCCACGACCTGCGTATTCACCTGAACCTCACCGTGGTTTTTGAAGGCGGGTCCGGCCTGTGTTGAATCAAAATTCTCCAGGATTTTAATCTTGGTGTAGGAAATCGCGTCGGTGTAATATTCTGAATCACACGCACGCACGTAGGCTTTCCGTTCTTCGTAATCCAGCCGCTCTACATGATACTGCTGACCGTTCTGCAGGTAGATAGCCTTTTCGTGCACGGTGGTCAGCGCACTTGAAAAGTCAACCTCGCCGATGACACGTGGCTCGCCAGTAACATCGACGATGACAAAGTTATCTGATGAAACAGACCGCAGACTGATGGCATCCGCCGGGTAGCTTTCAGAAATCCAGTGCCATCCCTCACTGGTTTTGTGGAGGAAGCCAAGCTCTTCAAGATGCCTGCAAAGCGTTTTCAGATCCAGGTCACCGAATTTCTCGTCTTCTTTCAGCGGAAGTTCGAAAGCCGCGCACTTCAGATGATTGAGCAAGATCTGGAGATTGTCTGGATTTACGTAGCCGTGCTCGGGGGAGTGATCGAAAAAGTAATCCGGGTTCTGCACGATAAACTGATCCAGCGGAGCACTAGATGCCACCAGAACCGCGGCAGAACTGCCCTCTCGACGCCCGGCCCTTCCCGCCCGTTGCCACGTGGAAGCAATCGTTCCCGGATAGCCGGCCATCATGGCCACGTCGAGGCTGCCGATGTCGAGGCCCAATTCCAGCGCGTTGGTGGCGATAACGCCCAGCAAGCGCCCCTCGCGCAGGTCGCGTTCGATTTCTCGCCGTTCGAGTGGCAGGTATCCTCCCCTGTAACCGCGAACCACATCAGGCCCAACCGGCCCCCGGGCGAAATCTTCTTTCAGGTATGTCACCAGGATTTCCGTTGCCAGGCGCGAATTGGCAAAGACGATGGTTTCAAGACCTCGCGTCATAAAGACCTTCGCCAGTCGGCGGGTCTCATTCAGGTAAGACCGGCGAATGCCAAGCTGCGGGTTGACGACCGGTGGATTGTATAGAACAAAAAATTTCTCGGCCGAGGGCGCCCCATTCTCATCCACAAGAGCAATGTCTTGCTCGATGATGCGCGTGGCCAGCTCAGCCGGATTGGCGATAGTCGCGGAAGTGCAGACAAACTGTGGGTTGCTGCCATAAAACTCCGCAATCCGCTTGAGCCGCCGGATAACGTTTGCCAGGTGACTGCCAAAAACGCCGCGATAGTAATGCAACTCATCGATGACGACATAGCGAAGATTTTCAAAGAGTCGCTCCCATTTGGTATGGTGCGGCAGGATACCCGCATGGAGCATGTCCGGATTGGTGATCACAAGGTTCGCCCGCGCCCGGATGGCTTTGCGCGCGTCCTGGGGAGTGTCGCCGTCGTAAGTGAAGGTTCGCAGATCGTCACCCAGCTTTTCCGTCCAGCGGTTCAGTTCCACCAGTTGGTCCTGCGCCAAAGCCTTGGTCGGAAAAAGATAGAGCGCCCGCGCTTCCGGGTTTTCGACCAGACAACTGAGGATCGGCAGGTTGTAGCAGAGCGTTTTGCCCGAGGCTGTGGGCGTAACCACCACGACGTTTTTCCCTTGATGTGCCAAGCGTGCGGCAACAGCCTGATGAGAATAGAGGTTCTGGACACCCCGGGATTTGAGGACCCCCGCAAGGCGGTCTGGAAGAAAATCAGGGAACGGTACCTCGCGAGCTTCCTGCGCCGGGTAATGCCGCAGGGCAGTTACCCCGCCTTCCCTCCGCGAGCCTCTGAAGCTGCTCTGGATTTCCTCAACAACGCTCTCGATGGAGGCGGTGTCCTGGAATCGACCCAATAGCGAATTGGCCTGCGGAATCAATTTTGTTTGTGAAGAAACCTTCATGTCACCTCTCTGACCCGTATCTCTGAGCGGGCGTCTTCGCCTTTTGTTCGCTAATCCTATCATACATCTGTTCGCAGGCCCAAAAGGAAACTCGTACCGGCGCCAGGCCCACCAGATGCCATCCCTATTTTCAATGCGAGGGCCACGAGGTGAACGCTGTCATCTCAACCGATTCACGCCGCAGGGTTCCCGTCATTGACTTTACCATCTTGAATTTTAATAATAACTGGCGGGATTGAGGTCGCAAAAAGATGTAATCTAGGAAAAGAGATTCTTCTCCCGAGGACCAGAATGGCGACTGTTACATCTGTGTACAAGCCTCCTAAGCTGTCGAAAGGCGTCCTTGTCCATGCTTATCGCGTCATGTACCTGTCGAGAAGGATCGATGACAAGGAAATCCAACTGAAGCGGCAGAACCACGCCTACTTCCAGATCAGCGGCGTCGGGCATGAGGCCATCCAGGTAGCGACTGCCATGCATCTGAAGCCAGGAGTCGACTGGTTCTACCCCTATTACCGTGACCGGGCCTTCTGCCTGCAATTGGGCCTGACGACGCTCGACATGCTGCTGGGGTCTGTTGGCGCAAAGGAAGACCCGAACTCCGGTGGGCGTCAGATGCCTTCGCACTGGAGTTCGAAGCCCCTGCACATCGTTTCTGGCTCCAGCCCGACGGGCACGCAGATCCTGCAGGCGGTGGGGTGTGCTGAAGCAAGCCAGTATTTCTCCCGCATTGCGGAGGCTGCTGAACTGGCTCCCTCGTTTCACTCCGACGAAATCGCGGTCGCGTCTCTGGGCGACGGGGCGTCAAGTGAAGGCGAGTTCTGGGAATCCTTGAATTACGCATGTCTCCGTCAGTTGCCGGTGCTTTACCTTGTGGAAGACAACGGATACGCGATCTCTGTGCCCGTTGACGATCAAACCGCTGGTGGCAGCATTTCCAGGCTGACGAAGGACTTTCCTGGTCTCATGGCCGTGGAATGCGACGGTACAGACTTCCTGGAAGGTTACGAGACGGCCGGAAAGGCTGTTTCCTACGTGCGCAAGCAAAGAAAACCTGCCCTCATTCACGCTCACGTTGTCCGTCCTTATTCCCATTCCATGTCAGATGACGAAAGGATGTACAAGCCGGAGGAAGTGCGGCAGGCAGAAGCCAAGCGCGACCCGGTACAACGGATGTCCCATCACCTGTTAAAGGAAGGGATCGCTACGGAAAGGGAATTGAAGGAACTGGAAGCCGAGGTCGATCGGGAGATTCGAGAAGCCGTCGACAAGGCTCTCGCTGCTGCGCCACCCGACCCCCGAAGCCTGATGGACTTTGTTTACTCCCCCACGGTCGATCCCACGTCTGAGAGGTTTGACCACCCCGCAAAGCCGCACGGGGAATCCAAGACCATGGTGGATCTTCTGAACGCCTGCCTGCGGGACGAGATGGCGCGAGACCCGCGTGTGGTTGTGTACGGGGAGGACGTCGCCGACTGCAGCCACGAGGAGGACCTGGCCAGGCTCAAGGGGAAAGGCGGCGTCTTTAAGGTCACGCACGGTCTGCAGAGACATTTCGGTTCTGCCCGATGCTATAACGCTCCCATCGCGGAGGCCAGCATCACGGGCCGGGCCATGGGCATGGCCACGAGGGGACTCAAACCCGTCGTGGAGGTGCAATTCTTCGACTATATCTGGCCGGCGGTCATGCAGATGCGAGACGAAGTTTCAACCCTGCGGTGGAGATCGAACAACGTGTTCTCCTGCCCGTTAGTGCTTCGTACTCCCATTGGCGGATATCTGGCAGGCGGTTCGATTTACCACAGCCAGTCGGGAGAATCATTTTTCACCCACATGCCGGGTTGGCGCGTGGTGATGCCTTCCAATGCCCTTGACGCCAACGGACTGCTCCGCACAGCCATCCGTTCGGACGACCCGGTTCTCTTTCTTGAGCCCAAGCATCTCTACCGGCAGACGTACAATCGCGCCCCCTACCCGGGCCCTGATTACATGATTCCTTTTGGCAAGGCAAAACTGGTGCGCGAAGGCAGCGATTTGACCATTGTCACTTACGGTTCCCTTGTGCAGCGCTCGGTTCTGGCATCCAAGGAGCTTGAAAAGGAAGGAATCAGTACCGAGATTCTTGACCTGCGCTCCCTGCAACCCTATGACTGGGAACTCATCAGCGCTTCGGTGAAAAAGACAAACCGCGTTCTGGTTGTTCACGAAGACTGCATCTCCTGGGGCTATGGAGCTGAAATAGCCGCCCGGATTGCCGACGAGCTTTTCGAATTCCTGGACGCCCCGGTCCGGCGCGTAGCCGCGAAAGATATCTTTGTGCCCTACCACCCTATTCTTGAGGCCGCCGCACTGCCTCAGCCCGCCGAGGTGGCAAGGACCGCCAGAGAACTGGTGGCGTTTTGAAAGATTGCTTAAGGCAAGCTGTCGTGGCGGAAAAAGAACATCAAACCGTCAGGCGGTGGTGTTTATAAGCCGGACCAAAGCTGGCACTATGGCGAGACATCGGGTTTCCGTTTAACCAATTCCCATTTCGTCAATTTTTTCAAGCGGAGTTCCACAGCGGCGGCAAATTACGGCAGCGCAATCGCCGCAGATCAGAGGGTCATCAACTTCAACCCCGCATGAAGGACAATAAAGAGCTTCCGACTCAGAGTCTTGAAAATCTTCCATCGGTTCACCCCGAAAGCTGATATGCGAAGGACCGGGGCCTGTCAGCCTCATTGTAGTCGATTCACGACATCCTGGAGAAATTCCTGAGTCTCCGACTGGAGTTCGTGCAATTTCCCCGTCAGGAAGTGGTCGGCACCTTCCACGAACCTCAATCGCTTCGGCTCGTTCAGTGTCGAAAAAAGCTTCTCCAACGTCTCCCGCGACCCAAATTGATCCTCCGTACCCTGAATCAGTAACTTGGGTTTTCTCACTTCCTGAAGGAAAGTGAAATCTGTGGAGTTCACCGGAAGGCCTATTCCGACTATGCAATTAACTCGTGCATCCTCGGCCCCGACAGCGAGGGCAACAACGGATCCGAATGAGAAACCCATCATCGAGACGGGAATTCGGGGAAATCGCTTCGTAAAATAATCCAGCGCCGCGCGCCCGTCATCACGTTCTCCGAGGCCGCCCGCGTATTTCCCACCGCTTTGCCCTACACCCCGGAAATTAAAGCGCAGGGCTGGGACTTCCAGATGAATTGCCGCTTTGGCGGCTCGAAAAACAACCTTGTTGTGCATGGTGCCGCCATAAAGCGGATGCGGATGGCATACGACCGCGAGCTGGCGTGGCTTCCATTCGGGACTCCACTCCAGCAGCGCTTCAAGATTTCCTGCCGGTCCTGGAATAGTAAGACGCTCGATCTTCGTAACAGCCTCCACCTCAAGAGCTCGGTCAAATGGTCCTAACCCAAAGTTTGCCACAATATGGCTTTGTTTGCCCCGCTGTCAATAACAGGTCACAACCAGCCAGGCATCGGATTACTGGCAGCCTGTGGCGCCTGCGCTGCGAGGAGCCACCAGGCACATGATCCTCACACCCGGTCAATAAATCTTTAAATTCCGTGGTTTTTGTTGGCTCCAAAAACGCGTCCATTCGACCCTAGGGAGATGTAAACTACTGGAAGAGATTGCGGATTGTGGCAAGGGGTCGGCTTGGCGTTGCGCACCGACGCAAGGATCGGGTTGGGAAGGTGGGTTGAGCGCGGGTCCGATTCCTGAGCTGGGAGGGAATCATCAGGAACAAGTACATTGTCGTCGTTTCAATCGTCATTCTAGCTATAGTCATCGGTGTTTATTACCATTTTTCCCGCAATTCCAGTTCAGACCATCTTTTGCCGCAGGAGTACGTCATCTCGCCTTCACTCGATCTTCTGGACAGTCCAGCGGTGGTTCACGTCACGCTCGCCGTACTCAAGCAAGGTGACCGCGTTACGGTCCTGAGAAAAGAAGGAGGCTATGCGAAGGTTCGAGTAAGTGGCGGCGGCGAGGGATGGGTGGATACAAGGGAACTGGTCCCTTCAAAGATTTACGAAGGTGGGCAGGAGCTGCTCGATAAGCTGTCTACCCGGCAAATCCAGGCGGTTGGGCACGCCGCCCTGGCAGTAAACCTTCATCTTGAGCCTGGCCGCGACGCTCCGGAACTCGGCTTGCTTTCCATGGGGCAGTCCCTGGACGTATATGATCGCCGCATGGTCGCGAGAAAGACACCCGGCAACGAAGGGGGACAAGGCTCCGCCGCCGCTCCGGTCCGGGATGCCTGGTATCTGGTGCGATGCGGTTCCCGCGCCGGTTGGGTACTGGGCCGCATGGTCTCGCTCGACATCCCTCAGGCGATATCGCAGTATGCGGCAGATTACAATACCGTGGCGTGGTTTGTTCTGGATACGGTGCGGGACCGAGATGCCAACGTGCCGCAGTATCTGGTGGCGGACCGTGAAGGAACGGTCGATTTCGATTTCACGCATATCCGGGTGTTTACCTGGTCTCTTAGAGCGAATCATTACGTCACTTCGTATGTGCAAAGCGGTCTTAGGGGGGTTTTCCCAATCCGCGTCGAGCACATCGGCAAGATTCCCTATTTTCGGCTGCGGCTTGTGGATGCCAAGGGAAACAAGTTTCAGGCTGTTTACGGGCTGTTCAACACCATCGTGCGGCCGATTGGCAGGGTGGAAGGATGGGAAAGCAATGCGATGCCCGAGCGGCGCCGTTACGGGCGAGGCTGATTTCTCATCATCTCCTCAGGCGATTCATTGAGAGGGAAGGCCTTGAATCCTCAGAATCCGCACTTTGTCCAGCCGCGCGGCAAGCCAGGCGTTTACCGCCTGACGCGGGCAATCCTGCGGCTTGGGGTCCGGCTGTTCTTCCCCGGGCTTCGGCTGCTCAATCGGGAAAAACTCGAACGGCCTGGCCCGGCCATCCTCATCATCACTCACCCAAGGAGCTTGCCGGTCGCGATTCTTCTCGTCACCTCGCTCAACCACCAGGTGCACTGTCTGGTTCCCGCTAAGCAGGTGAGGAGCATCTTTGAGAGGCTGGTGGGCTGGGCGCTGGGAATGGAGGTTTTCGAATCCCTCGCTGGCCCACAGGAATCTCTGCTCAATTCTTGCCTGAGCGTACTGACAAATCAGGGAATTATCGCGCTCTTTGACTCTCCCTTCCAGCAGCATGGTGGTCCCCGCGCTCCAGTCGCCGACTTTGCCGCCCGGCTTGCATTGGAAGCCGTTCTGCCAGGACCGGGGCAGGTCGAACCAGGGCTATACCCGGTTCATTGGTATCTAAGCGCGGAGCGCCGTAGACCAGAACGACTGGTGTATATTGAAGGCCCGATTCAGGCACATCATTTCCTTCCTAAAGTCGGTGAGGATGCGGCCGAAGCTTCCTTGCACCTGGCGGAAACAGTCCAGAAAGCCATTGGGCCAAACATCTTTGGCCTTGCGGAGGTTGAACTGGAACATTTCAGGCGCGAATTGGAAGACTTTTCGCGGGAACATCTTGAACTGCAATGGTCCCGCCACACGAATTGGAAACAGCAGCCTGAGGAATTGCGCCTCAGCAGCATTGCCACAAGGTGGCTCGCTGAGCAGAATTGCGCTGATCCGGCGTGTCTGGTTGAACTCCGCGCTTCACTCGACGCATACCGCGAGGAGCGGCGGCGGTTCTCAATGCGCCAATTCATCGTCGAGTTCTCAGGTGGATGGCAGGCCTCGAGCGTTCATGTGGCAGCGGCATGGATTGAAACCGTTCTCGGACTCCCAGTCGCTCTTTACGGACTGCTCAATCATTTTCCAGCAGCAATCGCTCTGTCCACCACCGGCTTTCTCAAGAGCTCCCCTAAAAGGGATCCCAAAGCCGAGTGGCTGGTACGCATTCTGGTTGTCTTAAGTTTTTACACAATCCAGATTCTGCTGGTTCACTTCTGGTGGGGTCGAGCAGGAGCGGGTTATTACGCCTTGACATTGCCGGTCTCGGGTGCGTATCTCTGGCGTTATCGTTGGGTCTGGCGGCACAGAACACACGTTCTACTTTTCAAAGCGCAGCACTCAGCCCGGTGGGCTCGCCTTGCAAGGAGGCGGGAAAAGATACTTGATAGGTTCACCCGGGAACTCGAGCGTTCGCTGCAATCCCCGGGTGTATCCTGCGGGCAATCTCCTGAATCTGCTGAATGAAGGCCTCCGAAAATGCCGGATGCTTCTTCCCCCATTGGTGGACCGCAGTCCGGACCCCGCAGCAGAGGCATTTTCCACCTCGAAGAACTCAGCTTCACTCAACTCGAAGCCCTTGACCGTGGACGGGTGGTCGTCCTCTTCACCGTCAGCCCCCTCGAGGAGCACGGACCTCATCTTCCCGTTGGGACGGATCTTCTTACCGCAAATTCTATCTGCAGAATGCTGGGCGAGAGGATCCTCGCAGCAAAGCCAGGCTGGACGGTCTTAATTGGCCCGAACCTTCCTATTGGCGCATCCGCCTTCGACCGTGCAGGAACACTTCTGGCGCGGTCACGCACGGTGCGAAATGCCACGCTGGATTACGGCGCTGCCCTGGCGCGCCACGGTTTCCGTTATCTGTTGGTTCTGAATGGCCACGGAGGACCCCGGCACATCGTCGCTCTTGAAGAAGCCGCGAGAGCCGTCTCAAGACGCTACAAAGTGCGCATGCTTTCAGTTAGCGGGCAGGTGCTGTGGGAATTTATGCGCGGCAGGTACGCGAATCGCCTGGAAGCCGCCATGGGACGCCCGTTTACTGTTGCAGAGAGGGAAGCTCTCGCTGGCGACACTCATGCCGGGATGTGGGAAACCTCTTTGATCTTGCGTTTGCGGCCGGACCTGGTGAATCCCGTGTATGCAGAATTGCCAGCCACAAGGTTCAAACTGATCCAGGCCCTCCGCAGGAATTACCCTTTGCAACTCGGAAACCGGATGGGCTATATTGGAACACCTTCAGCCGCCTGCCCGGAACTGGGGGAAGCTGCGCAGAGGATGTTCCTTGAGGCCGTTTGGGAACTGACCCTGCCATTCCTGGACGCTAAGAACAGGAATTGGCGACGGACTTCTTTTCTCTACAAGGTTCCTTTTTTGCGCACAGCTTTTCCCTATGTCGCTGCCGTCACCGCAGGCGCGCTGGGGGCGTGGGCAATCATCCGCTGGATTTATTAGGACAACAGGGGGAGTGATGGTTCTTTTCTTATCCGAAGAAGACGTTCTAGAGCTGTTTCCCATGAAACAAGCGATCGAATGCATTGAGGCCAGCTTTGTGGCCCAACACTCCGGCACGGCCGTCAATCGGTCGAGAGAGAGAATTTTCCAGCCTGGGTTTTCTTTGCATTACATGGCGGCGGCCATGGCGGACGAGCATCTTGCAGGCATGAAGATCTACACCGTCGCCTCCGGCGGGGCCCGGTTCCTGGTGCTGCTCTTTTCTGCAGGCACTGGTGACCTGCTGGCTGTGATCGAAGCAGACCACCTGGGCCGCATTCGAACCGGTGCGGCGAGTGGTGTCGCAACCAAATATCTGGCAGATCCCGATGCCTCCAATGTGGGATTGGTCGGGGCCGGGCGCCAGGCACGCACGCAATTGGAGGCTGTCGCCGCCGTGCGCAAAATCCGTGCTGCCCGCGTCTTCGCGAGAAACGAAGCGCATTGCGCGGAGTTTTGCAGTGAGATGTCCAGGCGGCTGAACTTTTCCGTTGAGCCCGCACCGAGCGCAGAGGAAGCAACTCGCTTTGGAGATATCGTGATCACCGCTACGACTTCTGCCGAGCCGGTCATCAAGGGAGAGTGGGTCCGTCCGAGGACTCACATCAACGCTATCGGGGCTAACATTTCCACGCGCCGGGAATTGGACGATGCTGTGTTACGTCAAGCTGAGGTTATCGCAATTGATTCCCGCGACCAGGCCAAAGGCGAGGCCGGAGATCTGATCCAGGGGCTGCCGGCAATCGGCCGGAGCTGGGACCAGGTGGTGGAACTGCACGATGTCATTAAAAGTGGTGGCCCACGACGCAATTCAGACCAGGGAATCACCGTCTTTAAGTCCTGCGGAATCGCGATTTGGGATGTGGCGGCCGCCGGCTTGATCTACCATGAGGCTCTTAAGCAAGGAAAAGGAAAGCCGATCGCCTTCTGGGAGGGACAAAAAGGTTGACGCCGATGGATTGTCACTTCGACGAGCCCTTCGCGGCATGCTGGATCGTGATTGTTTTCGCAATCACGTCGCCCGCCTCCGTCAGGACGCCTTTGACCAGAATCTTGACTCCAACTTTCAAATCTGACGGCTTGGCTGAGCCTCCGCCGTCAAATTGAATCTGGGTTGTAGAGTCGTACTTCACCGTAAACAGCATGTTTTGGCCGCCGTCCACGGTCAGCTTTCCGCGCGAACTCTCGGTGATCGACCCGTTCAATGTGAAGGGAATGGGTTGCGAGGGAGGGTTCTGGCCTTGAGCTCGCAGGAATGCCGGGGGCAGTGCGAATAGGATGAAACTCAGCAAAGCTGCCATCCATAGTCCGCCCTGGCAGATGGGGTCTGTCTTTCTGGAAATTCCAGTCACAAGGGCAATTCTAATTCGAATTCGAGCGATATGCCAGCAAACGGATGAAAAGAATTCCGGCCCCAACTTACCGTCAGGTCGCCCCGGCAACCTGGCGACCTGCCGGGATGAGATGCGCCGAGAAGGTTAAGACCGCTCAGATACTGGATGGCCACTTCCCGGAGTTGATCATCTCTCCGCTTTCAACCCAAACAACCTGAAACAACGCATTCGAAACGGTGCAGACCCTTCATCAATGGCCACCGCCTTTCATTCCTCGCGGCAGAACATCGAATCACTTGGCAGCCCAGGCCCCGCCCTCGCAGACGTAAAGTGTCGAACCAGATCCTCCGTCAGTCCTCAGATAGAGCGACGGCGTAACGCACGACCCGGCCGGAGTACCAGCACCGAAGCTGATTGTGGCCGCACTATTGGGGAACCTGGTCAAGATGCCCGATCCCGTCGTCGTAAAAACAGGATGCACATTGGTTGCACTCCCGCTGTAATGCACGTCTGCCTGATAGAGTGACCAGCCACCGGGCTGATAGGTCCCGATCGGAATGTCCGCGCAGTTTGTTTCGTTGCCACAGAAAAAGTAGTCGGAATCTAGAACTGCCACTCCAGCAGGGTTTCCAGCCGTAGCATCATAATAATAATTCGTAGACGGCGACGGATATTCGTCCACGATGTCGAATCTGTCCCCGGTGATGTTGCTTGCGGCGTCGCCGAACTCAACAGCGTGAGTCACCGGATCAGGCCCCGGCGCATCGTTACCCATCAGGACGCTATTGAACAAGCTCTCAGTGATATAGGCAAATCCGGGGTAAAGTTCCTGCCGCCAGTTCACATACAGAGAAAGGTTGGCATTCACTATTTCAAGGGCGTATTGGTAGAGGCTGGATGAATAAGTCGAACTTCCCGAATAATTGAAAGAATGTCCCGTCAGCGTCATATTCTGCGTGCCATTGAAGTAAGCCGCAGGTCCAAGTCCTCCCGAATCGAGCTCCATGTCATTGAAGTATGAACCCACATTCGAGACTTTGCCGGTCGCTTCTGTGATGAAGGCGCTGTTAACGTTGAATGCGTTCACGGAAGTAACGACGAGAGGATAATCAGCGGTAATCCAGTCGTCAACGTCGTAGTCGATCTCGCTCCCGTAGAGATAAAGTCCAAAGGAGTAGGTTGTCCCGCTGGTATGGACCGGCATATTGAAATTACAGTAATCGACGTTGACACCCTGCGCCCCCGCTCCCGATGAATTGCGGGCTGCATATATGCCCACTAGACTCGGGTTGGTAACCCCGCTTTGAGCTGTGACCGAAAGATGGGTGAACGTTACCGCGCCGTTTCCGGTCACGTCAAACAGGATGCCGCCTGTATTCGCACAGATTTGTCCCGTTGCGCCGTTTGCAACAGCCTGATGTTCCGAAGAGGTTCCCTCAATGATGACGTTCGGTGTCGGGGCGGAGTTGTCCGTCTTGGTCATGTTGATGGCCGTTGAGAGTAGATAGCACGAACCGGCATTGGGAGGGGGTACAAAGACCACCCCCCCACCAGCCGCTGCGGCTGCGTTATACGCGGCTTGAAAAGCCGGGCTATCGTTTGTCTCGCCATCGCCCTTGGCGCCATAAGCCTTAACGTTGAAGACCTGGCCACCCTTGTCCTCCAGATTTGTAACCACGGTAGCTCCCGTACCGCTCGGCGAGAGCGCGATGTTCTGGTTGGCGCCCATGGCAGAACAGCCCAGGCCGCCGCTCGTGCTGGTTGCGCACGGCTGAGGAGTGAACCATGTCCGGGCATCCCGGAGCGACGTGATGGAAGATGCCCCCGTCACCACCGTCGCGATCGGGATTTCTCCCGCCGTAAAAGGTGAGGTACTCGCTGCTGGCGCGCAGTTGTTCAGAGGGTCAAGGTAGACGTAGTTTGTCGCGCTGGCGGCAAGCGTTAAAGTGCCCCCGGGATAGTTCACTGGGGCCGGCGGGTTACCGCAATAGGCCGTCCCCGTACTCAGATTCAATGTCAGCCCGCTCCCCGCCGTCGCCCAGTAGCCGGGCGCCATGCCGTTGACGTATTTCGCGTTCACGGAATAGAGCGGCGTTCCAGCCGGAGCCTGCGGCTGTTGCGCAAAAAGCAATTTTGAATTTTGAATTGCGAATGATAAAGCAACGATTGCAAGAACCACCCGTGCGCCTGTCCAATTCATAATTTTGAATTCGTCATTCATCGTTGTTCTCACCATATCTGCACCTTCGCGGTCACCGCCAGGTCGGAGGCGACCAGATAGAGATTCGTATTGTCATACATCGTTGACGACTGGAACCACACTGCGCCACTCGAAGTCATTTGGATCAGCGCGCCCACCGGAATCCGGCCCAGCAAGTGCGGCAGCGTGAAATTTCCCGCCACCCCGGGCGCAGCGGTCAGTTGCGCCCAGATCCTCGTGGCCTGCGTCACTGAAGTGATGGCGGTGGCGTTGGCCACCACAATCCCGATGAAGGCGTTTCCGACCGTTCCGGCCACACCCGTCAGGTTGTAGTAGAACCCGCCAATGGAGTCGTAGAAAAGATAGCTGGTTGAACTTGCAGGCGCGGCAACAAGCGTTGGCGCTGAACTTGGAGCGTAACGAAGTCCCTGCGCATACAGCACTCCCGCCGAAAACCCCGGCACCAGCGTTGCCGAGGTCGCCAGCGTGAACCCGGAGACGACGCCTGAAATACCCTGGTCAGACACCCAGGCGGCAACCGTCGGAGCCGCCTGGATGGCTGTCTGCACGTCATTGGCATCCTGCAACAGGCTGTCGATAATCTGCCAGTTGGTGTCCAGATCGGTCTCGTAATTGGCACCGTGCTGGGGCTCAATGATTCCCTTGCGGGGAAGAACTGTTCGGACGACTGCCATAGTGACCTCACTCTATTGAAAGCTTGAATGATTGAAAGATGCATTCCTTGAAAGAACGGCTCATCGATTAAGTGATACGGATCTTCCAGGAAATCCATCCTTAAATCCGTCAAAGATAAAATCTGTTTTGGTTACTCCGAGAGCCGGGCTGCAATGGTTCGCACCTTCACAAACCCGCCATTCGTCGGAGTCTCCGTTCCGCTGTTCCAGTAATGGACGTCGCAATGGACCAGGCCGGGATTCGCCTCGTTTTTTTCTTCCACCCAGAAGTCCATCAAAAACAGGCTGCCGGGACCGTCGTTCACGTTGGCGCGGGCGGGCTTGGTGAGCGCTCCATTCGTTGCGGCTCCGCTGGCGGGAGACCGCGAGCACCACGCAGCAACCTCATATTCCAATTCCTCCCGCGCGTAAACATAGCCATCCACAGGGCTGACAGGAATGGTCACCGTCTCACCGTCCTTGTACCAGCCGTAAAAGACTTCGGGTCGCACGGCTGCAAACTTCGCGTTGTTGTTGATCTTCGTCAGGTCGTAATCAGTCAGCGGCTGGTCGGCCTGAAGAACCGTGTCCGGAAGGTCTACGAAGCCCGGAGTTGTTGCAAACGTCATTTGCGCCATTACTGTCTCTCCTTGTTGCCGTTTTTCCTATTTGCGATTGATTGATTTGAAGCAGGGATTAGTGGCTGGCGATGAGCCATTAATGAAAGGCTTGGCTCGTCGTCTAACATCGTTCGTCACTCGCTAATCACCAATCTCTCAATCTAAAACACCGTCTTGCCCGGCGTGCCGTCAGAATAAGCCTCGGTTGCTTCCCCCGACAGGAACATATATTGCTCGCGCTGGGCGTTGGAGGCCGTGCTCCATGCGGGCGTCCCTTGCGGGGCAATCAATGAAAGCATCTTGGACCCCATCCAGCCCGTGTCAAGCAACTGATAGGCCATGTTGCCCTGCGTGTAATTGGGCTGCTTGTCGATCACTTCCATAATGCGGTTATAGATTCCGCGTGTTCCGGTCTCAAGATTGGGCAGCAACGGATGGGAAAGATAGACAAAGTCGCCAACCTCAATCGTCAGATTCATAAACTGGCTGGTGACGCTGATGGTGGGCGCTCCACCCCGCGGCGAGCCCGTAACCGGATTGATTCCTCCATAGCGCTGGAAGATCCGGTTGGCCGTGATGCTAGCCAGCGAAGCGCCGCCCCACTCCAGCTTCATTCCCTTGGACTCAATGATATCTTCCCCAGCCAGGCCAAACTGCTGCAGCGACGGAGACGAAAGGAAGAGCAGTTCGGTCTGGAACTGGCTCCCGTCGTAGTCCATTCGGAATGTTACCTGGTTCGTAATCGGACCGGGCTTGATGCCGGGAAGCGCCGTGATGTTCCGGTCGTTGAGCAAGGCCAACCCCGCAAAAGAGTATGGCGGAACAAAGAACCTTGGTGACATGCGCCCGTCCGCCAGGATCACCGCATAGCCGCCGAGCGGATGAAAGACCTCAAATTCCAGGAACTGCTTGGCCTCCACCGGTTGAGTAAAAGTGAAATCGAAAAGGTAGCCGGCGAAAATTCCGTTCCGGTAGAACAAGACCTTTTCCACGTCAAGATAAGGATTGGGGCTGATCAACGTCGGGTTTGTAGTGAAAGTGGAATCCCACTGCGCAGGGTCGTAAATTTTCCACGCTGAGGGTTCCAGCAAGGACGGCTGTCCCAGGCCAAGCTCATTCTGAATGACCATCAGAATCACGTCCATGGGATTGACCACCAGGGTCCTTGGATGTTGTTTTGAGACGGCCGATCCGTCGTCGCCCACGGTAAAGATTTGCGATTTGGCATAACGGTTGAGATCCTGGCAGTCAAGGCGAAAACCTCCGCCCGAAGCAAGCACCTCGACCCCCTCGATTTCCTGCGTGGCCACCGTTACAAAGTCTGAGGAATTCATGCCGGGATATCCCACGCTTAAAGTCACCCTGCGGCCCACCAGCTTGCCGCCGCTTGCCAGCGCGGTCATGAATCCGCCGTCGTCGATAGCATCAATCTCGAGGGCTCCAATCGAGCTCTGTCCCTGTAATTGCTGGATGCTCTGATTAACGCCCTGCGGAATCTTCAGGCAGGGATGCTTGCCGAGATCGAACGATACCGTGGTCAGCAGCACGTCGTTGCGAGCCGCCGTCAACCAGAACCACGCCGTTGCAGACAGCGTCTTGCGCACCGCAATTTCCCACGGCAGCGATCTTGCCGCCAGCGAATAAGAGAGCAATCCGTACGAACTCGTTGTGCCTGCCACGATCTTCATGCTCTCCACCAGACGCCCCAGGAAGGACGTCAGGCCGCCGGTGTAGTTCGTGCTGAAATAGGTTTGCAGGTCCGTGCTGTCGCTCAGTCGCAACAGGCCGGCAAGGACGCCAAAGGTTCCTTCCATCGAAACTGAAGCGGGAGAACCTGAGTACCCTCCCGTCGAGTCCGTATAAGGTTTGAACCCGCCAAACGACGTCAGTTGCTGGTAGGCCTCATTGTAGGAATTCGCATTTGTACTGGTGACGATCTGCTGGTTTGGAAGGAAGAAAGTCTCGTATGCAAATTCCAGGCAGGAGACAGCCTTGGCATCGTCCCCAACTTCATGGCAAAACAGCGCCGACCACGAGCTTGCCGCATCCAGCGCCAGTGATGTGTCCAGGCCAGAGCTTGACGCTCCCTGGGCAAAATGCCCCTTAACGTTTCCCGACGCCGGAATCCAGAGTTGGTTCAAAATCGCCGTGCTGATCTCGGAAGCTTTGGCGGCAGCGGTGCTTGCGGTGGACCTCAGCTGTTCAGCCTGTTCCTGGGTGATCAACCCTTGCGTAAACAGGTTTTGAGCTGCTGTCGGCAGCACCCGCGCGGCTTTGTCAAAAGCAAAGTAGCAGTCGATGTTGTGCTCGGTGGACACGTTCGAAATCTGTCCCGGCACGTATTGATAGCCGGGGTCCTGGTAAACTCCCCAGCCGATTGTAATCAGGTTCTGACGCGCATCGGCGGCGGTGGATTGCAGGGAGAAAAGAAAGTCGAGCATGCTCTGGAGCCCAAGCGCCGCACGCTCAAAATCTCCCGTCCGCTCCATGTAGATCCCATAGGCATAAGCGACCCAGGCGACGGCGCCGGACCGGATGTAAGCCTGGTCAACCTGGCCGTTGTAAATGTCGTAGGAAAAGCTGAGCGACCCAGCGGGCTGTGGGGCACCGACGGAAAGATCGTCCAGATTCAAGCTGCCGGCGGCACCGAGTTCAACCGTGAATGAGGTGATCGAAGTAACGGTTTCGCCACTGAGGTACTGGCCAATCTGTGCGTTCACATCTGCAAGGTAGGTCTGCCAGGTGCTTTTCACAAGCGGTACAACCATCGTTACCGTCCTGGACGTTGCGTCATATCCCGCCGTTCCCGTGGAAGCATATACGAATGAATTCACCTGCCCACTCGAACTGGCAAGCCCCACGTCGAACTTGAAATCCACACCGCTCTTGAACCGCCATTGCACAAGTGAATCGACCGTGTCGGGCAGGCCTGATCCCACAAAGCTCCAACTCGCCGGCGCGCTGGTGGCGGCAAATGAAATGACGTTCGATCCTCCTGATTGCACCGGAGGTTCACTGGAATCGAAGGTGTTGCTGACTGTGCCCGCGCCCGACTGGAGCGACCATCGGGAGATTGATCCGTCCTGGGCATCTTCGAGAATCTGCGAGGGGAGGTAACCGGGGTCTTCGCGAAGATCGTTCAACCGTGTCACAATGCGCGCCGCTGCGTCCCACAAACCGCCGACGGCGAAGCTGATGATGGCCAGCGCTGCGCTGTAAATCCAGCAGCGATTCTGGATAGCCGCCACGTTGGAATGGGTCAGTTGCGAAGCGTCGACGTAGTCGGGATCGCCCGGAGGGACCTCAACTTCGCGCGGCAGATCAGAGTAGGCCGCCAGGTTCTGCAGGGTTGAATACAGATCGACGGGACCCAGTGTCGGATCATTGTATATCACGTGGGCGATCAGCGTTCCAGCGGCAACCGCGAGGCTTGTACCAAAACGCGCGTGCGTCGAGTCCTGAACGATGATCGGGATGTTGTCTTCCTGGAGGTACTCGATGTCCGTCTTGACCGTGACGCGGGCATAGTAGTCATGGAGCTTTGTTCCCACACCCATGTTGGAATGCGCGATCCAGCCGTTCACCGCCGAAACGGAAGAACCCGTCGCGGGCTGTGTTGTGCCGGCGTCCATCAGGAAGGCGATCACGGCCCCCGGCTTAGCCGAAGGCGCCGCCCAGGTACCGTCGGAGGCGATCGTTGCCGAGCCCTGGTAATAGAAAATGTCGGTCCTGGAATAGACATCCACACGATACGCGGAAGTGGGCTGGGACAGATTGAAAACACGGCCGCTGATGTCACTGGTGGAATTCAGTGTTATAAGGTTAATCAGCAGGTTGCCCGAAAGCAGCGGCGCCGGGGAATAATTGATGGGAAAGCCGTCCGGGCCAGCCTGGTCGTCAGCAGCAACGCCGGCGATGGGATCGAGAACGATGTTGGGCCAGGAATCCTGCAGCAGGCCATCGAAAGAACCGTTGACCGTATCCACCGCGCCTTCTACAAATGAAGCGCTGCCTCGGGTCGCAAGTGCGACGCCTGTGAACGGCGAGACATTGGCGTTCATCTGCCCCAGCATCCATGCCAGTTCCTGATTCAATGTCCACGCAAGATCACCGGCATAAAAATCACTGACTTCCGCCATTCAATGCTCCTTGCCTTCATCGAAGGATTGAGTGATTCAATGAATTGCAATTCCTGATATTCAAATCACTCGCTAATTCAATCGCTCAATCACCAATCAATATCCATAGCCCGTGGTTCCGTATCCGTTCACGCCGTAGCCTGTGTGCGCCACATCCATGTCCTCCGGCCGGAAGGTCGTCAGAGGGTCGATGACCCCGTCAATCTGCACCACGTAGAGCGGTCGCTTGGCCAGTGCGGCGTTATTCAAATCAAAGCTCGGATTCGTCATCACCGGCATTGTGTTGCACCATCCTCAGGAAATTGGTCCGCTATCGGCGCGCTCATAGAACCTGCTCACGGAATTTCACCTTCACGCTGTACACTCCCGGAGCCATGTACTCCACAGTGGCGCTGGTGTCTTCCAGAAGACAGTTGACGAATCCCGTCTGCGAGGCGTCGGGATAATAGGCAAACGCCGCACCCGTCAGGGCGTGGTCCAGGAATTCCGCCCAGTTGGCCAGGTCTGTTCCGGCCTTGATGTATTGAACGTTGAGTTCCAGGAATGTTTCAATGCGCTCCAGGACCGACTCTCGGATGCCCGCCGTCGAGTTATTGTCGTGCCGCACAGCGTTCTTCAGATAGCCGGGCTGCTGCTGCGGGGATGAAGTAAAGTTCAGAGTCTGTTCTGTGCCACCCGCGGGGGTATACACAATCTTAGGATATGCCATGTGCCGTCCTTATCCTTGAAACTGCACTCTCCTGCTCTTCAGCCGCCATGCTCAGTCGCTCCTTCACGCCCTCGGAGCCGGCTGTCGCACCACGGTGTAGGCAACCAGGTTTACATCCCGCTCGGTTACGGCGGTCGTAATGTGCCGAACCAGTTCATCGACACCGGCCTGCCCGCCATAAACGGGGCCCTGAAAAATCACCTGGACTGTCTGCGGACTCTGCGAGGTGCTTGAGGAGCCCGTTGTCGCCTTCGCCGAAGGTGATGTGCTGCTTGTCGATTTGCTGCTCGATGAACTCGTGCTACTGGTGCTTCCGCTGGCGCTGCTTCCGCTCAGTGCCTGCGATGCCAGGCCTGCCGCTCCGCCCACCGCGCCAAACACTGCCGCCGCCTCAAACGCCTGGGCTGCACCCGAGAAGTCTCCTATCGCCAGCATGTAAAAGCCCAGGGCAGTCGAAAAAATCGCGCGCACAACGGCTTCCTTGGCGATGGCAGTGATCGAGGTCAGCGCCGCCTTCTCAAAGGCCTGGCCGATGCTCTTCTGCCAGACGCTGGCATTTCCCGAATTTCTGACCAGAGCCGAGTCGAACGCCTGGAAGCTTCCCAGCAAGCTGGTTCCGAGCGCGTTGGAGGCGCTCAGGGCGCTCGAAAATACACTACTGACACCGGTGCCCCACTGCCCGACCGTTTGCCTGTTCAGGTTCAGCGAGGTGTTCAGGCTGTTCAGGCTCGTCCCAAAATTTGTTGTCAGGCCTTGCAGTGATTTCTGCACGTTGCCAAAGCTGGATGTTCCCTGGCTCGACCACTGCGAGAGGTCGGAATTCATTCCGCTCAAGCTGCCGCTGAAGTTCGAGCGAAATTCGTTGATGCTCGATTCCGCGTTCGACGGGTCGGCAGAGATGGTTATTAGTAGTTCTGCAGCGCTATTTGTAGCCATGATTCTCTCGTCTCATCCTCACACCACTCTCCCGCTGGGCCAGGGGAAGCCACAAAGCAGTGGGTGAGGGCGTTCCCTTGAAGTCCCCTGGGAGATCTCCTACCACCGCACGTTGCGCGTCGGCTGGCCGCTGAGCGGCGCCTCTTCCAATCCTTCCGTTACAGCGTTCGCCGCGACGCGTTCGGCCGCCAGCAGCTTGGCCGCTGCCGCCAGGTCGAAATCGAGTGCCAGCACCGGGTCGCGCAGGCCCACCATGTGGCTCGGCCGGCACCCGAACTTTTCCGCGGCGATAGCCAGCAGCGTAAAGTTTTCACTTCTGACGAAACCCCTCCAGCTTGGCGCCGGAGAGATCCTCCTTCCTGGAATTGACAGCCTCGTTTCCTGTCCCATCTTCTGATGGATCAATGGCGTTTCCGCTCAGCGCCCGGCACGCCCATTCAAAAATGAACGCCCGATCGCGAATGGGAATGTCGTCCAGCAGAATCTCGTCCGGGCCGTCCCCTATGGGCGGATCGACGACGCTCGCCACAACCAGCCGGGAGGCAAAGCTGGCCAGGTCGAGGACTTCTTCCCGCGTCAACTCCCGGTCGCCACCGGCCAGTGGCGACTCCGGATCTTCCATTGCCACCGCCAGCAGTCCCTGTGGAATCCTGCCAGACATCACCCACTCCAGCGGCTCCGGCCGCGCGGCCAGGATGGTGGCTCCGCTCGGCAGCACCAGTTGTTCCGCGTGCGCTTCCCGATCCGCTTTTGCCGCGTTTCGCCAGACCTCGCTGGTGGCGATACCATTTCCGTTGCTTTTCCGCATGCGACCTCCGCTCCGTTAAGCAATTTAGC
The DNA here is from genome assembly GCA_046705285.1 of Terriglobia bacterium. GTDB lineage: Bacteria > Acidobacteriota > Terriglobia > UBA7540 > UBA7540 > SCRD01. Next base: position 43,042 of record JBJKQK010000176.1, read on the forward strand.
GATTTCTGATTGAGCGATTGAAAGCCCTGTTTCGATTCACTCAGTCGCCCAATCACCCGATCGTTCAATCAATCACTATTCCTAAATTTGCCTGTAGATCTTTCCCACCTGATCCCCAACCGACCGCGTTGGATCGGCGAGGCCCTCGAACTTGACCTTGTAGGTCGTTTCCTTGGCCCGCTGGAACGGCAGTTGCACCGCCTGAGCCTGATAAGCCTGGTAGAGCTGTGCCACCACGAACTTGCCGGGCGAGTCGCGCCGCTGGGAAATCACCACGACAGATGTTTTCGGGATCGCCATCAGGCCGCCGAACGAAATCTCCTCGTAGTCTTGCGAACCAGCCGGCAGAGAGCTGTCGGTACCCGTGGCAAAGCTTCCGTTGACGACATAATTCTTCAGCTTTGCCAGGTCCGACTCTTTCAAAGTGACCTCGATGGAAGCGGCTTCTCCCGTCATCACCACGTCCACGGGACCGGCGACCTGGTCCGCGGTGATTTCCGTCAATTTTGGAGTCAGCACCATCGTGGCAGCTCCGTCGGTCGCTCCGGCAAACAGCGGTGTCCCTGCCGTGGGAGTTCCGGTCGCGTCAATGGTCAGGCGGTTGCCGCTTGTTGGAACCGTAACATCCAGCCATAATTTCCCCGGTCCCTGGTGGATTTTTGTTGCATCAACAGTTGTCATGTATTCCTCCCTTTGTCACTTGCGATCTGTGAGCGATGGCTTTGTCAGTCATCCAATCACCCATCGCAAATCTCCAATCACGCAATGGTTTCACTTCCCTGCCACCGTCCAATCTGTGCCGTTAGTGGACTCGTCAGGCGCCATTCTCGCCCGGCAGCGTTATCCCGTGGCCACCCAAAGCCGGCGCGCTGCGGCTACGGTGCAATCGAAGTCACAACCCACTCATAGGTTCCGGGCGTCCCGGCGCTTTGCATACAACCGGCCATGACGGGATAGCCCGGCGAGCCGGCTGCCGTGATCACCGCGCCAGCCGTATTCACATTTGAGTTGCTGATGGGCCTTGGTGACGATCCGGCCAGCGCAGCGTTACACCCCGGAAGGTTTGAGTAGGTGGTGGTCGCGTAGCCTGAGAACGGAACGGACGTGGCGTCATGAATGCTGCCCGTGGTCGTGATCACCGTGTTTTTCTGGACCACGTTTTGAGCGTATCCGCTGAACACCGTCTGCGGGGTCAGCGTCGTCACAAAGACATTCCCAATGGCATTCACAAGCCCGCTGACAGTTCCTATGTTGATCGAGAGCGCCTTGGAAACATTGTTTGTCCCAAACCCGTTATCGATCAGGGTAAGCGGTCCTGCATTGTTCCAAACAATCGCATATCCGGTTGAGGCAAGGCTGGTTGAATCGAAAAAGCAATCTTCCACGGTGGTGGGCCTCCAGGCGCTCGTGGTGGCGCCCACAAGGAACTGGGCCGAACCTTCCGACAGAAAGCCGTCTATCATGCTCGGACGGCTGCCTCCTCCAAGAAAAAAGTCATATGCGGTATTAGCGCCGCCAGTGCCGCCGTACCAGTTGATGTTGCTCAACGTGTAGACTCCATAACTGGACGGAGCGCCCGCAGCTCCTTCAAAACCACAATGGAAGAAAGCCATCCCGTACATCTCTCCGCCGTCAAACTGCCACGCAGTGTCGGTATAGTTACTCACCCCAACATCTATGAAGGTAGAGTCATCGTTATTGGCGTTTCCGCCCGCACCGGTCGTCTCCCAGTGAAATCCGTAATCGAGGCCGTTGAGATTAGTGCCCTGAATGAAGAGGTTCTCAAACTTTCCAGCGGTCGGAACGGCCACACCATCGTTGATTGAGGTAAACGCCGCCAGCAATGGCTTTGAGGAACTTGACTGAACCGAGAATCCTCTGAACGTGTAGTTCCGGCAACTGGAAAGCGCGAACATGGCGCTTGAGGAATTGCCGCCCCACAGAAAAGTGACCCCGCTTGTGGCTCCATCTCCTGCGCCCTCGAAGACGAATCCATTTGCATCGGTGCAGGTCAGGCTGGAGGTGATGAGGTACGTGCCGGGGGGGGCGTACAGTCGACCATGAGCAGCCATCGCAGCATTCCAGGCCGCTTGAATAGCCGCCGTGTCATCTGTTGTGCCGCTCCCTGTGGCGCCGTATGCCTTGACGTTGAACACCTGGCCACCCTTGTCCGTTAGGGCGGAGGTGATTGAGCTGGCAGTAATCTTTGTGGCCGTCGATCCGGCGCTGGATGTCACGTCGCCGGTGAGCGCGGGCATCTGAGACGAGCTGATCATTGCCGTGGGCCCGCTCAAGGTGGCGCTGCGCACAGCAGCAAGATTCACTGCCGTGGTTGATGCCGGCACAACCCAGGTCTCATTTCTGTAAGGAACGCCGCTCAGCTCGTAAATGACGGTGTAGCTCGTGCCCGAAGGCGTCGATCCGGCATTCGGAATCAGCGCCACGCTGAACGCGCCATCCGTCACTGTCGCTGTCGCCACCGTGCCGCGCAGAACCACGGAGCCGTCGGCACCGGTAAAAGTCGAGCTTGCCGAGATCACGATCTTGCCGCTGGGCAGGCTGCCGTCAGGACCATGAATCGTGTCCGCCACCGTGGTTTTCGTCTGTGCGAGCAGGAGCGGGCTCATCCCGCCGAACGCCATCACCAGCGCGGCCGCGCCGAGCATCATCACCCGCAGGCAGCCGCGCATCACGATTTGTAATCGCTTCCCCGATCTTTCTTCTCGCCTTTTCTGCATCGCCCTCGTCCTCCAAAATCCTCAAAGCGGCCTTCATCCCCAGCCGGAACGCGCTCTCGACCTGGCCGCAGCTGCACATCATTGTTCAACTGTAGCGGCGGTGTCCTTCCCGCCGGGTTTTGTGACTCGCAATTCAGAATTCATAATTCGCTTTCGAGAGATCATTGCTCCTCCAGGTCGATGGCAAACTCGATCTGCGGACCGCGCGCCAGCGCGCCGCTTCGGCGCGTGACGAGCGCACCCAGATTGTGCCGGGTGATCCGCAAATCCATGATCCTGGAGACAGCCGGATCCAGCGCCTGAGTCGTTCCGCTCGGAACGGTCGTGTGGTTGATGGGAAGCGGCGTGTAAAAGTCAGCCAGCGACGCTGAGGTCAGTACAATGTCCACCACTCGCAGCGTGTCCATCGCATCCTCGGCCAGCCACTCCGGGTCTGTGCCCATGATTGCCATTGCACAATAAAAGCTTAGCGTTTCGCTTCGCAAATCGATGTCGCTGACCAGATCAAAGTTCACCTGCTGCGCCACCAGCACCAGCGCCGGCCAGTTCTGGATCGGCGTCGCTTCCTTCAGGAAAGCTGCAAACACCCCCAGCGGGCGTCCTGGCGGCCGCGTGGCGTTCACGATGTCAACTGCCGCCTGCTGGTCGCGCTGAAAAATGGCAATCAACTGGTCAACCAATGGCCTTGCAAACGTTGCTTGATATTTTTGAATCATCGCTTCTTCCTCAAAATTACGAATTGTGAATTACGGGGTCGCGCATACATCGCGCTCCTTGCGATGTGTGCGAAAATCCCACGGCACAACAATCAGTGCCTTGGCTACCCTGGATTTGTGATTCGTAATTTGTAATTCGTAATTTCATTCGTTCCATAACACAGCACTCAGAACTCAGCATCCGGACCCCTAAGCCAGCACGGCGGATTGAGAACCTCCCAGTTGCGCTGCTCCAAGTGTGGGCGCTGGCGATTGAAGCTGTTGCGCCACAAACCCCACCCATCGGTCCTGGCTGTCTGCCGTCAGCACCAGCAGCGGCCGCATAGGAACTCCGTGGCCTTGCCTCGGCGCCGGCGGCAGCGACGTCTCGCCGAGCCCCCACCCGGCGCCCGTCTGCTGGAACATGGCGTAGGGAAGGTCCGTTCCAATCGTGAGCGACTGTTTGTCGATTGCTTCCACGTGGTCGGCCGAATCCGGGTCAGTCAGTGACTCCAGAAGAGTCCCCGTGTTCTGCAATATCCCTCCCCCGCCGCGCTTTTGTTTCAGCGTGGAGGGCACGAGAGGCGCCCAGGGCGTGCCACCGGCCGCGCCGGCACTGGCAAACTGTTCGGCCGCCATCGCACGAACGTCGCCGGCAATTGCTGCCATCGATGGCGAAAGGTCGCCGAGCTGCGTTTCCAACTGGGTCAGCTGGTCGTCCACCGTCTGCGAATTGATTGAACCGTCAAACTGCATCAAGGCTGCAC
>JBJKQK010000177.1:0-55982 GCA_046705285.1 Terriglobia bacterium
GTTCTTTGCGGCTTCCTGAAGAACCCAGTCAGCGTATGCGAAGTACTGCTCATTCGGCGTGCTGAAATCTCCCGGTATCCTAAAGGGCGCCTCGCCTTCGGCGTTCAGGGGAGGATGCTTGCAGAACATATGCTCGATCAGGTTCACCAGCGCTGCGTTAAATCCCTTCTGCCGCCGGTTCTTCAGGTACAAGCTCGTTTCCGCTTTGTCCAGGCTCACAATCAATGACCAGGCCGCATCAGCCTGCATCAGCCATGGGACGTTTTGGGCATTCACCAGATGCCGCCGATTGCCGCTGACCGCCAGTGTGCCGGGATCGACCCCCTGCCCGGCGGGTCCAGGCCCCGAATTTGTACGCTTACCCTGCTCTGCAAATGACAACTTCTTCAGCATGAACGGCCCGGCCATCATTGCTCCTGCATTCTTGATGAAATTCCTTCTTGAACTCATCGTATGGATCCTCTCTATATGATTAGAGACTTGCTAAAAGCGTGCACGGAAGTGTCTGCGGTTTCGCGAATTGGAAGGGGGGCTGTTGATCATCATGGTATCCAGGCCCGCCACCGAAGCGACGCAAGCTGGATCGAATGCGTCCCCTCGCAGCGGTTCATTTTGTAAGCAACTTACGGATCGAATGCAATTGCCGGCGGAACGCTGCATTGGGTCTGGGATAAGCCATCTTAAGGTCACTCAGGGTGTCAATGATAACCTGGGAGATAATCAGTCGTGCGTTCTCCTTGTCGTCCGCCGGGACCACGTACCACGGTGCATTTCGAGTGCTGGTGGCGCTCACGCATTCCTCATAGGCCTTCATATACTGTTTCCAGAACTTTCGTTCTGCCATGTCGTCCAGGCTGAACTTCCAGTTCTTTTCCCGCTCGTCGATGCGCTCCAGGAACCGCTTTCGCTGCTCCTCTTTAGAAAGATGAAGAAAAAACTTGATGATCCGGGTTCCGTTCCTGTAAAGGTGGTTTTCCAGGTCGACGATCGACCGAAACCTTTCTTGCCAGATCGTCTTGGGGTTGAGCAGTTCATCCGGAAGCCCCTCGCTGCGCAGAATTTCCGGATGTACCCGAACCACCAGAACCTCCTCGTAATAGGATCGGTTGAAGATGCCGAGGCGGCCGCGCTCTGGCAGGCGGCAGGTGGTGCGCCATAGAAAATCGTGCGCCAATTCCTCCGCGCTTGGGTGCTTGAAACTGAAGACCTCACAACCCTGTGGGTTGACCCCGGACATCACGTGCGCGATGGCCCCATCCTTTCCCGCTGCATCCATGGCCTGGAAAATCACCAACACCGCGTAACGTCTGTCTGCGTAAAGAAGGTGCTGCTGCGCGCTCAGACGTTGAATGTGGTCCGCAAGCAGTTCTCTATAGTGCTCCTTCGACTTATAGACTGGCTGTACTTTGGTCGGCCATTTCTTCAGTCTGACCCTTTCCCCCTCGCGGACCCGAAACTCTTTCGCGTGGATCTTCATTTCTTAACCTTTCGCAGCGGCAGTGGCTGGCGCGAACGATTGCATTGTAGCGCCTGTAGCCTCGCGAAGCGAGTTGCCCTCCCCACTGCGAGCATATGGCTTCTGGAAAACACAGATTTCAACAGCCGGGGACCGCGCGAGCCCGTTGAAGCAGGAAATTCTCCAGCTAAGAGTTAGGGCTTTCCTCGGGACTCGATTGCTGAGCCCGGCGCGTCAACAGATGGTCAAGGCTGAAACGGCCTGGCCCGGCAATCAGGATCGCGAGGAATGCAACGATGTAGGCGAATACAATCTCGACATGGGGCACGGTGAAAAATGCCATGTGGTGAACAAACGTAAAGGCGACAGCCACGTTAACGGTGATGACCAGTGCTGCCCACCGGGTGCCGAGTCCGAGAATGACCAGCAGCGAACAGATACCGTCGGAAAGTAGGGCGAAGGCAAGGCTTGCATGTGGACCGATGCCTATCGGATCCGGGAAGTGCGTAACCATTTGCGAGTAACCGGTAAGTTTTTCGAGGCCATGCTTCAGGAAGAGGCTGAGCCCAAATCCTACCCTCATTACCAGAAGCGCTGAATCCTTACTGCTGGGAATAAACCGAAGATGAAGCAGGTCTTTCCATCGCATTGTGTCGCTCCTCCTTCTGGGGCCCCAAAGCGGGCGGTCGTGAAGATTCTTGCATTCTACTGCCCGCGGCGCCGCCACGCGAGTTGTCCTTGCTGCGCCAGGCATGTCCCCTTGGCAAAGCACAGATCGCACCAGCCGACGCCGGCTGGTGTGACATGGTTATGCGCTCACGGCGCTGCGCAGCCGGATCATGCAGACCGAAGGGTTTTCAACCTCCTCCGTCACGTTGAGCGCTGGAGTTCTGACATTTTCCGACATCGTAAGGTCCAGGTTTCGGTGGGAATCAACCACGTACTTCTCGTAGGCAAAACTTTCGTGCCAGGGAAGGCCGTGGAAGGCGATGTCATAGCGATTGTATGGCGTTCCGAAGTTGCTGATCAGCACCGTGGCTTGGGATTTATTTTGCGAGAGTCCTGCAATCACGCCAAATCCCTTGTCGTCTGACCCGGCAGTGAACACGCGCTCCGGTGTGCCGAGCAGGGCCTTGAAGGCTTCGAACGTGAAACAGGGCTTGCGGGGCGCTCCGAACTCGTCAAACAGCCCACCCCAATAGTGAGTGGTTCCCTGGTAGTAATCTGCAAGACCCACCGAGCTGTCCTGAAGGCGGATCAGGATGGACGCTGCGTAAGCGGCTCCGGGTGGCCCGCCCACCTGGGTGTTGAAAAGCCATTTCCGGTATTCGGCGTCCTTATGTTCGCGGGTCCAGTCCCCCAGAAAATAGTTCCACTCGTCCAGGATGCTTTCCGTTTTTGTGAAGCCGTGTTTCTGCAAAGCCTCGTGAACGATTGCGGCGTGTGCCGCCACAAGTGCAGGTTCTTTCGCGTAAGTGTGCCACGAGGCAAAATCGAGAGGCGCTTCGTGATCCACGCAGTGCTTCAGGAAGCCGTCAAAAAACTCCTTGCCGGCCGCGTTGGCCATGGTGGGGCCGCCGACCTTTGTTTCCGGATCGGTCTTCTTTACTGTCTTTGCCGTTACCTCGTAAAGCCGGTAATACTGCTCGGGTGTTCCGGACCAGAACATTTTGATGTCCGGCTCGTTCCAGATTTCCCAGTACTTGACAACGTTGTTGAAGCCGTTGGCCCAGCTTTGGTTGTAGTGCCGGACGATGTGGGAGCAGATGCTTGCCCACCGCGCATAATCCTGGGGCGGAGTAGTGCGCGGGCGAGGATTGTGCCTGCCCCAAGTACCGTAGGCCAGCCTGTAAGTGATTTCGGCCCCCAGCGCTCGAATCGACTGGATATAGTGGTCGGTCATTCGAAAATCGTAGGATTCGGGATCGTCCACATTGGCCTCGGGGTCGGGAAAGATGTACTGGACATCCACCACATCGTGCCCCGGAAACATGTAGGGAATATCGTGCAGTCGGACGTGCGGGATGCCCATGGCCGAAAAATATGAAGACAGATTGAATCCCGCCAGCGGCCCGCCATTCACGCCGTTCAGAGCTTTGATGGTTCCAATCGGTTTTGAAAAATCGACTTCGATTCTTTTCGTCTGACTTTTCGTCTGGGCGGGTGGAGATTGCGCAGAACCCTCGCTGGCCGCCACCGCACCTGGAGCAACTCCTGCCCCAATCGCGCTTGTTGCCGCGATCTTCAAGAATTCCCTGCGGCCGGGGAGCGAGGTTCGTTCACCACCCACCCTGAAAGTCTGATTTTGACGGCTGTTGAAAATCATTTTAAACCTCTTGGCGATTGCCTTTTCCACGGCTGGCGAATGCGCCGCGGTCCTTAATAATAACCGAGATTCTGGAATGCAGAGGCCCACAGCCACCCACGGTGATTTTTTGACCGCGCGCTTTTCGTGGCGTTAAAGGTCCACAGATAAGAGGCTTTTGTCGTCGGCTACGGATTTTTTCCCCCAACTGCAGTTCAGAAGCTTGCCACACCCAATACAGTGTCGAGCTGCCGGACCTTTTGTCCGCTGGACCGCCCCGCGGTTCTGCCTGATCGAGGCCGGTGCGTCGATTCAGTGGTAGAATGATGTTAACTTCGAAATAAGGAAGGCAAACCATGCTGCGACGCATCGACTTGTTTGGGCGTCTGGCGGCTCTCTTTGTCGTCCTGGCTGCTTTGGGGTTCTACCTTTCGCAGCCTTCGCAGGTTGGGGCGCAGATCACCCCGGCCTACGAAGCCTCGCATGATGCTGTCCCTTACGTTCCCACTCCCATGACGGTTGCTGAAAGGATGCTGGAACTGGCAAAGGTCAACCGCAACGACGTTGTTTACGATCTGGGTTCGGGTGACGGTCGGATAGTCATTTTGGCGGCGCAAAAGTACGGCGCGCATGCCGTTGGTGTGGAACTTGACGGAGAGCGGTATCGAGAATCTTCGGCGCGGATTCAGGAACTCGGGCTTGCCTCGAGAGCCAAAATCCTCCACGAGGACATGTTCAAGGCCGACATTCACAAGGCAACGGTGGTCACGCTCTACCTGCTGACCAGCGTCAACAGGGAGATCCGACCCATGCTGGAAAAACAGCTCCGTCCCGGCACACGTGTGGTATCCCACGATTTCCTGATGAGCGGTTGGAAGGCCGATAAAACCGAGGAAGTCACGGCTAAAAACGGCTCCACGCACACGATTTATCTCTACATTCGGCCGTGATTCTTTGGACGTATTGCGGCGTATGGTTCCAGATTCCTGATACTTTGCTTCCGCTGCAGACAAAGTCTGCAGCGGCAAGCTGTCGTGTCGATGGTTCATGCCGCCGTCGAACGGCGAGAACTGGCGGTCAGGTGCAAACGTTCTGCATGCAGCAAGAGGCCTGCAATTACTCTTTTGACCACGGGCAGGTGGTGTTGGCAAAGTCCCGATGACCGCGCAGGGTGTGGTAGATGTATGAGCCCATGCAGAACTTGCCGGCCAGCAAAGCTGTGAGGGCTACAATTAGAAAGAATTCAAACACATAGGCAACAATCAACCAGCCGGACGTCAGCGAACAACTCGTCATGGCCATGAACGCTGCGGCCATTCCCTGCGCAAAGCGCCGCGGCGCTGGCGCCGGCTCCAGCTTCGGCTTGGTTCCCCTGCCAATGGCCAAATCGTAGAACCTTTCAAAAACATTCAGGCTCGGGAAAACCACATTCCAGATCAAAACGGCCGCCAGCACGAAAAAGAGTGTCGCGGACTGGAAAACGATACCCACCACCACCAGCAGCCCTAAGATGGCGGGTTGAAGTTGCAGGGCACGGAAGTGCCACCGACGACGCGAGGTTTCCTCTTCACGAAAACCTTGTTGCACCATGAACCGATCAAGTGCAGTTCCCATGCTGTCACCTCTTGGATGCCTTTACGTATAATCTATCCTTATTTTCCAGTGCCCTGCAAGATCATCAACGGGAATCTCCCGGGCCGTTGTGTTAGGATAAACGTCGCTGGGAGGCGCTCATTTGGGACGATCCCATGGGCAATGTGCGTTGACAGTATGAGGCTGGACAATTACTTAAGGCGGCCATGATCGGTTTAGTGGTTGGATTACTCATCGTCATAGGATGTGGAGCGGCACTAGCTTATGCCTGTATAGCGCCTACATCAGGATGGTTCGGGCCGGCTTTGATACGCGGGCCCGCAGGCAACCGCAGTGTCGTGCTGACCTTTGACGACGGCCCAGTTCCGCCATTTACGGAACAGATCCTCGATATCCTTGCTAAGCATAAGATTTCTGCAACCTTCTTTCTCTGCGGCAAGAATGTGGAACGCCATCCGGAAATCGCGCGACGCATCCTGCGCGAAGGGCACACCATTGGAAATCATACGCACTCACATCCGTTTCTGTGCCCACGCAGCCGTAAGTTTATTGCTGGGGAAATCGATCGGGCCCAGGAAGTCATCGAGCGGGTTACGGGTGTGCGCCCGATGCTGTTCCGACCGCCTTACGGGGCGCGATGGTTCGGCTTGATGCCGATCTTGCGCCAGAGAAGGCTAAAGATGGTGATGTGGTCGGTGGCGGGATTCGACTGGAAATATCGGACTCAAGCCATTATCAAGGCAACGAGGCGGAGATTGCATCCGGGAGCTGTGGTCCTTCTTCACGACGGGCACGAACAACCGCCTGCTGGAGGCATTGACCAATCGAGCACCGTGGAGGCATTACCGTCCATCATCGCAGCAGTTACTGAATCCGGTCTTATCTTTGAGCCTATTGAAAAGCTTATGACTTAGGCTTATGCTTTGCTCGCTTAGAGGTTTTATTGTGAGCCTTTCGGAGAATGCCAGAAACAAGAATGCTGGAAATCTGTGCCAAATTAAAATACACTCATTCACCCATGTGTCTCAATGTGACACAGACGGAGTTACTTGAACAGCGCTTTTTATGCTTGAGATTGTTCGCAAATCATTAAGATTGAAAGGATTATAAATCGTCTCGGGCTTTGGACTCAGCGGTGCCTTAGAGTTACCTGTTGGCAGAAGTAAGTCTTTCTGTACGGGTGATGCAGTGGGCTTGAATCGAGTACTGGTGGTGGATGATGACCAAGAGAGCCGCAACTTGCTCTCTGAGGTCCTCGGCGCAAACGGCTACGTTGTTGAGGTGGCGGAGGACGGCGAGGCTCTCTGGAAGGCGCTAAGCCGGGACGGCGGCAGGGCCGTCATTCTGATTGATCTCCGAATGCCGGGAGAAAGCGGCTTGGAATTGCTACGGGAGCTTCAACAGAAGAAGATTGCTTGTGACACTATCTTGATGACTTCTTTCATTACAGGAGCCGAGATCGAACTCGCGCGGGAACTCGGCGTGAAAGCCTTTCTCGAGAAGCCATTTCGCTTAGCGGAACTGCTGCGCGTGGTTGGAGAACTCGCCACGAAGAATCCGATCGGCATATCATCATTATAGGGCGGCTATGGACAAGGCGGAGGATTAGAACAAGTCAGTAAGGAGCAGATATGAACGTCGGTGAAAAAGTCATAGAAATTATCGCACGGGAGCAGCACCTCGATCCTGCAAAGGTAACGATGGACTCAACTTTTGAAGAGTTGGGGATTGACTCGCTGGACGGTGTGAACATCCTGTTTGCTCTTGAAGAAGAGTTTAAAATCGATGTCCCGGATGCTGTGGCTCAGAATATGAAGAGCGTGCGGCAGGTTGTGGACAGTCTCACTCGAGTGCTTGAAGGCAAGGATGTTTCTGACCTTGCGGCAATGGCCAAGGGCGGCAGTCCCGCGCCCAGCAACTGATTCTTCTGGAGTGAATGGTGCGCAGGGTTGTCATAACAGGGATGGGGGTCTTCTCCTCCACGGGCAAGGAGAGGGATACCTTTTTCGATAACCTGGTGCATTGCCGTTCGGGCGTCCGGCCCATTTCACAGTTTGATTCTTCTCTTCTTTCCGTTCAGATCGCCGCTGAAGTTGAAGACTACAATCCGGACGACTACTTTCCCACCAAGCGTCTGGATCTGCTGGACAAGTTTGCGCAGTTCGCGCTGATTGCCGCTGGGCAGGCTATGGAAAACAGCGGTATCACGGTCCACGACGACGAACGCTGCCGCTTTGGCGTGGTGATGGGTTCCGGCATGGGCGGCGCGGGAAGTTATGACGCCGGCTACCACAACCTGTATGCGAAGCAGGCGACGCGGCTCCATCCTTACACGATTCCCCGTATCATGCACAATGCTGCCACGTCACAGATTTGCATGGAATACGGCGCGCAGGGTCCGGCGCTTACCACCGCAACGGCCTGTTCATCCTCAGGCCATGCCATCGCGGAGGCATATCATCTGATCAAGTTTGGACTTGCAGACCTCGCGCTGGCCGGTGGCGCCGATGCCCCGATCACATATGGCGTAATGCGCTGCTGGGAGGCTGTGCGTGTCCTTGCTCCCAGTAATGGGAATCCTGCCGGCGCCTGCCGGCCTTTTTCGGCGGACCGCAGGGGCATGGTTATCGGGGAAGGGGCTGGAGTTTTGTTGCTCGAGGAGTTGGACCATGCTCGCAAGCGCGGAGCCATGATTTATGGCGAACTTGCCGGCTGCGGGATGAGTTCGGATGCTTCCCATATCACCCAGCCGTCTGTGGATGGGCCGGTACGCGCCATCCGCATGGCACTTGAGGAGGGCGGTATTGCCCCCGATGAGATCGATTACGTCAACGCCCATGGGACCGGCACGCGCCTCAATGATGCGACCGAAACACAGGTAATCAAGGAAGTTTTCAAGGAGCATGCCAGAAAACTGGCGATCAGTTCCACAAAGTCGATGCACGGACACGCCATGGGAGCAACGGGCGCGATTGAGCTTGTGGCCACCGTGATGGCGGTTGAACGTGGCGTTGTTCCGCCGACGGCGAATTACACGCAGCCGGACCCGGACTGTGACCTCGACTATGTTCCCAATCAGGCACGCGAGAGGCGCATCCGCGCCGCCCTTTCGAACTCTTTTGCATTCGGGGGGTTAAACGCTGTGCTGCTCGTGCGCCGCTGGGAGTGAAATCCTCGGTCCTCACTGGCATCAGGGTTTCGGTAACGGATTCATTCGGAGTAAACATGGAAATCAGGCGGATCGCGATCCTGACGCTCGGTGTCGGCGCGGGCCACTTGCGAGCAAGCCAGGCAATCCATCAGGCCCTTCACGATGGAGCGGACAACGTTGAAGCGCGGACGATAGATATTTTGGACCTGGCTACCCCCTGGTTCCTCCGTTACTACGTCCTTCCTTACTGGCTGATGGTGCGGCGCGCTCCATGGGTATGGCGCAGCCTTTATGAATGGCGGCAGAGGAAGCGGCTCCGAAAGACAGCCCCAGAGTGGTTATTCAGGCGTGGATGCCGGTCAGTGCTCGCACGCTTTCGAGATTTCCGGCCACATCTGGTGATCGTCACGGAGATCGGCGCTGCCGAGGTGGCAGCCTTGGGCCGGCGCGAGGGCTGGTTTGACGCTCCTATTCTGGCCGCCCAGACGGACTTTTTTGCCGAGCCGCCCTGGGTCAAGGATGAAATTGACGTTCATTGTGTGGGAAGCGAAGAGGCCAGGAGCCAGTTGATTTCCTGGGGTGTCTCCGCGAATCGTATTGTGAATTGCGGCGTTCCAGTGAATCCTGCTTTCGCTTTGCGACTTGACCGGGGAGAAGTCCGCCGCGCGCTGGGTCTGCACATCAACCGGCCGGTGGTGCTGGTGATGGGTGGTGGAATGGGTCCTGCCCCGCTTGATTCCATCATCCGAAGTCTGGAGTTGTGCCGGCAGCCCGTTCAGGTGCTCGCCGTGGCGGGACGAGATCGCAGCATGCGCCGGCGTCTGGAGGCACTCCGGGGACAACTGGCACTCGACCTGCGCGTTTTTGGCTGGTCGGATTCCATTCCTGAACTGATGGGGGCGGCCAACCTGCTGATCACCAAACCGGGCGGCGTCACTTCCTCTGAAGCTCTGGCAGCCGGTCTCCCCATGATTCTCACTTTCCCGATTCCGGGGATGGAAGAGAGTCATCTGAAGTTCCTGGTTGAGCGCGGACTGGGTGTGTCGGCCAAGCGGCCTGAGGAAATTCCCGTCGCGGTGTCTGACTTGCTCGATGATCCCAAACGGCTGGAGGCGTTGAGCGCGCGCGGGCAGGAAATGGCGCGGCCCGATGCTGCTTACTCCGTCGCCCAGATTGCGCGAGCCCTGCTGGACAAGGCCACATACATTGATCTGCTGGCGGCGCCCTCGACTGCTTCCGGTGAATCGGCTTACCTGATGTAGGAGGGGCGGGCCAGGCGCTTGCCTGCGGGTCCGAGGAGGCTGGCGACTCTGGCCTGTAACCTGCACGGCTTTGGGATGGCAGTTTGAGGTTCGCCAGCCAAGCTTTGTCCTGGCCGCACCGGCCGCTTTGTGCTGGAATTCCATGGTACCTGACTTTCGGAAGATCGTTGAACGCCGTCTGATTGGAGACTCGATCCCTCGGCTTGTCCAGTTGGGAAAGTCGCTGCCGCCGGGGTTGATCCGCAGGATTCAGATCGACGGCTTCCGGAGGGTCGTCCGCTACGCTGGAGCGCATCAGAAATTCTTTCAGCGAAAGCTCAGGGAGGCCGGTCTTCGCGCGGAGCAGATTCGCCACCCTGAGGACCTCGGCGACATCTTTACCACGCCTGAAGATATTCGGAACCTGCCGCCCGAAGAATTCCTCTGCCGGGAACCCCAGGCAGTGTTTGAAACCACAGGCACCTCCGGCGGTCCAAAACGGGTTTACTTTGGATACGATGAGCTCGACTTCTCAGCGCGCTATGAAGCTGCGGTGTTTTATGAGAACGGCCTGCGCCGTGGAGACCGGGTGGTGTGCACATTTGATGCCGGATACTGGATCAGCAGCTGGGTGACCTTTCTGGCCTGCAAGCAACTGGGTGTCTTCTGCTCTGCTGTGGGCAAGCCGCAGCCGCTGGAATCCTATGACCGGCTTGCGCACTATCGTTATAACGTGATTGTGGCCGATCCGACCTGGCTGGTGAGCCTCAGCGAAATCGCCGAAAAGCAGGGAAGCTTTCCGGTGAAGCTGATTTTCGCCGCCGGCGACCGGATGACCGACGCCTACCGTGATTACGTCCAGCGAATCTGGAAGGCTCCGGTGATCATGGGCTACGGCTCAACGGAAATGGGCGGCGGCGCAGGAATGGAGTGCCTTGAACGTAAGGGCTACCATGTGGACGAGTTCAACCTGCTCTTTGAGATTCTTGATCCGGACCCGGATGGCTACGGCGAACTGGTGGTGACCACATTGTCACGCCGCACTACGCCTCTGATTCGATACCGCGTGCGGGATATCACGCGCTTCCTTGATGGGCCCTGTCCCTGCGGGGCAACGATTCGTCGCCTCGCCAGAATCCGGGGGCGCCGTGACGAAATGGTGGTGATGGGCGCCGGAAACATGTATCCCGAGATTTTCGAGAGGGTCTTATGTGACGTGCCGGGCCTTTCTGACAACTGGCAGGTGGCCGTCCGGCAGGAGGGCCTGCATGACATTCTCGAGTTTCGATTGGAGCTGAGCAACGGAGTTTCCGCGCAGACGATTGAGGATGCGGTGCAGAAAAGCCTGGAAGCTCGCTATCCGGATGTATGGGCCAATCAGGTTTGTGGGATGTACAAGCTGGCTTTCCGGTTTTGTCCCCCGGGAACACTCGCCCACGGGCGGAAACGCAAACGCCTGGTGGACGAGCGCGGGGAGTAGAACGGGCAGCAGGCGGTAGGTGGCGCGTAGGGCGTGCAGGAGGGGGTGATTCCCTTACGCTCTACCATCTGAACCCTCTGTCTCAACTATCGGAAGGAAGGAATCACGACTTGAGCGGAAAAGCAGGGGCGAACGATCGGAGCGACAGCCGGGTCCGGAAGCCCGTGGTGTTTTCGGACTTTGACGGGACAATCACTCGCCTGGACGTGACCGACGTTATCCTGGAACAGTACGCCCACCCTTCCTGGCGAGATGTGGAAGAACAGTGGCTGCGGGGCAACATCGGTTCAAGGGAATGCTTTGAGCGGCAGGCCGCGCTCGTGAACGTTTCCGTGAAACAGCTGAATGCGCTGATCGACTCGATCCCTCTTGACCCTGGCTTTCCGGTTTTTTTCCACTTTCTGAAGGCTCAGCAACTGCCCTTTTACATTCTCAGCGACAGTTTTGACTATGTCATTCGCCGCGTTCTGAAGCGCGTGGGAGCGAACGGCCAGCTTCGCAACGGCCGGCACTTGTTCTCCACCGGGCTGAGGCTGGAGTCAGGACGGCTGCAGGCAATTTTCCCTCACGGCGATCACGGGTGCAATCATGGCTGCGCCACCTGCAAACCTGCGATCATGCGGCGCGTCCGCAAGAAGGGACAGCCCGTCATCTTTATCGGCGACGGCCTCTCCGACCGCTTTGCCGTAGAGGCCGCGGACGTTGTATTTGCCAAGCATGATTTGCTGGCCTACTGCCGCAAGCATCGTGTGCCGTGCAGCCCGTTTGAGACCTTTGGTGATGTGCAGAGAGAGCTGGCCGAACTTCTGGATGCGGGGGCCCTTGTGTGCGATGCCGCTGTGGGCGCCGCGACGTAGCGGAAACAGCGGGATCTCATCGGCCCCAAGGAAAGAGAGTCCATGTCATTACCGGAAATCACAACCAGGACGAGTGAATTGCTGGAGCTTGAGCGGCGGTACTGCTCGTTCGGCGACACGGTGCACTATCTTGATCCGCCCAAGGTGTTTGCCAACTGTGAAGGCTGCTACCTTTACGACGAGCAGGGCACGCCATACCTCGACCTGCAGATGTGGTATTCGGCGGCAAGCTTTGGCTATAAGAACCCGCGGCTGAACGAAGCTCTGAAGCGGCAGGTGGACCGTCTGCCTCAATTGGCCTGCCAGTACCTGCATGCTGAAAAAGTTGAAGTGGCGGCCCGCATCGCTCAGTACTGCG
This sequence comes from Terriglobia bacterium, assembly GCA_046705285.1. Lineage (GTDB taxonomy): Bacteria > Acidobacteriota > Terriglobia > UBA7540 > UBA7540 > SCRD01. Next base: position 12,442 of record JBJKQK010000177.1, read on the forward strand.
AAAAGCGCTTCGGCGTGAAAGGACGCGTCCACTTCAATGTGGGCGGCTCACAGGCCATCGAAGATTCACTCAAACTGGTGCGCAACGCTACGGGCAGGAACCTGATGTTCGCCTTTATGGGAAGCTATCATGGGCGGACGCTGGGCGCTTCGGCCATCACTTCCAGCTATCGTTACAGGCGTCGTTTCGGCCATTTCAGTGACCGCGCGCAGTTTGTTTTCTATCCTTATTGCCATCGCTGCATCTTTGGGCTGAAGCCGGACACCTGCGGGCTTTATTGCGAGGAGCAGTTTGAAAAACTGTTTGATTCGGAATACTACGGGGTGTGGGACGGCAAGGCCGGATCCTCCGAGTTTGGCGCTTTCTACATAGAGGCCGTGCAGGGAACCGGCGGCTACGTCATTCCGCCCGCAGATTATTTCAAGCGGCTGAAGGAAACCTGCGATAAGCACAAGCTCCTCATCGTGGATGACGAAATCCAGATGGGATTCTACCGCACTGGCAAATTCTGGGCGATCGAGAATTTCGGCATTACGCCTGACATCATCGTTTTTGGCAAGGCGCTGACCAACGGGCTGAATCCGATTTCCGGCATCTGGGCGCGTGAAGAATTGATTTCGCCGGAGGCCTTCCCGCCCGGCGCGACGCATTCAACCTTTTCCGCTAATCCTCTGGGCACTGCTGTGGCGCTCGAAACGCTGAAGATGCTGGAAGAAGAGGATTACGAAACGGTTGTGAACGAGAAGGGCGCCTATTTTCTGGCCGGTCTGCGAGAACTCGAGCGGCGGCATCCGGAATCGATTGGGCAGGTGGACGGATTGGGCCTGGCGCTGCGGATCGAAGTCTCGAAGGCAGATCGCATCACCCCCGACCGCGAACTGACGGACCGCATCTTCGCCGAGGGCCTGGCCGGAAACCTGCAAGTCCGCGGCCGCAAAATGGGCCTGGTGCTCGACGTGGGCGGATACTACAAGAACGTCTTTACCCTGGCTCCTGCATTTTCCATCACGCGCGAAGAAACGGATCTGGCGATCGAGCTACTGGACCAGTTGTTTACCCGCTGCAACAAGAAATAGACCTAAGGCCTTTCTCTTTTTTGAGGCTGAACGCCACAAAGGATCTCTGCCTCCTCTGTGTTGAGCTTGTTCTTTCCACTGAGGACTCGGAGAAGAGCAGATGCCGAGATTCCTCCTTGCCGCCTGCTCTCCGGAGCGAAACCGCTTGGCGACCTCTCTGGATAGCCTGTCACAATACCTCCTGCACCTCGCTCCCGCTTTACCTCCTTTCCCTCAAGTCCTTCGTCTGAACTGACGATGCTCCTCGTGCGCGATGCACGGGCTGTGCGCCAGGATCTGACAGCCCGAGACGCCGAGGAGACCGTTGAACAATTCCGGGCCGTTCTCCAGATGGAACAGATTTGTTGGGCGGGCAGGGGCTTGCCGGAATGCCGCCCGTGCAGTCTTGCTGACGATGACAGTGGGAGTGCTTGTTGCTGGCGCGGCTCAGAATCCAGAACTCCCTGCGCCTTTGCCCTCCAACCTCCGGCAGGTATCATTGCCTCTGGCGTTCGAGCAGAATTGCGGGCAGGTTGACCCCGCAGCCGAGTTTATGGCGCGCGGGAGCGGCTACACCGCTTTCTTCACTGAGAAACAAGTGGTGATGTCGCTTGAGCGGCGCATGCAGAGTTCCCGGGAGCCGTTTCTCGCGGCCAGGTTTGCCGGCCGCAACGCCGCGCACAAGAGGCTGGTGAAAGGAGTTGTCCATCTCCGATGGGTTGGAGCGAATCCCACGCCGCGCGTTGTAGGTTTGGAAAGGGAAACTGGCAAGAGCAATTACCTGATCGGAAACAACCCGGCGAAGTGGGTTCGAGGCGTTCCTGCTTATTCCAAAGTGAAATACCAGGGCGTTTATCCTGGCATTGACCTGGTGTATTACGGCAACCAGAGGCAACTGGAATTCGACATTGACGTGGCTCCCGGCTCTCATCCTGATTCCATTCAGCTCAAAATTTCCGCCCGGAATCACCATCCGGCGCGGCTGCGCGTCAACCGGCGCGGCGAGCTCGTTGTGCATACGCGTGCCGGCAACGTGCTTTTCAGAAAGCCGCGCGCTTATCAGCCTGACGGCAACTCAGGGAACAGAAAACATTTCCTCGAAGCCCGCTACATTGTTGGGAAAGACGGCCATGTCGGTTTCGAAATAAGCGGCTACGATCCCACCAAATCGCTGGTGATTGATCCCGTGCTGAGTTACTCCACATACCTGGGAGGCACCGACTACAATTATGCGACGGGCATTGCCGTTGATGCATCCGGCAACACTTACATCACGGGCTATACCAGCTCGGTCGATTTTCCGATCAGGGGCGGTGTCCAGGGCGTTTTCGGTGGCGGAAGTTGCGACACTGAGGTCAACACCGCTCCATGTTTTGACGCCTTCATTTCCAAGCTCAATCCCCAGGGAACAGGTCTCGTCTATTCCACCTATCTGGGTGGGACCGGCGACGACGAGGGGGTCCGTATTGCGGTCGATTCCTCCGGCGAAGCATACGTTGCCGGATTCACCGATTCGCTCGATTTTCCTACGGCGGGTCCTTTGCAAGGTTCAAACGGAGGCGGGACATGCGGAACCACGGCCTATCCCGATCCCTGTTATGACGCGTTTGTCGCCAAGCTCACCGCGTCAGGCTCCAACCTGGTCTATTCAACGTACCTGGGCGGGACTGGAGACGACTTCTCTACCAGCATCGCCGTGGACTCAAGCGGAAACGCCTATGTTGGCGGGCTGACTTCGGCGTCTGACTTTCCTGTAACCCATGGGTCCTTTCAAGCGAGTTATGGTGGAGGACCCTTTGACGGCTTCGTCGCCAAGATCAATCCATTGGGAACTGCTCTGGCTTACTCCACCTACCTCGGCGGCAGCCAGGAAGACCATGTCAATGGCATCGCACTCGATGCTTCCGGCGACGCTTTTCTGGCTGGCCAGACGAACTCCCCCAATTTCCCAGTTCAGGGTGCATTCCAGCCGCGATATACGGCGGGAACATGCGGCTCCGCACTCAGCAATATTCCCTGTTTTGAAGGTTTCGTCACGGAACTAAGCCCTACGGGTTCGGCACTTATTTACTCAAGCTACCTGGGTGGCACAGCGGCCAGTTATGGGTCGGGCATCGCGCTGGATTCCTCCGGAGCCGCTTACGTGACTGGCTGGACAACTTCAAAGGACTTCCCCGTTACCCAGGGAGCTTTTGACACGGCATGGGGCGGCACGAACGAGGTCTTTGTTGCCAAGATCGCTCCTGCCGGAGCCGCGATCGACTACGCTACTTATCTGGGCAGCATCTACCCTGACCAGGCGAACGCCATTGCGGTGGACAGTTCCGGTAACGCCTACATCACGGGTTACGCCTATGGCGGGAAATTTCCTGTCGCATCTCCGCTACAGGCGGCCAGCGGGGGACTTTACGACGCCATCGTCAGCGAATTCAATGCCACGGGTTCCACACTGCTCTTTTCCACCTACCTGGGCGGGACCGGCGATGAAGCCGCCAATGATATTGCGCTCGACTCGTCCGGCAACGTCTATGTGGCAGGCGATACCTTTTCGACGGACTTTCCCATCACGCCCTCTGCCATGACCACCGGCTACACGGGGGGTTCTTATGATGCCTGGATCGCCAAAATCAGTCCTCAGAACGCTGCCGGGCTGACCGCAGTTCCCGATCCGCTCGTCTTTGCGCGGCAGGAGATCAACACTGCCAGCGCACCGTCAGCCATCAAGATTGATGACGCCGGCAGTGCGGCGCTCAACCTCTCAGGTATTTCGGTTACGGGTGACTTTGCGGAGGCCAGCCAGTGTGGCCAGACCGTCTCTGCAGGAACGCAGTGCGCCATCAGCGTAACCTTCACACCGACGGCAACCGGCGCGCGGACGGGCACGCTGACGCTGACTGACAATGCCGTCGGCAGTCCCCAGACGGTCAGGCTGAGTGGCTACGGAACCAGCGGGGCGGCCAGCCTCTCGACGACCAGCCTGGACTTTGGCTCTGTTGTCATCGGCACAACGAATACGCAGACGGTGACTTTGACGAACTCCGCGCAGTCGCCCCTCGATATTTCCAGCATCCAGGCAGGCGGAGATTATATCGAATCGAACACCTGCGGCAGCGTGGTGAATTCCGGCAGCAGTTGCACCATCGCGATCAGTTTTTCGCCTTCCGCTCTCGGAACCAGCGTGGGGACGGCCACCGTTTCAGACACAGCCCTTGATTCTCCGCAGACCATCACATTGACCGGAACCGGCGTGACCCCCTTTGCCCTGACGGCAGACCCGAGCTCGGCGACGGTGCTTGTGGGAACAGGCCAGGTGAAGTTCACGGTACTGGCTTCAACAAGCGATGGCTATACAGGGTCGATCGACCTGGGCTGTGCCAATATCTCGCCCGCCACGTGCAGCTTCAACCCGGTATCGATCACCCCGGGACAATCCAGCACGCTCACGGTCGGCAACCTGAGTGCGATCACCTCCCCTTCGCTCAGTTTTACTGTGACGGGAACGTCAAGCACGGCCTCAGGCACGACGACCTCTACGGCGAGCGCGACGAGTTCCGGCACGATAACAGCTTCGCTTCCGCTTTCGGTGCAATTTTCGGACTTCAGCCTTGTGGTCACGCCGACGGACGTTTCGCTTCAGGCCGGGCAAGCGGCCAATTATACGCTGACGCTTACGCCCTTGAATGGATTCGATGTACCGGTATCGCTTGCCTGCGACGGGGCGCCCGCCGGTTCTACATGCTCCTTCGCTTCTTCCACCCTGCAGGTCGGTTCTTCCGGGCCCGCCCAGGATACGCTCACTGTCAGGACAACTTCCCGGTCGCTCGTCATTCCTGGGCCCGAGGCACGACGGTTTCCTGGTGAAGGTTCGGGGACCCGATGGTTCATGATCTGGCTATGGTGCATGTCGATTGGGCTCATGCTTGTTCCGGTTCGCAAGTTTGATTTGCAGGGCGCAACAATCCGGAACGCGCTTGTGACCATTATGCTGGGCCTGGCAATGGTTGCATGCGGCGGTGGCGCTGGAGGCGGCGCGCTGCCGGGGCAGAACAGCGGGACTCCCGCCGGAACCTATACGCTGAAAGCGACAGCCACAGCTCAGTCATTGAGTCATACGGTCCAGGTCACCCTGAAGGTCAATTGAGGGAAGAAGCGAGGAGCAGGGCGAAAGCAGCTTGGGAGCTGCCGGATTGTTCGGCACCTATATGAGAGAGCTTCCAATACCCGCAATGGCCAGCGGCTACTCTTCCTTGTAACGCCCAGGATTTTGAAAACCTAAGGGCCCTCCTACCCTGCCGAGCCACAAATCGTAGTAGAATCAATCTTCCCTGATGAGGAGGCGGAGGCTTCCTCTTTTTATTTTCAGACGATGAATTCGAACGGACATCAGACCGATTATGAAGGAAGGCGCTTGCGGCTGCGGTCGCAATTGGCGTCGAGAGAAATCGAGGCGCTGCTCGTCACCAGCCTGCCCAACATTTATTACCTCACCGGTTTTCGGGGAAGCGCGGGAGCAGTTCTTGTGGGGCCCTCAGAGACTGTTCTCTGGGTCGACCCGCGATATACACTCCAGGCGACTGAACAAGCAGCGGGAGTCGAAGTGATCGAAAGTAGAAGGGGGCTTCTTAAGGAAGCAGGCGGCTCGATTCGGAGAAGGCGGCTGGCGGCTGTAGGTTATGACGATTCAGCACTGACATGCCGCGAGTTTGCCGGTCTCGAGACGGCGGGCGGATCCAGAGCCCGATGGGTTCCGGCTGGGGGGATGGTTGAGGATCTGAGGGCTGTGAAAGATTCCACCGAGGTTGAATGGATTCGAAAGGCCGGGAAATTGACCGCTGACGCTTTTGAAGAGGTTCGGAGCCATATCCGCCCCGGAATATGTGAAAGCGATCTGGCGGCAGAGATCGAGTACCGGATGAAGATGAAAGGGGCTGAAGGGGCGGCTTTTGAAACCATTGTGGCTTCTGGCGTGCGTAGTGCCTGGCCACACGCAAGACCTTCGTCCAAGTTGTTGAAGGAAAACGATTTGGTTATCATTGATCTTGGTGCTATACTTGGCGGATACGCGGCTGACATGACGCGGACCGTTTATCTGGGCCAGCCGTCACGGCGAGTTCGGACAATCTATAATCGTGTAAGAGAGGCTCAGGAACGCGCCGCTGATGACGTGCTGGAGGGCCGGAGAGCCTGTGATGTTGACGCGGTCGCGCGGCAGGTTTTGAGGCGGTGTAAGCTGGATCGGTATTTTACGCATAGTACAGGGCACGGGGTTGGGCTGGAAATTCATGAAAATCCGCGCGTCGGTCGGGGCGAGAAATCGCGGCTCAAGCGGGGGTGTGTTATAACGGTAGAGCCTGGCGTGTATCTTGAAGGGTTCGGAGGGGTTCGTATTGAGGATACCGTGCTTGTGACGGCAGGAAAACCGGAGAGCCTTACTCCCGCAACCAAAGACGCCTGGTTTGCAGGTTAGGACTGGAGTACAAGGGGAAGATATGCCCGGCAAGAAATCGTCCCGCACCGGAGGAGCAGCTTCTGAACGGAGCTGGGAACTCCAGGAAATTCAGCAGTTGATTGACCTGCTGATCGAGCGGGAAATATCAGAATTTGAGATGGAAAAGGACGGGATGAGGATCCGAATCATGCGCCGCGAGGGCGGAGCAGCGCCGGCTGTCCAAACGACACGTGGCAATTCAGTTGATGGTTCTTCTTCGGCTGCAGCCGAGCCTGTTGCTGCTGTTCCGCAGCCGCCATACCAGGAGCCATCAACACCGGAACCGCCGCATGAAGTGCCTCAAGAAGGTTTGCATGTTCTGAAATCTCCGATTGTTGGAACTTTCTTTGCGGCGCCAACACCGGATGCTCCGCCTTTTATTAACGTCGGTGATGTCGTTTACCTGGGGCAGGTGCTCTGCATCGTGGAAGCGATGAAGCTTATGAATGAGATCGAATCCGAATTTGCCGGGGAGGTCGTCCGCATTCACGTCGAGAATGGCCAGCCCGTCGAATACGGACAGCCTCTTTTTACCATCAAGTCCTCTTGAAGAAACGAAGTCGGTTTCCCACTGGCAGGATGCGGCCGGAGGGTTTAAGGCCGCATTGGCCAGCATGACACATGTTTGGAAAGATTCTTATAGCCAACCGAGGGGAGATAGCTCTGCGGGTGATCTGCGCCTGCAAAGAACTGGGGATCCGCACGGTTGCTGTTTATTCGGAGGCCGATCGTTATTCGCTCCACGTGCGGTTTGCGGACGAAGCCGTCTGCATCGGTCCTGCGAGGAGTTCGGAAAGCTACCTCAACGTGGCGGCCATCATCTCGGCAGCGGAAATCACGGGTGCTGAGGCGATCCATCCGGGATACGGTTTTCTGGCTGAAAATCCCAAGTTTGCCGAGGTCTGCGAGACCTGCAAACTGACATTCATCGGTCCCCGGCCTGAGGCGATCCGGCTGATGGGCGACAAGAACATGGCGCGAAAGCGCATGGCGGAACTGGGCCTTCCCGTGCTTCCCGGGACCGAAGTCATGCGTTCAGAAGAAGAGGCTCTGGGCGCTGCGGATCAGATCGGATATCCCGTCATGGTGAAGGCGGCAGCTGGAGGCGGTGGTAAAGGGATGCGGATCGTCACCTCGCCCGATGAAATGCCCAAACTCCTGCAAGTGGCGCAAAACGAAGCGGAAGCAGCCTTCGGTTCATCAGACGTCTACCTGGAAAAGTATATTGCGGCGCCCCGGCATATTGAATTCCAGGTTATGGGCGATGATCATGGAAAGGTCATCCATCTCGGAGAGCGCGAATGCACGATCCAGCGTCGCCATCAGAAGCTGCTCGAGGAATCGCCTTCCACCCAGATTAGCATTGAGAAACGCCGGGAGATTGGATGCAAGGTTATCCAGGCGCTCAGAGAAGTCGGTTATACGAACGCGGGTACGGTGGAATTCCTGATGGATGAGCAGCGGAACCTCTATTTTCTGGAAATGAATGCGAGGATCCAGGTGGAACATCCGGTGACGGAAATGGTGACCGGTCTTGACCTTGTGAAAATGCAAATCCTGGTTGCGGCTGGAGAGCCGCTGGCCATTGAGGCGGACACCGTCGGACTTCGAGGCCATGCCATCGAGTGCCGCATTTGCGCCGAAGACCCTGAAACGTTTGCGCCCTCGGCGGGGAAGATAACCGGCTTCCATGTGCCCGGCGGAACCGGTGTCAGGGTCGACACGGCTGCTTACGCAGAATCGATTATCCCTCCTTATTACGACTCGCTGATTGCCAAACTCATCGTCCATGGAAAAGACCGCGCCGAAGCTATGCAGCGGATGGCGCGAGCTCTTGAAATGTTCATTATCGAGGGGATCTCCACCTCAATTCCGCTACAGGAAAGAATACTCTCTGACGCCGATTTCCGTGCCGGCAATTTCGACACCCAGTTTCTCAACCGTTACAGCCGCAACGGCGCGAACGGGTGATGCGACCGCGCTTGGGTCATGATTTATGGGAATTCGAATTCCTCGCCTGTATGCCATAATCGACCCCTCTCAGGCCAGGGATCTTGCGCCGGTTGATGTCGCAGAGAAGCTTTTGTCGGCGGGCGTCGGGTTGATCCAATATCGCTGCAAAAATGACACCTCTCGCCACCTGTTCGATGTATGTTGCCGTCTCGCTGACCGGGTGCACCAGGGAGGAGGGATTTTTATTGTCAATGACAGAGCGGACCTGGCTCGTCTGACGGGCGCGGACGGTGTTCACGTGGGGCAGGAGGACCTGGAGGTGGAGCAGGCACGACGCGTGCTTCTTCAGAACCAGCGAGTGGGCGTTTCAACCCATACGCAGACCCAGCTTAAAGATGCAGATGCTTCTTCGGCCGACTACATTGCCTTCGGGCCGATTTTCCCTACCGGAAGCAAAGAACGTCCTGACCCTGTAGTCGGGCTGGAGCGTTTGCGCCAGATGCGTAAACTCACGCGCAAGCCCCTGGTTGCGATCGGGGGAATAACTCTTGCCAATGCTCCGGCGGTAATCGAGGCGGGAGCGGATTCCGTGGCGGTGATCCATGATCTGCTGGCTGCGGATGATGTCGGAGCGCAAGCGCGCAAGTTTCTGCAGGCGCTCGGCTGAAGCGCGGACGAAGGGCAATTTCAGCATTCGCAACGGGTTATCACACGTCCCCAAAAGGATTGGCAGCATGGCTGCGACGGTAGCGAACAACTCCGCCACGGAACCGCCTTCGACAGAACTTGTTAAGGGACTCGGCCTGCTCGATTGCACGACGATCGTAATGGGCTCAATGATCGGGTCAGGCATCTTCATCGTGGCGGCAGAAATCGCACGTGAAGTCGGATCACCTGGCCTTTTCCTGATCTCCTGGGTCATCAGTGGCGTTATGACGGTTTCGGCAGCTGTGACTTATGGCGAACTGGCCGCCATGATGCCGAAAGCCGGGGGGCAATACGTTTACCTGCGCGAAGCCTTCAGCCCACTCTTTGGATTCCTTTACGGATGGACGCTCTTCATGGTGATCCAGACCGGGACGATTGCCGCGGTTGCTGTTGCCTTCGGCAAGTTCCTGGGCTTCTTCTTCCCTTGGATATCTGAGCAGAATTTCCTGTTGAATTTTGGCCGTGTAACACTTCTTGGCCATTCCCTGGCCCTGACTTTCTCCACGGAACAAGCTCTTGCGATCGTTGTGCTTATGGGACTTGGCGTCATCAACATTTTTGGCCTGCGAACCGGAGCGTGGATTCAGAATATCTTTACAGTGCTCAAAGTGGGCGCACTGGTTGGATTGGTGGCCGCAGGAGTGTGGTGGGAGTCGAGTCACACAGTAACCGCGGCACACAATACCAGTTTTTGGGGCCATGCCCATTGGAATGCGGCAACGCTTACGGTCCTCGCCGTGGCACTTGTGGGACCGCTGTTTTCATCTGACGCCTGGAATAATGTCACTTTCACGGGGGCTGAGGTCAAGAACGCTAAACGCAATCTTCCTCTGGCGTTGCTCATCGGAACCCTCGTCGTTTGCAGCATCTACTTTTTGACCAACGTCATCTATGTTCGGGTGCTGCCTTTTCCTGCAATCCAGCATGCTCCCGAAGATCGCGTGGCCACAGCGGTTATTGAGGCTATTCTGGGTTCCAAAGGTGCTGGATTGATGGCTGCTGCGATTGTCATCTCGACTTTCGGATGTATGAACGGGATGAGCCTGGCGGGTGCACGTGTCTACTACGCCATGGCCAGGGACCGTCTGTTTTTTTCGAAGGTGGGCAAGGTCAGCCCGAAATATCGTACTCCGGCGGTTTCCCTGATGGTTCAGGCGGTATGGGCTTCCCTGCTGACCCTGAGTGGAACCTATAGCCAGTTGCTGGATTACGTGATTTTTGCCGTGCTGTTGTTCTACATTTTGACTATCCTTGGTCTTTTCCGGTTGCGCCGGACGCGTCCGGACGCCCCACGTCCATATCGTGCGTGGGGCTATCCGGTTGTCCCGATTATGTACATTGTATTTGCCTTGTTCATCGAATGGGCCTTGTTAATTCACCGGCCAGTGCGCAGCTTGGCTGGTTTGGGGATTGTAGCTGTTGGGATTCCAATCTATTTCTTGTGGCACAGGCGGAATTTCGCGACAAGTCGCTAATATCAGTTGGGAGGCGGGATGTCTGACTTATGGGTGAAGAAGAGTATTGAGCAGTTGCGGAATGAAGCCGTCGATTCTGAGCACGGCCTTCGCCGCGCATTGGGACCGGTTGCCTTAATCTCACTGGGCATCGGAGCGATTGTTGGGGCAGGAATCTTTGTCATCAGCGGTGTCGCAGTGCAGCATACGGGGCCGGCGCTGGTTCTATCGGTTATTCTCTCCGGCGTGGGATGCGCGTTCGCCGGACTCTGTTACTCTGAATTTGCATCCATGATTCCGATTGCTGGCAGCGCCTACACCTATGCTTACGCCACGATCGGGGAATTCCTCGCGTGGATCATCGGCTGGGACTTGATTCTCGAGTACGCCGTGGGGGCCACGACTGTTTCGATTGGGTGGTCGGGATACACCCTTTCTTTCCTCAGGACGTTGCACATCCCTTTTCCGGCAGCACTGGCCCGCAGTCCCTGGGATCCTGCAAGAAATATCGACGGGACCATCATTCATTCTTATTTCAATCTGCCCGCTTTCTTAGTCGTTGCAGTCATCACGACTTTGTTGATCGTGGGCATTCGCGAATCTGCAAAGTTCAACAATGTCATCGTCATCATTAAGGTCGGTGTGCTGCTGTTATTCATTGGTGTGTGCGCCCTTTACGTAACCAAGGGTAACTGGGTTCCGTTTCTTCCCCCAAACCGGGGAACATTCGGGGATTTCGGTTGGAGCGGTGTTCTGCGTGGCGCCGGCCTCATTTTTTTCGCCTATATCGGTTTTGATGCGGTCTCGACCGCGGCACAGGAGGCTCGCAATCCGGAGCGCGACATGCCCATCGGCATCCTGGGTTCCCTTGGGATTTCAACTCTCCTTTACATCGGGGTCGTCCTGGTCCTGACCGGTGTAACGCCCTTTACGCGTTTAAACGTTCCGGATCCTCTCGCTGTCGCTGTTGATTCGACTTCCGCCCACTGGCTTTCGCCGATAGTCAAGGCAGGCGCAATCCTGGGAACGACGGCGGTTATCCTGGTGATGTTGCTTGGACAGACCCGCATCTTTTACACCATGGCCTTCGATGGGCTGCTGCCAAAGACCTTCAGCACCGTCCACCCACGCTTCCGGACTCCCTACAAGAGCACGGCGCTGATCGGATTCCTGGTTGCGCTGGGGGGAGGACTTATCCCGCTTCGGATTGTGGGGGAACTGGTCAGTATCGGAACTCTGCTGGCGTTTACCATTGTTTGCGGTTCGGTGATGGCGATGCGCAAGATGCACCCTGAGATCAAGCGCCCATTTCGCACGCCGATGGTCTGGTTTGTCGCACCGATGGGGATGGTCGTTTGCCTGGCGCAGATGTTCGGACTACCCCTGGATACCTGGATTCGTCTTTTTGGCTGGATGGCGATCGGCTTCGTTATTTATTTTAGTTACAGCCGCTATCACAGCCTTCTTCGCCTTGCAGGAAAGCAGTCTGCAGGGCCAACGCCCGTTACGAAGGCGGAAAACTGATTGGGCGGGAGCCTGCGTGGACACAGCGTACGAACGGTGGTTGCCCTTTCGCTACGATCCTATCGTTTTTTCTCACACTGAAGCGACCGTGCTCCCTTCCTTTTCCGAGACATCCGGGAGGCTAAGTGCTTGCCACGGTTGTTGACGCGCTTTTTCGGGAGTACCGCGAGCGGCCAATGGCGCGCTTCACGGCGTGGCTCATCGCCTTTGGCCTGGCCTTATGGGTGGACAGCCTGGTATCAGGCGGTGCTCCGGGTCTGCTGTGGGCGATCTTTATCATCGGGCTTGTTGTTGCTGGTGTCTATTACCTCATTCGGCTGACCGGTGCATTCAAGCACCATGTCTTGTGGCAACTTCGCCGAAGGCTGATTGTCACCTATATTTTCATCGCAGTTGTTCCCGTCGTCCTGATCCTGGTCCTTGCGGGATTGGGGATCATTATCGCCAACGGGCAGTTTGCTGCCTTTCTGGTGAGCCTTCGAGTGAATGGCAAGGTTGAAGAAATGCGGCAGATTAACCGCGCGGTTGCCCACGAAGCCTACTTGGGCCCTGCCAAGACCCCGAAGCAGTTGCTCGACTGGGTGGAGCGTTTCTACGTCCAGCAACTTTCCAAGCATTCGGTGAGTTATCCGGGCCTTGAAATTGCTCTTCGGCTGGGCAACGAAACGAGGGCGTTTCGCCTGACCGGAAAGCGGATCTCCGATGTTCCCTCAGTTCCATCATGGTTCAAGTCGGAAGAATTTTCCGGTGTTGTTTCTGATCACGGAGAGTTGTTTCTTCGTGCGGCGGATCAAGGTGATACGCCTGTGGGGCGTATGACGATGATCCTTTCAGAGCCGTTCAGTGCCGAGCTCCTGGACTCGCTGGGCCAAGGCATCGGACCAGTTGGAGTTATCCAGACGAGCATCGGCGGAGAGATTCCTCTTCAGCCGGTTACAGAGAACCTGCCAAGGCTAGGCAGGAACCAACCTCCCGAACAAATCATTGCGCGCTCGAATTCCCTTTACCTCCCGCCTGCCGCGAATTTTCTGGATGCCGATGTGTTTGGGACGTCAGCTTTGAAAATTGTTCAGTGGAGTGGATCTGGTAAGCAATATCTTACTCAACCGGTTTTTGTTTACGTAACTTCAAGGCTCTCGGTTCTCACCCGTCATCTGCTTGCTACATTGGGCCGCTATTCGCGGATCTACCTCACACTCTTTTTCGCAATTGGGGCTGGCTTTCTGGCGATCGAGTTGCTGTCGCTGCTTGCCGGCATCCGCCTGACACAGACAATCACGGGAACAGTTGACAGGATATACGGGGCCACGGAGCGGATCAGAGTGGGAGATCTTTCACACCGAATCAACATGCCGGCTTCCGATCAGCTCAGTTCTCTGGGCGAGGCGTTCGACAATATGGCTGAGTCGCTGCAGCGGCTTCTGCGCGAGTCGCAGGAAAAGACCCGGCTGGAGCACGATATCCAGATTGCTCGGGAAATTCAGGAGCAACTTTTCCCGAGCGAAGCTCCGAGGGTACCTGGCCTGGAGCTTTACGGAATCTGCCGGCCCGCGCGAGGTGTCAGCGGTGATTATTACGATTTCCTGTCCATGGGCAACGACAGGGTCGGTATGGTGTTAGGAGATGTCAGCGGAAAGGGAGTTTCGGCAGCGTTGATTATGGCTGCTATTCAGTCGCTGATCCGAACCCGCCTTTACGTGGATTCGTCAGATGGAAAACCCGATTCGGAAATTCTGTCTACCGCGCGATTCTTCGACATTTTGAATCAGCTGATGTTTGAGAATACACCCGAGGAAAAATACGCGACCTGCTTTTATGCCCTTTATGATTCTGAGTCCCATCGGCTTGTCTATACAAACGCAGGACATCCCGCACCGGTTCTCTTCCGGGAAGGCAAAATCATCCGCTTGGACGTTGGGGGAACCCCTTTGGGATTGATTTCGCCGATGTCTTATCGCGAGGCGAAGATCTCACTTGAGCCGGGCGACACGCTGGTTGCTTTTACTGACGGATTCACGGAGAGCGAGAACAGTTTCGAAGACCAATTTGGCGAGGGCCGCTTGATAGAAACTGTTCAGCGCGCCCGCGGGAATCCGCTGCCGGCGTTAGTAGATGAAATATACCGGAGCGTCGAGGAATGGACGGGCGGCAGCGACTCCCAGGATGACATGACGCTGATCGTGGCCAGGGCGATGCCATCCTAACCAGTCTTCCCGCAGTTGTCGATCGGATGGTTGTCCGGTAGACTGAAAACCATGGACGGGTTCGCCGGTTGATGGTTCTGATGTCACGATGAAGTAAGGGCCGGGTTGATGCTCGATCAGACCATCCTGCTGTTCTGGCAACGCTCCAATCTGTGTCTTCGACGAAAGCCTTGCGAGGCTCCGGGCCTGCTGTAAGTGCGGCCTTTGGAGGAATGTGGCAGTGAAAGGCATTCGTACCGCTGTCCTGATTCTTGCCCTTGTCTTCGTCCTGATCGGTGTTGGAACTGTTGGTTTTCACATCGTGCAGCGATGGAGCTGGTTCAAGTCCCTCTACGTGACATTGATGACCGTTTCCACCATCGGCGCCGGCCCGGAAAATGAGCTGAGCGGTCGAGGGGAGATTTTCAACGTTGTGCTGATTTTTCTGGGCGTTGCTACTGTGGGGTTCGCAATTGGAACACTCACGAAGGCAGTGGTAGAATTCGAGTTGGGCTCATTTTTCGGACGACGTCGCATGGAAAAGGAAATTTCGGCCCTGAAGAACCATTTCATCATATGCGGCGTTGGTCGCGTGGGACGCCGGGTGGCATCAGAAGTTGCTGCTCGGAAAAATCCACTTGTCATCATTGAGCGGGACCCGGAGAGAGCCGTCTGGGCGCAGGAGCGTGGCTTTCCGGTCATCATCGGCGACGCTGCCAGCGAGGTCATTTTGCGTAAGGCCCGTATTGAGCATGCTCGCGCTCTGGCAAGCGCCGTGACTTCTGACGCGCAGAACGTCTATATTGTGCTGACGGCGCGCGGCGTTGCCCCTAATATTCCAATCGTCGCGCGTGCAAGCGAGGAAGATGCTGAATCGAAACTACTGAGGGCGGGCGCCACATCGGTGGTTTCGCCGTATAGTTACGCGGGTCAGCGCATGGCGCGCACTCTGACGCGGCCTTACGTTCAGCGGTTCATTGATATGGCTTTTTCCTCTCTTAGCGAGACCAGCCTGGAAATTGAAGAAGTTCAGGTGGGCAATCCTTCCGCACTGGCGGGAAAGAATCTGGGCGAAGCCAAGATTCGCGACGGCTTTGGCCTGATCGTCCTGGCGATCCGCCGGCAGGACGGCCAACTCGATTTTAATCCTGCGCCGTCGGAGACAATATCCGCTGGCGACTACCTCATCGTGATGGGAAATTCACAAAATCTGAAAGAACTCGAATCCCTGGCAGGCGTTAAGGAATGAAGATCCTGACTGCCGCGCAGATGCAATCTGTTGACCGGATCACGACTGAACGCTATGGTGTGCCAAGCCTGACGCTGATGGAAAACGCCGGCCGCAGCGTGGTGAAATTTCTGCACGAACGTTTCTCACCCCTTGAAGGACAGGAAATTGTGATCCTCTGCGGCAGAGGAAATAACGGTGGTGACGGAATGGTTGTCGCTCGCATGCTGCTCGAGCTCGGAATCGAGCCGCGCGTGTTGCTGCTGGGCAATCCAGAACACTTGAGCCATGACGCCGAGGTCAATTACAAGCGGCTTGCCCAGACGAGCTTGCCCACCACGGTCCTGGACAGCGCTTCCTGGCAGGCGATCAAGGCCAAGCTAGGTAACGCCTCTCTGGTGATTGACGCGATTCTGGGGACCGGCCTCTCGAAACCCCTCGGCGGATTTCTCCTAGAGGTGGTAAGCGATATTCCAATCGTTTTCCCGAAGGCCAGAGTTGTTGCTGTTGACTTGCCTACCGGCATTGCAGCCGATAATGGCGAGTTGATTGGGGAATGTTTACGAGCCGACGCCTCGGTTACATTCACGGCTCCGAAGTTTGCGCATGTTTTCCCTCCGGCGTGCGAAAGGGTAGGCGAATGGGTGGTAAGGCCCATCGGCACGCCTTCGGAAGCGCTTGAGGAGAATCCGGACCTTTTTGTTAACATCCTTCAGCCCGAGGATCTGGAATGGCTTGTCCAGCCACGGAAACTTGAGGCCCATAAGGGCAATTTCGGTCACGTTCTTGTCCTTGGCGGCTCTGTTGGAAAAACAGGGGCGGCGGCGATGGCGGCCAAAGCCTCGCTGCGTGCCGGCGTGGGGCTGGCCACCGTGGCCACGGCAAGGAGTGCTGTGCCGATTATCGCTTCCCTGAGCATGGAAATCATGACGGAACCCCTCCCCGAAACCGATTCCGGTACCGTCGCGCTTCGGGCGCTGAGGGAAGGGCTTCTCGACACGCTGGTTCAAGGGAAGACGGTGCTGGCAGTGGGTCCGGGCCTCGGGCGAGACCCTGAAACGGCGGAACTGGTTCGGGAAGTTCTCGACCGGTACGACATGCCGATCGTGCTGGATGCCGATGGGCTGAATGCATTTGCAGGTTACCTTGGGACGCTGCGGGCAGGGGCGAGAATTCGCGTGCTGACACCTCATCCGGGTGAAATGGGTCGGCTTGAAGGGCGAAGCACTTCGGAGGTTGTTGCTCATCGGATGGATTTGGCACGGCAGTTCGCGCAGGACCACGGCGTTCACCTGGTACTCAAAGGATTCCGAACCCTGACTGCTTCGCCAGAGGGCCAGGTATGGGTGAATCCGACGGGCAACCCTGGTATGGCGACAGGGGGGGCAGGCGACGTCCTGACGGGCATTACAGCGGCTCTGCTGGCCCAGCATCCTGACCGTTCGCCGACGGAAGTGACTGCTGCAGCCGTTTATCTTCACGGTCTGGCTGGTGACATGGCTGCGCGCGAGCTTGGTGAGGCTTCCATGATCGCTGGAGATATTCTTGAAGCCCTGCCCAAAGCTTATCAAGACATCAAATATCGCCTGCACGATTAATCTTTTGGATGGAAGCTAATGACCGGGCGCATGATGAGAGCGCCTCTATCTCCCGGGATAATCGGTTGGAATTCATAACGCACTCGGCGGAGGAGACGATTGAACTCGGCGCAACGCTTGCCCGGCAGTTGCCCCATCCCTGTCTGGTCGTCCTGGAAGGTGAACTCGGCAGCGGCAAGACCACGCTGGTCAAAGGGATTGTCTCAGGGCTGGGTGTTGCACGGCAGGAAGAAGTCACAAGTCCTTCTTTCACCTTGGTTCACGAGTATGGCCGGGAGTGCAAAGTTTATCATGCCGACCTCTATCGGATTGACGGCGCCCGGGAACTCGCTACGCTTGGATTAGAGGATTTGCTGGAGCAGGAGGCCACAGTCATCGTAGAATGGGGGGAAAAGTTGCTTGGTCAGGAAGCTGAGAGGCGAGTCAGAATCCGCATGGAGCTGCTGGAAGGTGAAGACCGGCGTGTCACAATTGAAGGACTGGAAAGATAGCAGGTGGTGCCTTAAAGCGGCGTCCTCGGCTTTGCTGACGTCACTGGTGTTTGCAGCATGCGCATCTGCGCCGAAGACCCATTACTTCACCCTGCAAGTTCCTCCGCCTCCCAGTCCGCCGGAGCCAAAAACTCATTTCGTGCTGCAGGTCGAGCGTTTTGAAGCTCCTGAGGTTTTGCGTGACAACCGGATCATTTATTACACTTCACCCACCGAGTTGAGCTTTTATCAGGACAATCGATGGTCGTCAGACCCTGCGGACCTGCTGAGTGAGATGGCGATGAAGTATTTTGCCGAAACTGGATTGTTTCAGCAGGTGTACGCTTATCCTGCGCCCGTTCAGGCCGATTTCACCTTGCGCGGGAGAGTCCTCGACCTTGGCGAAATGCGATACAAAAAGGGTGCGAGTGCGAAATCGGGCGAGGCCCGGCTTGGTTTGAAACTGGATTTGCTGCAAACACAGCAGAACAAGGTTGTCTGGTCCGGGCGGCTGGAACAGACGGCTCCCATTGAAGGGGAAAGAGTGCCAGAAGTTGTTGACGCGTTGAACGTTGCGGCCAACCAATTGCTGCGGAACGCATACGGTGGTATTTCTCAAGTTGTTGAACACGAATTCGCGCAAAGGCAGGAACAAGCGCACTGAGTGGAGGGATCGTAGAATATGGCGACGCAGGCTGAGCCCGCACGGTGGGCGCTGATTATTGGATCCTCAAGCGGTTTTGGAGAGGCTCTGAGCGATGAGCTGGCACGGTCCGGACTGAACATTTTGGGAGTCCACTTTGACCGCCGCTCAGCACAGGACCGCATTAACGCGCTTATCGAGAAAATCAAGGGCGCGGGCCGTGAAGTCATGTTCTTCAATATGAATGCTGCCGATGCCACGAAGCGGTCCGGTGCTCTGGACAAAATGCAGGAGCATTGGAAAGTGCTCGGAGGAGAGCATTGCGTGAAAGTCTTTGTGCACTCTGTAGCTTTCGGATCGCTGCTGCCGTACGTCACAGAGGATTCCAAGGACCAACTGACGCAGTCACAGATGGAAATGACTCTGGATGTGATGGGCAACAATCTTGTTTATTGGATTCAGGAACTGGTCCGCCGCAAGATGATGCGTTCCGGTGGCCGCATCTATGCCATGACCAGTGCTGGCGGCCACAGCGTGATTCCGAACTACGGCGCAGTTTCAGCAGCAAAAGCGGTGCTGGAATCGCACATCCGCCAGCTTGCCTATGAATTGATGCCACTTGGCATCACGGCCAATGCCATTCAGGCCGGAGTAACGTTCACTCCTGGTTCAAACAAAATCCCCGGCATTGAGAAGCTGGCTGAGTTCGCCCGCCTGCGGAATCCCGGCGGTCGTTTGACAACACCGGACGATGTCGCCAAGGCCGTTGCTGCTCTCATGGATGACCGGACCCAGTGGATGACCGGCAATGTCATCCGCGTGGACGGCGGCGAGGATATCGTTACTTAGATGCTGCTGCTGGGCCCGGTTACAGGTGTCCCCGGAAGGACGTTCACCCCTTCGAGTCGTCTGACCTTCTTCCTTTTTGAACGGGAAGTGCAACCCCCAGTCATGTTCTTAACCGGGTTCCGGGTATTCAATGGTCTGGATTTGCAGAGGCAAGATAGTTGGCGCATCACACACATCCTGGCGTGTACCCGATACTTTTTGACGCAACTCAGGTGTATTTGTTAGCATGAATGATTGATTGTTGCTTCGACGCATGGGACATGCCAAGAGAAAGAACCTTCCCACAAAGAGTATTGCTGGCAAAGCCTAGAGGATTTTGCGCGGGAGTTGACAGGGCTATCGATATCGTCAACCTGGCTCTTGAACTCTACCAGCCTCCCGTTTATGTCAGAAAACAGATTGTTCACAATCGATACGTAATCGAGACGTTGTCCCAAAAGGGTGCCATCTTTGTGGATGAAATCGACGAGGTGCCTGAAGGCGCCTTGGTTATTTTCAGCGCACACGGCGTTCCGCCTGAAGTTTTCCAGAGAGCCCAGCAGAAGAATTTGAATGTGATAGACGCCACTTGCCCGCTTGTGACGAAAGTCCACTCTGAGGTAAAGCGTTTTGCCCAGGAAGGCTTGTCGATTATCCTGATAGGACATGTGGGACACGACGAAGTGATTGGGACAATGGGTGAATTGCCCGAGAGGATTCGGCTTGTCAGTACCGTGGACCAGGCGGAACAGGTTCAGGTTCCTGACCCTGATCGGGTTGCTGTCACCACGCAGACCACCTTGAGTGTTGATGACGCCAGGGCCATCCTTGACGTTCTGAGGCGGCGATTTCCCAAGTTAGTCTCTCCCTCGAGCGATGACATCTGTTATGCCACGCAGAACCGGCAGGCTGCGGTGAAACTGATTGCACAACGGGCGGAAGTGGTATTTGTCCTCGGTTCACACAACAGTTCGAATTCCGAGCGCCTTCGCGAGGTGGCGGAGGCTTCCGGCGCACGAGCCTATTTGATCGACAATGTCTCTGAAATTCAGAGTGACTGGCTTGATGGTGTTGATGTTGTAGGCATCACCGCGGGCGCCTCCGCTCCAGAAAGACTGGTCCAGGACGTTGTGCTGTGTTTCAGGCAGATGGGCGTTGAGAACTTCGAAGAGGTCGAAGCCATCAGTGAAAGCGTGGCGTTTGCGCTGCCGTCAATCAGCTTTCAAGAGTCTGCCAGGAATCTGGCGAACCAGGCTGCCCACCATTAAGTGTAATTTCCGCGAAGAGCCGCCCCAATGGTTTTCAAGAACATCCAGAGGATGTAGGAATGACTCTGTGATGCTCAGTATAACCCGCAGTCACAATCCGCAGACCGCTAGACGGTTTTGTCCGGTGAGTCACAGATGGTTTCGAGGGGACAAGCCATGCACAGCGGTTTGCGTGCCTGGCAGATCTTCCTCCCAAACCAGATGACCTGATGGCCGAATGTGATCCACCGATCCTTGGGAACAATGCGCGTCAGGTCTCTTTCCACATTTTCTGGTGTGTTTCCATCTGAAAGTTTCAACCGGTGCGAGATTCGGAAGACATGCGTATCGACAACAACCCCGGAGGGAATCCCGAAGGCTGTTCCCAAGACGACATTGGCGGTCTTTCGGGCCACGCCCTGCAAGGTGAGTAATTCGTCCATGCTTTGGGGTACCTTGCCTCCGAAATCGTCGACGATCTTCTTCGAGGCAGCAATGATGTTCTTGGATTTATTGCGGAAAAAGCCTGTGGAGCGAATGTCCTCTTCAAGCACTTTCTGATCCAGCCTGGCGAAGTCACGGGGGCCGGGGTATTTCGAAAAGAGCTCCGGGGTCACTTTATTGACGCGTTCGTCGGTGCACTGTGCTGAGAGGACGGTGGCGACAAGCAGTTGAAATGCGTTGTTGTGATGCAAGGCGCACTGAGCGTCGGGGAAAAGCTTATCGAGCCCCGTAAAGATCTTCTTCAGCCTCTGCGGTGACGTATAGCCATTCTTCTTTACTCTGGGCATTCCTTTTGACGGCTTCCCTTTTCTCGTGGCGGCAGGTTTCATGGTCCTCTCGCGATATCCAAGGCAGAATTCGTGGTTGATTATAGGAGGAGATTTTACTTCAAGCCGGCGTTTTCAGCCAGAACTCGTGCAAATGAGGACCAGTCCAAATCCTCACCATTGCGGGCGATCGCGGCGAGAACGTGATCACGGACAAGACTTGCAACAGGCATCGGCGCACGTGCTGCCACTGCCGCGGCCAGAACCAAACTGACGTCCTTCAAACCCAGGGACAGCTTGAAGCCAGCCGGCAGGAACTGCTCTTTGGCAATCAGATTACCGTAAGTCTTATAGACCGGAGCCGCAAAAAGCGTGCTGGTCATTATCTCCAGGAACGTCTCTGGTTTGACTCCCGACTTTCTCAGCAGGGCGTAAGCTTCACCCAGGGATTCGATCACAGAAAGAATGAGGAAATTCCCCGCCAATTTGACGACGTTCGAGTGGTAAGGTTCTTCCCCGACAACGAACGTGCGCTGGCCCATGGCATCAAAGAGCGGCTGGCATTGTGCAATCAGCTCGGCAGGCCCTGCTGCCACGATGGCCAGCTTTGCTGTTTCCGCCGCTTCCGGGCGGCCGAAGACCGGTGCGGAAACAAAGTGTCTTCCGGCCTCAGAGTGCGCCTTCGTTAGCTCTTGTGCAAGCGCGACGCTGATCGTACTCATTGAGATATGTACCGCGCTCGGCGGAAGTTTCTCAACCAATTGGCTGTCGAAGACGACTGCGCTCACTGCCTTATCATCGGCCAGCATAGTGATCAGGACGTCACCCTTGCAGGCGTCGGCAGCCTGGCTGGCAACAGCGGCGCCCTCCACGCGAAGGCTATCAGCGCGCTCGCGGGTGCGATTGTAGACAGTGACGGCGTGGCCTGCCTTCAGCAGGTTGCGCGCCATCGGAAGCCCCATGTTGCCTAGACCGATGAAGCCAACGTTCATCATTTTCTCCTGGGTTTCGGTTGACTCTTCGAATCAACCGCCGAGCAGGTCAAGCATTTCGGGCAGATCACGATGCACACATGTGAAAATCGGAGTGTCGCGCAGAGTGTAATTGCTGGCCTCGGCATGGCGCAATTCCATCACAAGGTCCAGAAAATGGTCAGGCTTGTCACTTTCAAAGGCCACCACAAATTCCTGGTCGTCCAGGCCAAAGGAATAGGTCGTGTTCAGGCGGACCGTAGGAAAGCGATGGCCGATCTCGATGTGCTCGTTCATCATGCCTTGGCGCGCGTGCTGAGTAAGCCGGTACCATGCCCGCGTCTTGACGAAAGGATAGACGAAAAGATAGCGGAACTTACCCGGTGTCAACCGGAGGCGTGTTCCTTCCTGATCTTCGTGGATGTGCTCTCGAACGTAGGTGGACCGTTTCGTCATGGCAAGATAGGAATATGGTGTGGTTAAGTACTGGCCCAGCCCCGTGGCCAGCAGTCGCGCTGTCATCTCCTGAAAATCCAGCAGGTTGTAGCTGATCCGCCAGAGCATGAAGTCACAGTCGCCGCGAATCCCAACCAGAGAGTAAGGGATCACCAGCATACCCGGCTCGTAACTCTTGACGACGTCGATAAACTGGCACTTGCCGCGCGTTCGCTCCTCTTCGGGAAGCCGACGCCACCCCGGTTCGACCTTGTAATATGCAAAATTCACATATTGGCGGCGATTCTCCTCCTGTTTGGTCTCTGATGCGGTTCTTGCGTCAACCAATGTGTAAACTCCTCCTGCGAAGAATCAAACGCCAGGTCCCTGGAAGAACCTGGCTCAAATTGCAGTTGAATGCCCCAACCCCTTGTGTTCCAGAGAACACTTCAATATAGCATGGATCGCCCAAAACTAAGAACCTACGCGGTTGGTCTCTTGCTGAGCCGCGGGCTTGGGTTCAAGCCCGCGCTAAACGCTCATAAGAGGAAGCGGATGGCCCCAGCCTTGGCCAGAACCATCCGCTGATGGAGGGGGAATCCGACGCGAAAGAATTCTCGAAGCCTTCTACTGCTGGGCCTGACTCATGTCAGAGGATGTCTGGCTATCCGATGCACCTGCGCTAGTTGGCGTGGGCATCTGGGGAACCATGACTGTCAGATCAACTCGCCTGTTAAGCTCCCGTCCTTTTCGCGTTGAGTTGGGAGCTACAGGGTCTGACTCGCCGTATCCCATACTATAGATCTTGACCAAGGGGATCTTGCCGGTCGTCGTCAGATAGCGAATCACAGCGTTGGCCCGTTTCTGACTTAGTTGCAGATTGAACTGCCTCGGGCCAGTCGTGTCGGTGTAGCCCTGAATTTGAATAACATAGTGTTTCAGGGAGCTAACATCCTGAGCGAGCTGGTCTAGCTTCTGTGTATCAGCGGGGGTTAGGGTAGCCCTATTCAGGCGAAACAGGACGGTTGTGCGCTGGCTGGGCCGGTAATTGTCAATGTTATTGACCATTTCCTGGGCCGTGTTGGCCTCGGCGACTCCTTTCTCTGCCACCTGGCGAGCTGCCTGGGCGTGCTGGTTGGCTTGGTTGGCTGCCTGATTGGCCTGATCAGCGCTATTTTGGGCCTGAGAAATACCGGCCTCTGTTTTTTCGTCGAGGCTCTTGATTGCCTCTGCATTCTGCGAAGTCTTCTTGTCTACTTTCTGATCCACTTTGGTAATGCGCGACTCAAGGGGCGTAGTGGTGTTCCTAACAAACTTCCTGGTGGCGATGCATCCCGTAGTCAGCAGAAGCAAGGGACCCATCCCCACTGCAAGGAGTTTGGCGTATTTTTTGGCATTCATAGTTTTTCCTCCCCGGCTTTTCATGAATGAGGGCCTCCGCCGGACATGAATCACCCTCTTGTAAAGATGACGCGCACTATCACAAGACAGCTACATCAAGCTTCACTAGCATTCAAGCATTCTGGTTTCCAAATTCTATAGAGATGGCAAGTGCTTTGGAATGAGTCGACTATGACTGGCTCGCCATCGCGACATGCTGTAACAAGTAAAAGACCCTGTAAAATTTATCCAGTGGCATTCCCTGTCGATGCCCCATTTGAATTGGGGTGGTTCTGCCCAAAGCTCGTTGTTCTCATTGGATCATCGTGTTCTCTACAAGGTCGGATGTTCACGAAGATGACCTTCGAGGGACGTTGCGCAGCCCGTTCTTGTTTCCGAAATCCTCTGGCCGGCCAAAGGGTAAGAGCATTCTCGGCGACAGGGCAAGGCCCTGGAGGGACTGAAACTCCGTAGTCTGATGGTCGCAAGGTTTGGCTAGCTGCCCGTATCGTGTGCCTGCAGGTAATCGAGCAGTTTACGAAAAGCCTCGCCGCGATGAGAAACCGCAAACTTCTCTTCCACGGTCAATTCGGCGAATGTTTTGTTGAAAGGAGGGTAAAAGAAATAGGGATCGTAGCCAAAGCCACCGGCACCTTTGGGTTCATTCCGGATCAGGCCCTCCGCTTTACCCTCCACGACCGTCAAGATCCTCCCGCGGCGGGCAAGGGCGATCACGCAATCGTAATGCGCGGAACGTGCCGATTCCGGAACCTCATCCAGGTCTCGGAGCAATTTTCGATTGTTGGCTTCGTCATCTGCTTCAGGACCTGCATAACGCGCAGAATAAACTCCAGGCCCGGAACCTAATGCATCAACGCTTAAGCCGGAGTCATCGGTAAACACCGGGGAATCTGTCCATTGGCTATAGTAGAGAGCCTTTTTGCGCGCGTTCTCTTCGAATGTTTTTCCATCTTCTATGCAGACGGGCAAGTCCCTGATTCCCGGAAGAAGCTCAACTTCGATCCCTCGGGATTTGGCTGCTTGCCTGAATTCTCTGAGTTTTCCGGGATTTGTCGAGGCCAAATAAACGGTAAGCATCACGAAACCGGGATGAGCAACAACTTCGTTTTCCCTGTCATCTCTGTTCTCTGGGCTCAATCCGAACAGGCATCCGTTGAGCACAGGTATCATCTCCGCCAGTGGAAGTGAACTCGCAGCGTTATTCGCCATCCATTGGCAACTTTACGCCTGTTACGGATCTCTGAATTCCAATCAGGTTCTGAATTGCCGGGCGCGTCAGCTCAATCAAGCTGGCCAGTTCGTCGCTGCTGAACGGCAATCCTTCCGCGGTTGCCTGAACTTCTACAAAGCGGCCTGAGCCGGTCATCACAACATTCATATCAACTTCGGCGCTGGAGTCCTCAGAGTAGTCGAGGTCGAGCAGAGTTTCGTTTCCTATGATACCGACGCTGATGGCGGCCACGTAGTCGTTTAAGGGGATCTCGGTGATGACTTGCTGCTCCTTAAGCTTTTTAAGGGCAAGGGCAAGGGCGACCATGGCACCGGTGATGGAGGCGGTGCGAGTGCCGCCGTCTGCACGGATCACGTCGCAGTCGATCCAGATGGTTCGTTCTCCGAGCTTTTCGAGATTGATAATCGCGCGCAGAGACCGACCGATCAGCCGCTGGATCTCCATTGTCCGGCCACTGGGCCGGCCACGGGTCACCTCGCGGGGAGTTCGAGTTTCCGTAGCACGCGGAATCATCGCGTACTCGCTTGAAACCCAACCCTTTCCTGTTCCCTTCAAAAAGGTGGGAACTCCCGAATCCACCGAAGCTGTGCATATCACCTGTGTTTCTCCCAGGCGAATCAGCGAAGAGCCCTCTGCACACGAAATGAAATCGGGAATGATTTCGACCGGGCGAATCGCGCACGCTTCGCGTCGACCCCCTCGGACCAGCTTCCCGCCGGAATAGAGCAGCCCTGAAAGTGACTTGGGTGTTGAAGACATGAGTTCTCCTAAGTCTAATGTGTCTGGGCAATCAGTGACGGTTCGGGA
Organism: Terriglobia bacterium; assembly: GCA_046705285.1. Lineage (GTDB taxonomy): Bacteria > Acidobacteriota > Terriglobia > UBA7540 > UBA7540 > SCRD01. The sequence continues at coordinate 38,436 of JBJKQK010000177.1, forward strand.
GCAAAGCTGCCTGTAAGATCAATGTGACCATCCAGAGTTTGCACTTCCTGGCCCTGAACAAGAAATCTCACTTCCTTTACCTGAGGAATATTAGCGCACAATGAGTCCACAATCGAGTAGATCGCCAGGCTCTCACTTTCGACGCCCGGCTGAAAGTTTGTCAAGGCTTCTTGAGAAAGATCGACAATTGCCGTGCCACCCGCCGTGAGGAAGACGGCGCGGATAGTTGTGGAGGGAGATAGAGCGCTGACGTGCCCCTGATGGGAACCTTCGATGAGCGCCAGCAGAATCTGCCGAATGGCTTTGATGGCATCTGAAGAGAGCTTCACAGAGCGGGTTTCGGGCACCAGGCTGCCGTCCGCATAGGAAGGGAAATAGAGCGTGATAATCTGGGTTTGGCCTCCAGCGGGTTGAAGTGCCGCTTCCTTCAGCTGCGTTCGCACCGCCTGCTCAGACTGCGACGAGTTTGCAGCGCTGGGAGCGATATGATGACGCAGAGTCATCAGATAGTAGATTCCTACGCCCAGAATTGCTGCCACAGCGATGGCCAGTATTAATGCGCGGCGAGGCATGCCCTATGGTTTTCCTTTCTGAAAAGTCGCGATGGCCTGAACAACCGCAGCCGCAATTTCCTGCTGGAAAGTCGGATTGGTCAATGCTGCAGAACTGCTGTTTGAGGTGAGGCTCCCCACTTCGATGACGACGGCAGGGGCGGCGATGCTTCGCAAAACCCTGACGGGAACTTCCATAGGCAGGTTCGAGGCGACTTTCGTGGTTTTTTCCAGGTCTTGCTGAAGATCCTGGGCAAGCCGGCTGCTGGAGCTCATATATTGCAGTTGCACCTTGTCCCAGTCGACAAACAGGGGTTTCGGGTTGTCGGCGGGAAGCATGGCCAAAGGCGAGGACGGTCGATAGCTAAAGACCATCACGCGAGGAGTGGAGGGTCCGAGATCGCCGGCATCGAACGAAATAAAGGCAATCGGATGAACAAAATTGGCTTCCGCGGCCCTTTGGTCGAAGCCGACATTGACATCGCCCGTTCGCGTGAGGACTATCCGATACTTGCCCGTTGCCTGGAGCGCTTTCTGCACCTGGTCCACAAGCTGTGCCGTCAGGTTCTTTTCAAGCAGACCGTTCTTGCCCTGTGCTCCGACATCGGTACCCCCGTGCCCCGCGTCCAGAACCACCGCGGGTAGTGACAAGCCAGGAACCGGCATGGCAGATAACGGCTTGGGCAAGTTTGCCGGCGGGAGAATGGCTGGAGTCGGCTGCTGCGACGCAGGCAGCTTGGGCATCATGGGAGCCTGCCTTGCGGTCGTAATCCCGGGCTTCAAGACATTAGCCACAATGATCCTATCGCCTTCACCTATTTTCGGATAGAAATCAAGACCCGGTTCCGTGGGAATGATGATGAGCTTGGGGCGCCCGTCTTGATCGTCGAATTCAACCTTTGAAACGTACGGATTGTGGAACTGGAAATTGGACTCTATGGGCTCGACCGGATGATTGCCAAGGTACAGAATCCACTTGCCGTTTTGTGCTGCCGTGCGCAGATGAACCTGCTGTGCAAACTGGATGGTGAGCTGGGCGCCTTGCTCGAGCTGGGACAAGTGAAGCGTGAAGGAATTCGGCGTGACCCCGCCGATGAAGACGCGATTCTGGCCCCGTTGGTACTCTATGGTCTGGTTGATGAGAGTTGGCAGGGCGGTGGTTAGGAAATCCGTCGGCACCATCCACTCCCCGTCAATGGTTCGCACGGGCTGATCCAGTTTGAGACGGGCGTTGTTCAGACTGACGGTCCGCCTGTCTTGCCGCAACCGGATATGCGTGTTATTGAACCACATGTCAAGTGACTTCCGCTTGCTCTTCAGGCTGTCAATGCGGCCAAAAAGATTCAGAAGCGGGAGCAAGGGAAGATAGCGGATGTTTGCGTAAGTCCGGGTCGTGAGAACGGAGTGAGATTTGGGGAAGTAGAAGACAAAGTTGTCACTTCGCCCAAGGCGCGGGGTCAACAGAAGGATCACGCCGATGGCGAGTCCCAGCAAGAGCCCGCGAGAGGATCGAGACCTGCGATTGTGGTGAGTAACCAAAAGATTCACACGCCGTGGGGTTCCGGTGGCGGGATATGCCCTTAAAGCTATCCGTGCCAAACCATTATTTTAGTCGAACCTTTCCCAACCTTGCAATTGTGGAGCGTGTTCACGCGCCTGTCCTTTTTCACATGGGTGGCGGAGCGGGACCGAGCGAATAATTATGGATGTCGCCGAAAGCGGCTACACCGATGTGAACAATTGAAACCCACCGCTCCAGCTTATGATGGCCTGTCCGGTGCAGCCAGTAGGCGAGGCCGATAGAGAGCGCGGTTCCGGCAACCTCAATGCCTGCGAACAACGGTTTGTTGTCCACGATGCTGTTGGTCAACAGCACTTCATTGTGCCCCAGTTTTCGAAAATGCTGGGTTGAAGTGTAGTCCAGCGCCCGCACTGCCGCCACGCCAGCAAACAGCATCAGGTTGGTTCTGTCGAAAAAACGGTGTGCAGATTCCGGGAGTTGCCGAGTTTGCGTTTGCGACGCTGGCGTTGGCGTTGCCTGTGCGCGAAGGTTTCCTGTTTGTTGCTGGGCCTTCAGCAGGGCCGAATCAGTCCCCAGCGCCAGTGCAAGAATGAATGCCACAGCAACCACGTGCGGGAATAACCGGCCTCGCCTGTGAGATCTTCTTTGTTCATTGCCGAAGGTCCGCGGCATCTAACTCCTTCTCCTGATTACTTGACAACCATCACTCCGTGCGGCGGCAGGTACAAAGCGGTCCCGTTGCTGGTGACCTCGGTTTCGGACGTTCCGAACAACTTCAGGTATTTAGCCGCCGCCTTGCCGTGGCCGCTCAGGTGACACGTGACTGGCAGTTCGGTAAAGTTCGCGATTCCAACGCGCTGGTGCATTGGGAAGATCGCAACTCGCGGCGGAGCATCGAGCGACACCGGCACAAACCGACCCACTGCGGTGCGAAGTTTCTTCAGCGCGGAGCGCGTCTGGGGATCCAGTTGGGTGATCTGGTCGTTGGCATCGATGTATGCCAGTCGCGGTAACTGGTCCGAAAAGACGATGATCTTTCCACTCCCCTCCGGGAGCTGCTTGAAAAGCTCATCCTTCGCCAGGCTGACCCTGTTGTTCGGTGTAAGGCGAGGGTCGGCATTCAGGCGATGAGCCAGGGACTCACTGATAAAAGCCGTACCGCCTCCTCGCAGGAACTGTTCCAGCTCCGGCACAAAATCCGTATCGCCCAGTGCATGGGCTGTGAACAGCGCGGCCCTCGCCTTGACAGGAAAGTGGGCCGTAGGGAGAAGCGGAATGCCGATCATTCCAATTTCGTCAAAAATGTAAGGTTCGTCGCCGGGATCGCTGTTGGGAGGCTTGTAAGCCGCGATGCCTTCCCAGGTACCGACAAGCCTGGCCAGTCGGTCGAGTTGCGGGCGTTCGGCAGCCAGTTCTTCGGCCTGGGCGCGATAACTGTTGGACGCCAGATCGCCATAGTGAAAAAGCATGACCTCCGGCGCTCCGGCAAGGACGGTCACATAAGCCTGATCCATATAGAAAGTGGGATTGGTCCCATAGGGATCAAACCAGCCGCCACCTTCTTTGGGTCCGGCAATGTCGTTGAGCCAGCGGTAAAGAAAGAAGCCTCGATATTGCTGCGTGTGGCCCCACTGGTTGGAGCTGGGATCCCGAAGCTCTGTGCCTACCCAGATGCGGTCGTAGAGCGCCGTCTCCCTGTCCACCACGTATCCGCGGTTTTGGAAGTTGTCATACCACTGCGGGAATTTCAGGATGATCTTGACGTGGGGATTGACCGACCGTGACGCCCCCAGGACATATTTGCGGCTCATTTCGAGCATCAGCTTGTCGCGGTATTGTGCCCAGCTCATCGAGCCCTTCGCAGCCGCACATTCCGAGCATGTGCAGTCTGTGAAGAAGAAATCATCAATCATGATTTCGTTGAACATGCTGGCGGCATAGCGGAAGATTTCGGCGAGATGCTCCTGGTTGTGGCGGTTGGTGTAGCAGGCTGCGACCTTCCAGCCGGTGGAGGGCTTGCCAAGACCAGTTGTCGTGACACAACCGGAAACCTCGAGTCCGGCATGCCGGAAGAAGTCACGCGAGGCCTTGAGCGTATCGGCATTGGCTTGATAGCCGTCACGGAAAACCTCCAAGTACACCTTGGTGATTCCCATGCGGCGGCAGAATCCCAGCGCCTGCTCCCGCCCGGCGGGCGTGGAGAGATGGTCACGCACATCCTGGGCAGTGAAGAGAGTTTCCCAACGGGTGGCCCGCGCCGCCGGTACAAACGTGAGGAGCAGCAGAAGCCAGACGGGAACAAAGCGAAAACGGCGGCATGTTTTGTGTCGGCAATTAGAAGAACGCATCCTTTGGCTCCAAAACGTATCAGATGTATGCGACGGAAGGCCACCCCCACCGGCGGGAATGAGCCCGAGAACGGAAAGGACAGGGAAGGATAACACCGCACGGACCAGACTGCAACGGTTCACGGGAAGCGGTTCACGGTAGGCGGTCTCGCACAAGGTTTAGCCCGGCACAGGCCCCAAACGCCAATATGGAGGCGCGCGCTGTGATTCTGATCAACCCCTTTCGTCGAGCAATTCTGCGAGGCGCGAGGGATCGGTGGTAGGGAGTCTGCAACTATAGTTCTCGCAGACATAGGCGGCGGGTTTGCCGTTGATCGGGCGCATCCCTTCGATGAAGGGTAGCCAGCCGCTAAGCTTTTTGTGGTCCGGGCCATCCACCACGAAAAGTACTTTGTTGGGAACGTACCGCCGATTCACCACGTCAAGAAGCACCCGGGTTTCGGGCAAGGCGGGATTCCCGGCAATCACCACCTGGCGAGGTTTTGAAAGGGCGAAATCCACAGCAGCCAACATTTGGGGCACGGTTTCAGGTGCCTGCTCAATCTGGCGGCTGAAGGCGCGGAAGAGCTTGCGAGCCCGTTCGCGCCAGGCGGGGCGGTTGGCCATTTCCGAAAGCCTCAACAGGTTCATGGCAGCCACAGAGTTGGCGGAAGGCTCTGCGCCGTCGTAAGCATCACGCATTCTGACGAGGATAGATGGGTCGGTGGGCCGTGTCTGGAAGTAGCCGCCACCTTTGTCGTCCCAGAAAAGCTGGTCCTGCTTTTCCTGCAGGCTGATGGCCCAGGCCAGATCAGGCACGCGGAATGAGGCCTCATAGAGGTCGAGCAAGCCCTGGACGAGGTTGGCGTAATCGTCGAGAAAACCATTGATCCCAATGTCGCCGGCGCGGTAGCGGCGTTTCAAGGTGCCGTCCTGCTGGTCATAGAGCCTGGCCTTGATGAAATCCGCAGCGCCTTCCGCTGCCTGGAAGTAAGCGGTGTCGCCGAGAACCTGCCCGGCGCGCGCGAAGGCGGAAATCGCCAGGCTGTTCCAGGAAGTGAGAATTTTGTTGTCAAGCGGCGGGCGTGGGCGCTGGTCGCGGGCTGCCAGCAGCTTCTTGCGGGCTTCGGCCAGCGCGGCCTCGACTTCCGCACGCGGCTTGCCAAAGCGGCTTTGAGTTTCTTCGACGGAATGGACCACTTGAAGGATGTTCTTACCGGTGAATTCTCCCTGGGGATCGTTCTCGGGAGCGACATTGCCGCCGGGCCTCAGGTCGTAATAATAGTCAAAGATGGCGGCCTCTTCCTGGCCGAGCACGTCTTCGGTCTGGCCCGCTGTCCACAGATAGAACGCGCCCTCGCCGTGTTCCGGCTTGCCTTTTTCAATCTGGCTGTCGGCGTCTTCGGCGCTGAAAAAGCCACCCTCGGGGCTGTGCATGTCCCGCAGGATGTAGCCGAGAATGTCCCGCACGACGCCGGCGTAAAAGGGATCGTGGGTAATCTGGTACGCCTGCAAGTAAGCAATAACAAGTTGCGCCTGGTCATAAAGCATCTTTTCGAAGTGCGGTACGTGCCACCGGGCATCGACTGAATACCGGTGGAAGCCTCCGCCCAAGTGGTCGTGGATACCGCCGTCCGCCATGGCGTGCAAGGTGTGAAGTGTCATCTGGAGAGCATCCTGGTCTCCGGTGCGGGCATAAAAGCGCAAAAGGAAATTGAAGACAACCGGACGCGGAAACTTGGGCGCGCCGCCAAACCCACCATTGAGGGAATCGTAGCCGGACCTAATCTGTTGATAGGTGCTGTTGAGAGTGGCGTCCGACAGGTCGGCTTCTGGGGTTGAGGGTGCATTGGCCGCCTTTTCAAGCTGTTCAACCACATCGGTTGCAGATTGTTCGATGCGCGTCTGGTCTCTCTTCCAGGCCTCGGCAACGCGCAAAAGGACGGTGCGGAAACCAGGGCGTCCGTAGCCGTCCACGGGAGGCCAGTAAGTCCCTCCGAAAAAGGGCTTGAGGTCCGACGTCATGAAGACGGACATCGGCCAGCCGCCGCTGCCAGTGGTGGCCTGCACGAAGGTCATGTACATTTTGTCGACGTCCGGACGCTCTTCCCGATCCACTTTGATGTTCACAAAGCCTTCATTCATGATCCGGGCGATTTCAGGATCGGAGAAGCTTTCGCGCTCCATCACGTGGCACCAGTGGCAGGTGGAATAGCCGACAGAAAGGAAAATGGACTTGTTTTCACGTTTCGCCAGCTCAAATGCCTGCTCGCCCCACGGGTACCAATCCACCGGATTGTGGGCGTGCATCAGCAAATACGGACTGCTCTCGTGGATGAGATGATTGGTATACGGGTAAGAAACCTGCTCCCCAGCTTTCGTCATGAATTCTGCCCCTTGCCTCATTATGCCAGCCGAAGGTTGCTGACGCCAAGCCGCGACCATCGGGCGGTCAGCTCGAAAATCCATATTTCCTTCTTACGGTTCGACATTCAGTTTCGGTTCAGTCGCCAAAGGAAGGCGTTTTATCGAGAGGACCGTTAAGGCCATCCGGATCGCTTGCGCAACAGCCGGTACTGCGGAGATACCGTGCAATTTCCTCCTCCCTCCGCGGCCGGGCGTCTTCGCTGCCTGTTGATTCGCGCTAAGCGTCTTAGCACAGGTTTTGCATCCATTCCCGGGTTGTGGCAGAATTTTTTGACGGCTTAAGGAGTGAGCCTGACATAGCGACGGGATTGAAACCCGACAAGAAAGTTTTGGCCTGGCGATGAAACTGCCGCACGGTAGCGGGGAAAGTCCGGGGCGGGAGAGTACCATCACTCTGTTGTTCGACTCTATTGAACTCGGATTGAGCACGATGCGAAAAGGATTCAACGACTCTTCTCAGTCCCAGTGAGATTGCATGGCTAAATTTCAAACAGAAGTCCGGCTGAGCCGGGAAATGTCCCTGATGGACGCCACGTTGATCGGCGTGGGAGCGATGATCGGGGCAGGTATCTTTGTTCTGACCGGTATTGCAGCGGGAGTAGCCGGCCCGGCTTTGATTCTGGCCTTCGCCCTCAACGGCGTGGTCACGCTGTTTACGGCGATGTCCTACGCCGAACTGGGCTCATGCTACCATGACGCCGGCGGCGGGTATCTGTGGTGCAAGGAAGGCTTGCCGCGGTGGAATGGCTTCCTTTCCGGATGGATGAGCTGGTTCGCGCATGCCGTCGCCTGCGCCGTTTACGCCCTGGGGTTCGGAGCGTACTTCGGGTATGTTCTGAATGAGCTGGGTTACCAGGTTCCACACTGGTCGTTTCTGCCGCCTCAGACGTTCCTGGCGGTCCTCGTCGCCATCCTGTTTGCCTATGTGAATTACCGTGGCGCGTCAGAAACGGGCAAAGTCGGCAATATTGTCACCGGAACCAAGGTTGTTATACTGCTGATTTTTATTGCTTTTGGGGTCGAGTTCGTTTTTCACCAGACGCATTGGGAGGCATCGGGCTTCACACCCTTTATGCCTAACGGATGGAGTGGGGTGGTCAAAGCGATGGGTTTAACGTTCATCGCCTTTGAAGGTTACGAGATCATTGCCCAAAGCTCCGAGGAAATAAAGGACCCCAAAAAGAACATTCCCCGGGCCGTCTTCTATTCGCTCGTCATTGTCATCCCCATCTATCTGCTGGTGGCTTTTGTGGCTTTAGGGGGTGTTCATCCTCCTAACGGCATGACACCGTGGGCTTATCTCGGACATCAGAAGGAAATCGCACTGGTTGATGTGGCGCGCCACTTCTTCCACGGCGGTGCGCTGATGGTGTTGCTGGCCGGGCTGATTTCCACCATGTCGGCCCTGAACGCGACGGTTTTTTCTTCCTCCCGTGTGGCATTCGCCATGGGAAGAGACCGCAACTTTCCCGGGTTCTTCAGCCGCGTTCATGCGAAGAGAAATACGCCGCACTACGCTATCGTCCTGTCGCTCGTGATCGTGATATTCATGGCGGTCTCACTTCCCATTCAGGACGTGGCGACGGCTTCAGACGTGATGTTTCTGCTTATCTTTCTGCAGGTAAATCTGGCCCTGATCCGGCTGCGGAAAAAAAGGCCGGAACTCGACCGGGGATATTTCGTTCCGATTTTTCCCTGGCTATCCATCACAGGGATTGTGTGCAATTTCGCCCTTGCTGCCTACATGTTCACGTACAGTCTGAGGGCCTGGCTGGTGGCGCTTGGTTGGATTGGCGCGGGGGTTCTGATCTACAAGTTCTACGCGGGCACCCGCGAAGTCGAGCATGAGCGCAAGGTCCGGGCGCTTGAACGGCTTGAGCGGAAGGAATACCGGGTGCTGGCCTGTGTGTCCGACAAGGAAAGCCTTCCAAGTCTGGCAGAAACTGCATTCGTAGTCGCTAAAGAGCACAATGCCGAGGTCATCTTCCTGAATGTTGTTGAGGTCGAAGAAAGGGAACCGCTGAGGGCTGGATTGGCGGAATCTGCCAACTCCCAGGAACTGCTGGATGAAGCTTGCTGGATGGCGATCGAACGCGGCATTCCGGTTCGGTCGATTGTGCGTGTCTCTCACCGGATTTCCCAGGGGATCGTGGATACGGCGAAGGAAGAAGAGTGCAATTTGGTCGTTCAGATCAGAGAAAAAAGGCCTGCATTCTTTGAAAGATTCTTTTCCTCAGCCATCGACGCCGTGGTCCAGAACTCTCCCACAGAAACGGCTGTGCTCCACGGAAGCTTCCCAAGGGAAGGCATCCGCCGGGTTCTGATTCCATTCGGCTCGGACATCCACACCCGTCTTGCCATGGAAATGGGACGAGCGTTCAAAGATTATTACAATTGTGAGGTTAAGATTGCCGTCGTGTTTGAGCCCGAGGTCCCGCTGACTGAACGCGGCGAAAAGCTGGAAGGAATTCGGAAACTGGTGGAGGAAGTTTCTCTTGACGCGGACGTTGAGGCCATCCACGAAACGGATGTGCTGCGGGGAATCCTTCGAAAGGCCAGGGAGGCGGACTTGATCCTGATGGGAGCAAGGACAGGCGATTTCCTGCAGTTGCTGCTGGGGAAATCGCTGACCCGGGAAATCACCGAAGGAGCGCCGTGCGCCGTATTGTGGGTGAAGGAATATGAGGAAAGGCCATCTTTCGTCGCCTCGCTCTTCAAGGCCGGCCGTGAGGAGGCAGAACAGTGAAACAGTTGATTCCGCATTTGCTCAATAACCTTGCCGTTGAAGTGCTCAACTACCTTCCGCGCGTAGTGGCTTCGCTGTTCCTGCTTCTGGTCGGATGGTTCGTCGCCTGGCTGGTCAAACGGATTGTCATCCAGCTCTGTGTGATCTTTCGCATCCATCGTTACCTGCCGCGGATACGCTGGCGGAAGGCGTTGTCGAAGGCGGATGTCCGGGATGCCCTCTTCAATTACGTGGGAAACATTTTCTTCGTTGGGATGTTCCTGATCTTTGTTTATGGTGCCTTGGCGACACTCAGACTGACGGTTTTGTCAACTCTACTGGAAGAGACCATTCTCTTCCTGCCAAGGGTCATTGGTTGTATTGCCATTTTTTCCATAGGGCTCTTCCTGTCCAACCGGATCTCGGTGGTTGTCCACATGGCAGTGCTGCGGGAAGGCATTCCGCGGGCGTCGCTGATCGGCAGATTTGTCAAGGGAGCGCTGCTGATGTTCTTCAGCGCCATGGCTCTGACGGTCCTCAATTTTGCGCGGGAAATCGTGATTGTGGGATTTGCCGTCAGCTTCGCGACGATGGGTGTGCTGGTCGTGGTTGCCGCCTCGGCTGGAGGAAAGGAAGTGTTCCAGAAGATCTTCCACTGGCCGGAAGAAAAGTGAGCTTTCCCCAGTATTTCCTCGATTGCAACCATTCCTCAAGCTGCTGAAGCTTTGCCTTTGACGATTGGCGTCCTCCGTGCCGTGAACTTCACAGGTGGGCGACGAACCAGTCTTTCGTTCGCCCGATCACATCGGTCTCCCATGCAACCGACGTGTAGGTGTGATCGGCGCCGGCGATAATGACCTTCTCTTTGATTTTTGCCCCCGTGGCGTGCAAAAGATCCTGTGCGTGCGAGCGAGGAACGTGTCTGTCGTTTCCAGGATGAATAATCAGGGTTGGCTTGGCAAACCGGCGGATTGCCTCCACGGGATCAACCTTGGGAGCCTCTTTGAGGAATCGCGCGGAGACCTCTCGAGCGTCATATTCCAAGGCGCCGGGATGGTCCGCAGAGGGCTTTCCCAACTCCATCGCCAGGTCCTGGAGAATGACGGGATGCGCCACGGCGCTCCAGAGCACCAGAGCTCTGGCCCTTGCCTTGGCGGCGACGCAGGCCGCCACGCAGCCTCCCAGCGAAAGGCCGCACAGTCCCAGCCTGCCCGAGTCGGTCCATCCCTGCCGCCGCATGAAGTGGATGGCCGCTTTGGCGTCAAGGATTTCACTTTGCAGGGTGGCGTCAAGAAATGTTCCCTCGGATTCGCCCGAGCCGTAGAAATCAAAGCGCAGGCTTGCTATCCCCTCACGGGCCAGGGCGCGCGCACACTTGATGAAGATCCAATGGGATTCCATGCGGTCGCCCGTGAAGCCATGAAAGAAGATGACGCCAGGCACTCTGCGCCGGCCACCACCCGGCCGGTGAATCATGCCTCGCAGCGTCCTGCCACGAGCGCTGTTAAATTGCACGAAAGACTCGATCAGCTTCAAAGGCCCTCCTGGTGTTGGATGAATTCCCGCGACCACCCAGCGATGGCGCGGTCGATTGCCTTATGCAGTGCCGGACCTTCTCATACGGCTTGACAACGGGAAAGGCCGACTACCCGGTCAACTCTCATTCGGTCTGGGGTTTTGCGCTTCCTTTCGTGATTTTGTAACCGTCCTTTTTCCAGGAATCAATCCGGCAGAAGGAGGTGACTTCATAACCCATCTTTTGCAGTTCCACCGCTGCATGGGAGCTGCGCCCTCCGTGATCGCACATGGTGATGATGGTTGTGTCCTTTGAAATGTGCATTTGCCGGATCTTCCGGGAAAGCTCATTGACCGGGATGTTGATGGCCTCGGGAATATGCCCCTTGGCATATTCCTCGGCCGTGCGCACGTCGATGACCAGCGCTTTGCCGTTGTGATCCAGCCACGAATGAAGCTCCTTTGCGGACGTCTCATGCGCACTGGGGGCGATTGATGGATGTTCCTGGGGAAAGGCGATTACGCAGGTTACCAGCGAGCACACCGCCACGAGTACGGGAATTGCGATGTTTTTCATCGAGCTCCCTCCTTTAAAAGGTTCCTGGCTGCCCAAGCTTGGGATTGTGCCAGGTGGAGTCAAACCGGCGCGTGGCCCTAAAAGGTTCCATGTCGCCATTCACCGCAGACTTGGCGGTTTTCGCCAGTAGCGCGGCTACCTGAGTCTTGCTTATGGGCCTGAAAGTTTGTAAGACCTCGAGTGCCTGGTTCAGCTGTTCCATTGTATCGCACCCTTCGATCACCACGGAGATGGGTAAATTTATGGCATAGTGCAGGCATTCTATGGCCGACACAACGTGGCTGTGCCGGATGATCCCATTCTCTAGTGGCTTTCATGCCAAGCACGCCAATCCCGTGCCTTACACACACACCTTTTTTGGCGAAACCGCGATCGTGCGGGTCCATGACGTTCAGAAGCATCTGGACAGTGTCGAAGGTGAAGAATACGGCGTCCAGCGTTTCCAAATGGAATTCGGGGTCGTTGTGTCCAGCGAAGGGGATATGCCGCACCTTGTCGGCCTTGCGGGCGGCCAGCGCAGCATAAAAGTCGCCATCAGGGCCGGAGACACGGTCCGGATCGTCCAGCCTGATCACCTCATGGAACTGGATCAGGTCAATCACGTCAGTTTGCAGACAGCTCAGCGATTGATGGAGCTGTTTTCCCCTGGCGCCTTTCACTTGGGTATCTGTTCTGTCGGCTGAACACCGATGGGGTAGCTGCCCAAGACCATCAGCAAAACCTCTTCTCTGCTGTGCCCGAGCGTGCAGGGGATTATGCCATGATGATGTCGTTGATGCCGGTGGCGTCTCGACTGCCGCGGGGTTCAGGCCGCCTCCGGTCACACCCGAAATCCCGATGGCCATCCGGCCCAGGAAATCTCTGCGCGTCTGCTTCTCTCCCTTCATGAGATCACCTCCCATGCGTTGATTACACCTCGAAAGAGGAGACCGCCGTTTTCCTGAATCTATCCGTGAATCATATCATGCCTGCGGAATCACTTCACGAGCCGGCCGGCTGCGCGGCATTCGAGGCAGGGGCCGTACATACACCGGATCACCTCTTCCCAAACATCACAGGATTGCTCGTTGCGGCAACCTTGCTGTTTGTTAAATAGCTGGTTCCACGCTTCTTTAGGTGGCGCCACATCGGACACTCAGAAACATGGCCACATCCCGCAGGAATCTTTGTAGAGGGAATTGATCACCATGGACGAGTTTGAGATTGAGGACCGCGTCCACGCCCCCGTGGCCACTCGTCGGGAAATCGAAGGGAATCCTCGAAGAGTTTAACGTATTCAATTCACAGAAATTAATTGCCACGACTGCTCCCCCGCATGCAGCAAATCCATTAAAGAAAGAATATTCGATCACATTTCAGCTCGCGATTTGAATTCTTCCCGCTCAGGTTAAGAATCCTTTCTTTATGAATTGTATGTTTGGGATGCGGTGTTTAAAATGGATTCAAGGTCTGTTACCGACCGTCACCGATACTGCAAGGCGGGGCCGGGAAGGGGTAGAAAGTCATGACAGGTATTACCAGAGTCTTAGGCAGGTCAGTCTTCCGCACAGGGAAGGCAAGAAGAGTCATCACGGTGACAGCAACCCTCATTTTGTTTGCACTGATTGGGGACCCTCTCGCTTCAGTGGGGCAGGGCTTGAACCAGATTCCAGGTGTTTCCCAGCAGCGTCCTCCCGGGACCGGAGGCCAATTGCCCTCGATCACTCCCCCTAATTTCCCCAAGAAGCGCACTGAGCGGCAGAAACAGGCTCTAGTTGATTACAACTTCAAGCAGTTGAAGAAGCACGCGGCAGATCTTGCGGAGCTGGCAAAGTCCCTCCAGACGGAAATTGAGAAATCCAACGCGAACGTGCTATCGATCGAGATCGTCAAGAAGGCGGAAAAAGTCGAGAAGCTGGCCAAGAAGGTCAAGAACGAAGCGAAGGGTTTTTAGCTGGTTCCGCTGGCATTAGAACGCGAGACAGACCCCCCCAGTACCCAGCGCTCGCCCCGCCGATAGCGTAGCAGATTTAATCCACAGTGACGCGAGTTGTTTCCGCAGCAGCGTCATCGACCGCCTGGGACTTCCCGGTTGTCCGGATCCGCATCCCGTAAAACGAACGATAAACGAAGTAATACGAGATGGCAAAGAAGATAGCCGCCAGGATATGGGTTAAAGTCGCCCCGTTTGTCGCCGTCAGCCTGACTGCAAGCTCCACTGCCAGCAGACCGAACAGGGTGGTGAACTTGATGACAGGGTTGAGTGACACAGCGGACGTGTCTTTGAACGGATCGCCCACCAGGTCGCCGACCACCGTCGCCTCGTGAAGGGCTGTGCCTTTTTCCTTCAGTTCGACCTCAACGATTTTCTTGGCGTTGTCCCACGCGCCACCGGCGTTGGCCATGAAGATGGCCTGGTAAAGGCCAAAGGTGGCGATGGAAATCAGGTAGCCGATGAAGAAAAAGGGATCGAGGAAAGCAAAGGCCAACGCCACAAAAAACAGCGAGATGAAGATGGTCAACATGCCTGTCTGAGCATAATGCGTACAGATGCCCACGACCTTCTTGCTGTCTTCGGTGGACGCCCGCTCGGTGCCCTCGATGTGGATATTCCTCTTGATGAACTCCACGGCGCGATAGGCTCCCGTCGTCACCGCCTGGGTGGATGCGCCCGTGAACCAATAAATAATAGCCCCGCCGCTTATCAGACCGAGGATGAAGGGAGCGTGAAGGAGCGAGAGTTTGGAAACATTCTGGGTGAGCGAGTCGGTGAGCGCCATGATTGTGGCAAAAATCAGGGTGGTGGCGCCCACGACGGCGGTGCCGATGAGCACCGGCTTGGCGGTCGCCTTGAAGGTGTTGCCGGCGCCGTCGCTCCGTTCGAGCAGCAGCTTGGCGTGCTCGAAATTGGGCTTGAAGCCGTAGTGTTGCTCGATTTCGGCCGCGATGCCCTCGCGGCTTTCGATCTGCGAGAGTTCGTAGACCGACTGGGCGTTGTCGGTCACGGGGCCGAAGCTGTCGACCGCGATCGTGACGGGCCCCATGCCGAGAAAGCCGAAGGCCACGAGTCCGAACGCAAAGATGGGTCCCGCAAACTGGAGCGCCGGCGGCATCAGGGCCGCGACCGAGGGATTGGTCGAGAAATGATAGGCCACGACCATGAGCGTGAGGACGACCAGGCCCTTCCAGAAGCCCGAGAAGTTGCCCGCGACCAGGCCGGAGAGGATGTTGAGCGAGGCGCCGCCCTGGCGGGAGGACGTCACGATCTCCTGCACGTGGCGCGACTTCATGCTGGTGAAGATCCGCGTGAACTCGGGGATGACCGCGCCCGCGAGGGTGCCCAGGCTCATGATCACGGACAGATTCAGCCACAGGCCCTGATGGCCCGGCAGGTGGCCGAGCATCAGGTAGGTCGAGACGAAGGTGATGATGATCGAGACGATCGAGGTGATCCAGATGAGGTTGGTCAGCGGCGCCTCCAGATCGAAGTCCGGCCGCGAACCGAAGAGGGTCCGGCTCACGGCCTCGTTCAGGAAATAGGAGATGAGCGAGGTGATGATCATCAGGATGCGCATGGCGAACACCCAGACGATGAGCGTGCCGCACATCAGCGGATCATGGACGATGGCGAGGGCGAGAAAGGCGATGAGCGCCACGCCGGTGACCCCGTAGGTCTCGAACCCGTCGGCGGTGGGCCCGACCGAGTCGCCGGCATTGTCGCCGGTGCAGTCGGCGATGACGCCGGGGTTGCGGGGATCATCCTCGGGCAGCTGGAAGACGATCTTCATGAGATCGGCGCCGATGTCGGCGATCTTGGTGAAGATGCCACCGCAGATGCGCAGGGCGGCGGCGCCGAGCGACTCGCCGATGGCGAACCCCACAAAACAGGAGCCGGCCAGCACCGGGGGGATGAACGCCAGGATGCAGATCATGAAGAAGAGCTCGATCGAGACGAGCAGCAGACCGACGCTCATGCCCGAGCGCATCGGAATGCGCAGGGTGGCAAGCGAGTCGCCGCGCAGCGCCGAAAAGGCGGCGCGCGAGTTGGCCACCGTGTTGATGCGGATGCCGAACCAGGCCACGCCGTAGCTGCCGAGGATCCCGAGAATCGAACAGAGCAGGATGACCACGACGTGGAACGCCGGCGCGTGCGACAATCCGGCAAAGTAGTACACCATGCAGATGGCGATGAGACCCCAGAGCCCGATCAAAAACTTCCCCTGCTGGAGCAGGTAGGTTTTGCAGGTTTCCCAGATTGTGACGGAGACGCTGGCCATCGAGGCATGCACGGGCAGGCGCAGGGTCTGCTTGTATTGCCACAGACCGAACAGCATGCCCAGGAAGCAGACGCCGATGCCGAGGTAGAGCAGCGTCAGCCCGGAGAGCGTCCAGCCGGGGAGGTGGTAGGTGACAGCGTGCAGGTCGGGAAGCGGGATGTTCGCTTCGCCGGCGAAGACGCGCGGGGATACATACGCAGAAGCCGCCGCCAACGCGGCGAGCCGCCGAAACGGTGCTTTCGTCATAGGGTAAGGGAGTGTACTAGCGGGCCGGAGTGAACCCGGAATCCGGATCACGACGGGGCCAACCGGCGCCGTACGCTGCGATCCCTGCGTTGTTCACCCGGGCCAAGGTTTTTGCAGACATGCGGGAACAAAAGTGGAGTCCGCTCAAGCGAAAAACCGTGCCCGCTGAAATTGGCGGCACGAAGCCCGCCTGCGAACCGGCAGCGCCGCCCATCGGGCGCGATCATCGGGAAATGTCCCGCTGCGTGAGCACCTTGAAGCCGCGGTGGCCGAGGGCCTGGGCGCCGATGTCCGCGTCCTCGACATGCAGCGCGAAGGCCGACCGGCCCTCCGGGCGCTTCACGAAAGCA
This sequence comes from Terriglobia bacterium, assembly GCA_046705285.1. Classification (GTDB taxonomy): domain Bacteria; phylum Acidobacteriota; class Terriglobia; order UBA7540; family UBA7540; genus SCRD01. The sequence continues at coordinate 54,932 of JBJKQK010000177.1, forward strand.
TAGACGTACTGGATGTTGATCTCCGCCTCCAGCAGGGCGGCCAGCACCTGTTTGAGGCCGGATTCGCCGGACACTTCGACCGCGAGCACGTCGGACTCGCCGAACGGATAATCGCTGCCCGCGAGGAGTTCCCGGGTGCGGTCGGGGTCGTCCACGATCAGCCGGACGATGGCATTCTCGGTGCTGTCGAGCACGGTCACGGCCATGATGTGGACGTCGTTTGTGGCGAGCAACGAGGTCAAGTCGTACAGGCGGCCCACGCGATTCTGCGCGAAAACCGAAAACTGCTTCACGGGATCGGTGGAGAGGGTCGTGTCGGCCATGGCGCAGCCGGATGCTGAACCGACGATGACGCGCGGGCCGGCGGCGGTCAATCCCGCCGAGGCACCGGTCCGCCCGTGTCGGGCGCGGACTTGAGCCGCGGCGGAACGCCTGCTAGCCCGGAGGCGTGACCCCAGAGAATCCGAATGCCGCCGGCCCGCGGGGGACGACGGTTTCCAGCCCGAGCGTGGCCGTGCGCGCCGGACGCAGCGCACGGCTGGTGCTGCCCGGGGTCGGTCTGAACGTCTTCGTCGCGGCCGTGAAATTCGCCGCGGGCATCATCGGTCACTCACAGGCGCTTGTGGCCGATGGCGTGGAGTCGATGCTGGACATTTTCTCGTCCCTCATGGTCTGGGGCGGCTTTCGCATCGCCGCCCGGCCGCCCGATGCCGATCACCCGTACGGCCACGGCAAGGCCGAGCCGCTCGCCTCGCTGCTGGTGGCCCTGGCGATCTTCCTCGCCACTTGGTGGATCGGCGCGCGCGGTGTGGCCGGTATCCTCCACCCGGGGCCGGCGCCAAGCTGGGCCACCCTGGTCGTGCTGGTGGTCGTGGTGGCCGTGAAGGAGTTGTTCTCCCGGCGGATGATGCGCCTGAGCCGGGCGATGGGGAGCTCCGCGCTGAAGGCCGAGGCGTGGCATCATCGTTCCGACGCCCTCACATCCGCGGCGGCGTTCATCGGCATCAGCATCGCCGTCGTCGGGGGGCCGGGGTACGAGCGGGCGGACGCG
>JBJKQK010000178.1:0-7263 GCA_046705285.1 Terriglobia bacterium
TCCCGCACCAGACGGCTCTTGAAATTGTCCCATCGCTCCTGGAACGCGACCTTCGCGTGATAGACCTGAGTGGGGCCTTTCGCCTGAAGGATTCGGTGGCTTATCCACGCTGGTATGGATTCGAACACCACGCGCATGCCGCTTTGGACGAAGCCGTCTACGGACTTTCGGAACTGAATGGGGAAAGCATTGCCAAGGCCCGTTTGGTGGCCAATCCCGGGTGCTACGCGACATCGGTGGTTCTGGCGCTCGCTCCTGTGTTGCGGCGCGGCTGGGTTGACGTCTCGGCGGGCATTATTTCCGACTCCAAATCCGGTGCCAGTGGGGCTGGTCGTTCGCTGAGCGAAAAGCTTCACTTCGTGGAAGTCAACGAGAACTGCCGGGCCTATGGCCTATTCAACCATCGTCATGTGCCGGAGATGCTCCAGGCGCTGAAGCTCGCTGAAAAGGATTTCACCTTCACGCCCCACTTGCTTCCGATTACGCGTGGCATTTTGAGCACCATCTACGTGCGCCTTTCGGAGTCACACACTCACATGGAAGTTGCTGCGCTGTATCGTGATTTTTACGCCCGCGCGCCTTTTGTCCGCGTCCTGGACTCAGGGGTACCCGAAATCCAGGCTGTTGCCCACACCAATTACACCGACATTGGCTTCTCGCTCGATCCGGACGGGAAGCGCATGATCATCGTGTCCGTGCTCGATAACCTGGTCAAGGGAGCGGCGGGGCAGGCTGTACAGAACATGAATCTAATGTTTGATTTTGCCGAAGGAATGTCACTGACGTGAAGGTTGTCATCAAGGTCGGAGGACAGTCCGCGGAAGAACAGGCCCGAAGGCAGAATCTGGCCCTCCAAGTTGCTCGCCTCGCCCAGGCAGGCCACCGTGTGGTTCTGGTTCATGGAGGGGGCAAAGCACTGACTGCCACCCTCAAGCGCATGGGGATTGACACGGAATTCCATAATGGTCTGCGGGTGACTGATGCCGAAACGCGGGACGTTGCTTTGATGGTTCTGGGGGGAATGATCAACAAGCAGTGGGTGGCTGAACTCGAAGCGCTGGGCCAGCCCGCGCTGGGCATCTGCGGCGGTGACGGCAAACTGGTAACGGCCCGCCGGTTGTCGGCCACTGCCAACGGTTCCAAGAAGGATTTGGGGTTTGTCGGTCGTCCAACAAAAATTAATCGCGCTGTTCTGGACCTGGCCTTTTCCAAAGGGTTTGTTCCTGTTGTGGCAAGCCTTGGGCTCGGAGGCAAAGGGGAATATCTCAATATCAACGCTGACGATCTTGCGGCAGCGTTGGCGACGGCCATTGAAGCCGACCGCTTGCTTTACCTCACGGAGTCAGGCGGCGTGTGGGACGCAAAACGGCAGTTGTTGCCGCTGGTGCGGGTAAAGGATATCCGGAGCCTGATACACCGGGGGACTGTGCGCGACGGGATGATTCCGAAACTGCGCTCTTGCGCGCGAACGCTTCAGCACGGCGTCCACGAAATTGACATCATTTCTCCCAACGCGCAAAACTCTTTGCTGCGGACGGTCATCAAACGTGAAAGCGTGGGAACGAGGATTGTAAGGTCATAATGAACTACGAAGAAATCGTGGAGCTTGAAGAACGGAGGCTGGTTCCGACTTACAAGCGCCTGCCCTTCCTCGCTGTGGATGGCAAAGGCTGCTACCTTTATGACGACAAGGGCAATAAGTACGTCGATTTTCTCGGAGGCTTGGGAGTTAACGCTCTCGGCCATGCCCATCCGGAAATCATGGCGGTGCTGCGCGATCCGTCGGAAGACCTGCTGCACGTTTCCAACCTTATCTACCATCGTTTTCAGGCTCCCCTGGCCGACAAGCTGGCAAAGTTGACCGGACTCGACCGCGCTTTCTTCGCGAACACCGGTACCGAAGCCGTCGAAGGAGCACTTAAACTGGCACGCGCTTGCGGCCGCAAGCATTCCTCAGAGCGGGCCGGAATTCTGGCTGTCGAAAACTCCTTCCACGGAAGAACTCTTGGCGCTTTAGCTGCAACTTGGCCGGAAAAGTATCGCAAGCCCTTCGAGCCGCTGCCGCCAGGCGTGAAATTCGTCCGGCAGAACGATATAAGCCATCTTGAAGACAACTTTTCGTCGGACATTGCCGCGCTGCTGGTGGAAGTGATTCAGGGTGAAGGTGGCGTGGTCGAGCTTGACGAGGGTTTCCTGAAGGCTGGCCAGGAACTGTGCCACAAGCATGGCGCACTGTTCATCTGCGACGAGATTCAATGTGGGCTGGGGCGTACGGGAAACTTTTTTGCGTATCAGCGGTTCGGGCTCAAGCCGGACATCGTTCTGGTGGCAAAGCCTCTGGCCGGCGGATTGCCGCTGGCGGCCATTCTGGTACGCGAGGACGTAGCCATGGCGTTTCATCCCGGCATGCACGGCACGACCTTCGGCGGCGGTCCGCTGCAATGCCGCCTGGCTCTGAAATTTCTCGAGATTCTTGAGCGGCCGGAATTCATGGAACATGTCCGCCAGGTTGGTGGGTATTTCAAGAACCAGTTGTTGAATCTGCAGAAGGAACTGCCCGTCATTCGCCAGGTTCGCGGTCAGGGACTGATGCTGGCTGCGGAACTCTCGATGCCTGGCAAGGAAATCGTCCAACAGGGTGTGGAAGCCGGATTTCTGTTCAATTGCACTCAGGAACAGGTCTTGCGATTTCTACCGCCGTTGGTTATTCAGCGAGAGCATGTCGATCAATTAATCGAGGTGTTGCGCTCGATTCTAATATCTGTTGCAAGCATGAAAAAAAAGGGGGTGCGAGCATGACGCCCGTTGCGACTATGGAAAAACAGGAACGGCTTAGCATGCACGACTTAATCTCAGACCAGGACCTCACGTTGAATGATGTCCGCATGATTTTTGACCTCGCCACGCACATCAAGGCATCACCGGCATCCTACGCTCACACGCTTGCCGACAAACAACTGGCGATGATCTTTGAGAAGCCTTCGCTCCGTACACGTGTCACCTTCGAAGTGGGCATGACCAGCATGGGCGGTTTTGCCATATACCTGGACCATTCCAAGCCGCGCCTGGGCGAGCGGGAATCAATCAAAGACGTTGCCCGGAACCTCGACCGCTGGGTGAACGGCATTGTCGCGCGCACTTATTCCCACCAATCTGTCGTCGAGCTGGCCGAGAATGCTTCAATCCCGGTCGTCAATGCCCTGACTGACCTGCTGCATCCCTGCCAGGCGCTCGGTGACTTTTTTACACTGCAGGAGAAGTTTGGCCACCTGAGAGGCCTGAAGCTGGCTTTCATTGGCGACGGCAACAACGTTTGCCACTCACTGATGCTGACGGGCGCCAAGCTCGGTGCGACAGTTCGGGTGGCCACGCCCTCCGGGTTCGAGCCCAAAACAGAAATGCTTGAACAGGCCACGGCCGTGGCCCGCACAACCGGCGCAAAGATCCAACTGTTCCGCGACCCCCTGGAAGCGGTCGCCGGCGTTCAGGCGGTGTACACCGACGTATGGGCAAGCATGGGCCAGGAATATGCCGCCCATTTGCGGAGCCAGGTCTTTGCTCCCTATCAGGTGACCAAAGACCTGATGAAGGTGGCAGGCGCGGACGCGGTGTTCATGCACTGTCTTCCCGCGCATCGAGGACAGGAAGTGACTGACGCCGTGATGGACTCCTCAAAGTCGCTTGTCTATGATCAGGCCGAGAATCGCCTGCACGTCCAAAAGGCGCTTCTCGTGCTGCTGATGCAATCCAATTGAGCATGGGAATTGACACCATCACGCAGTTTCCCCTGGAGGCTCTTGTGACAGCGCCCGTGTCCAGGGAAAGCACAAAATTGCCGCTCGTTCGCAAGGCTCGTCTCAGTGATGTTCCTTCCTTGTTCAAACTGATCCATCAGTACGCGGCTGAAGAGGTCATGCTTCCGCGCGCTCTCCCGGAACTCTATGAAAACGTCTGGGAGTTCACCGTGGCGGAAAAAGAGAATCAGGTGACGGCCTGCGGAGCGCTGCGGCTGTACAACGAGGAGATCGCGGAGATTCGTTCCCTATGCGTAGATCCACAGCAGAAGACAGCCGGCCTGGGACGGGCAATCGTGAACGAGTTGATGCATGAGGCAAAAGGACTGGGATTGAAAAGGGTGTTTGCGCTCACGGTTGTCCCGGGCTTTTTCTCCAAGATGGGTTTCTATCCTGTCGAGCGGGTCGCGCTTCCGCAAAAGGTGTGGCGCGACTGCCTGCAATGTGAGAAGTATTTCCGCTGTGACGAAACAGCCATGGTCTTCGATCTCTCCAGCCTGCCCTCCTGAGGCGCTCCCGCCCGCTCCGGAGCCGCGCAGGCGCGTCAGGATGGAGAGGAGTTGCTCCCGTTAATTGTTTCCTGCCCTGCCTCCGATTTGGGAGGGCTTTCCCCCGCGAAATAGACGATAACCATTCCGAGGGTCGCGCCGATTGTGTCAAACCCGCAATCCACAATCGAGGGCCCACGCCCGGGCACAAAACTCTGATGATATTCGTCAGTCAGCGAGTAGAGACCTGCCAGAACGATGCAGGCGAGGGCCCTTTTGGGATTCCACAAGCCCCGATGATCATCACTGACGGCATAGTAAAGGAACATGGCGAAAATGGAATACTCCGTAAAGTGCCCCAGCTTCCTGAACCCAAACGACAGCAAATAAAAAACGTGGTGTGAGACCTGAATGTCAATGCCGGCAAGGACGTCCCTCAGCAGGCGGTTACTGAAGGAGGACCCAAAGGTCCTCGTGGACATGTAGAAGATCACGCCGGCCCAGACCATGACCGGCAGCCACCACAGGAAGGCATGCAAGCGGCTGCCACTTTTGACAGCAGGGGGGATATTATTCGAGGCGATAGTTGGGAGCCTCCTTGGTGATGATGACATCGTGAACGTGACTCTCACGCAAGCCGGCGGAGGTAATCCTGACGAACCGGCCTCGCTGCTGAAGTTCCGGGATGGTGGAGCAGCCGCAATAACCCATTCCGGAACGCAGGCCGCCCACGAGCTGCTGCACCATATCAGCCAGCATGCCTTTGTAGGGAACCCGTCCTTCAATGCCCTCCGGAACCAGTTTGGAGGTCGCTTCTTCCTGGCCGTAGCGATCTCTTGATCCTTCCTGCATCGCTCCCAGCGATCCCATCCCGCGGTAGGATTTGAAGGTACGTCCCTGGTAAAGAATGGTTTCGCCGGGGCTTTCTTCCGTACCCGCGAACAAGCTCCCGATCATCACGACGCTGGAGCCAGCGGCGATGGCCTTGGTGATGTCCCCTGAAAACTTGACGCCGCCATCAGCGATCAGCGGTACACCAGCTTTGCGCGCTGCCCGGGCGCATTCGGCGATGGCCGTAATTTGGGGCACGCCGGCTCCGGACACCACCCGGGTGGTGCAGATGGATCCGGGCCCAATTCCAACCTTCACCCCCGCCACGCCCAGATCAATCAAATCGCGGGCGCCCTCAAAACTGGCCACATTGCCCGCAATCACCTCAGCCTCCGGCAGCTTCTGCTTGATCGTCTTCACCGCTGCCAACACTCGCTCGGAATGGCCGTGGGCGGTGTCAACGACAATCACGTCGGCCTGGGCGCGGGTGAGATCCTGAGCCCGCTCCAGAAAATCGCCCGTGACACCGACGGCAGCGCCCACTCTCAGCCTCCCATGGGCGTCTTTGGCAGCCCGCGGATATTCAATCTTCTTTTGAATGTCTTTGACGGTGATCAGCCCTTTGAGCACATAGTTCTCATCAACCACCGGGAGTTTTTCAATGCGATGCTGGTGAAGAATCCGCTCGGCTTCATCCAGCGTCGTTCCCACGGGAACCGTGATCAGGTTTTCATGGGTCATCCGCTCTTCAACTTTGAGATCGGTGCGGGTCTCAAAACGCAAGTCGCGGTTGGTAAGGATCCCCACCAGCTTGCCGTTCTCCGTCACCGGCACGCCGGAAATGTGGTACCGGGCCATGATCTCGAGCGCCTCGGCGATCTTCTGACGGGGTCCGATGGTCACCGGATCCACAATCATTCCGCTCTCGGAACGCTTGACCTTGTCGACTTCGACGGCCTGCCGGTCCACAGGCATGGTGCGATGAATGATCCCCATGCCGCCCTGCTGCGCCAGGGCAATGGCCAGGCGCGATTCGGTTACGGTGTCCATGGCGGCGCTGACGATCGGGATGTTCAGCGTAATTCGCGCAGTCAATTGCGTGCGCGTGTCCGCCGTCGCCGGCAGAACCCCCGAGCGGGCGGGCAAAAGCAGAACATCATCGAATGTGAGTCCTTCCGGGATCGAGCCATCGAGCATGGCGCCTCTTATCAGAATCCTTTGAGATGGATAAAGGTTCAATTTTAGTTGCCTTCCCTTGGAGCGTCAAGGTAAGGCAGCCAGAGCGATTAAGAACGCGGCCGAATTGGCAGATCAGATCGTCCTCAACAATTGAGCGCACGGGAAGCGCCGTGCCAAGGGGCCACAGGGCGCAACGGCGCGCAAAACGACCAGAGGCTCTCCGCGCCGCGCGTCTTCCCGCCGCGGCCCCTTTTCGGCCTGGCAGGTTGCTGAAAAATCCACTGCCTGAGCCGTAGCGGCGACTTCAGGTGGCATAACCAGACCCTTTTCAATCGGTGCATGGTGGCATCAAGCCGCCGCTAGACGTTTTTCCTTTCGATCAACGGAAACAGCACAAAGAAGGCGATTTTACAGGCAGGAAATAGGCTAGGCCGGCTCCGGTTCGTTTTCGGTTCGTTCCGGTTCGTTTTTTATGCACTCTAATGTTTTCAACAATTTCGGTAGCTTCGTTTTCGGTTCGTTTGGCCGTTTTTTCGGTTCGTTTTTCAGGCCGATCCTTTGTTTTCAATCACTTCTCCGGTTCGTTTTTGAAAAACAATACTTTTTGTCTCACATTTTTAATGCCAAAAATCTACGCTTCACATTTTCAACAATTTACAGGCAAAATAGCAGTCTAATCGGACTGCTAATTCTTGCCCGGCACATCTCAACTAGCCGACATTTCCAGCCGGGCGATTCCATGTACTAGACTAGCATAGTAGCCTTTGTTTGTCAAGAGGTTTCGCATCCCGCTCAGCGCCCCTGAACGTTGGCGCGAAAACTGACGCTGCCAACCCGATCGTTTCAGTAAACTCCAATGGTTGGCTTTTCCAGGTGACCTCAGGTGGGACGCCCATAGGGTCGATTTGCACGCAAAGTAATCTTGTTGGTGCGCTGGCGGCAGCATCAATGGGAGTATCTGAAATTTTCAA